>CAXUMS010000013.1:17780-50125 GCA_964252165.1 uncultured Armatimonadaceae bacterium
GCATCGTCGGTTGCGGCGAAGAAACGACGCCGTCGCCGAGGACGCGGACGCACGGAGACTATCGGCGCGCTGGGTGAGGAAGACGATGGTGACAATGCGCCCCCCGCCGACGACGCGAACGCCGCCAACACGCTGTCGCGGCGCATCGCGACCATGCCGCTACCGGAGCCGCCCGGCCCGGCCCGCGCGCGTCCGTCGCTTGCGGAACTGCTGCCGCAATCCGATGCGCTCGAAGACGACGCCGACCTGCCGCCCGTCCCGGACGAGTTCCTGCCGCGCGTCGTCGCCGAGGGGAACGCAGGCGACAACAACCAAGACAACGAAACGGGGGGCGCATCCCCCGCCGAAACCGATAACGACGCACCCGCCGACGCGGAAACCTTGCCGGTCGTGGTGCGCCGTCGCCGCTACCGACGCGCCGGAAGAGCCGCAGAAGGCGGCGGCGCGGAGTAAAGCCAGGAAGAGTTTTAACCACAAAGGCGCAAAGGACACAAAGTTCAGAGAAGATAAAAGAAAGCATTTCTGATTTTGCTCTCCTTCTTTTTTCTGAACTTTGTGTCCTTTGCGCCTTTGTGGTTAAAACTCTTCCTGGCTATTTGTTGTCTATCTCCGCCTCGGTTGGCGTAGTGACAGTATAGCCGAGCGGGTTTTTGGCACGCTCCAACTCTTCGGCGGTTTGCGGTTCCGTGGACGGCGTCGCGCCCGCCATTTTCGCGCGGTCTGCGGGCATCGGGGGAAGCGACGGGTTGAACTCGCTCAGGTCGTTCGGGTCGCCGTGGACCACATCGAGCGGCCCCGTAGTCCCCTGCCGCGCCTCGTCGTCATGCCGGTCTTCCGCTTCGCTGTTAATTCGCATTGTTCTTTCCAATCCTTATCGTTTGTCGTAATCTTCGTCGGGAAGCGCATTGCGAAGGGTTGGTACAAGCGTGGTGTGGACCAGATGGTACACATCGCCTGCATGGTCATCAAAACTGATGTCGCGCAGATCCTCGCGCAATGCTTTGGACTGGGGCAAAGCAAGCCGCGCATCGCTGAGCAATTGATTAAACGTCCCTACCTCGCCCGCCGTCAGCTCCGCATCCGCGTTTCCGTTTGCGGCCCGTCGCAACTCCATCTCCAACGCGGCGGCGCGGTCATATAAAAACGGCAGGGCTTCCCGCCGCGCGACCGCCGCATCTTCGCTCGTGTTTGTTGTCGTTCCCGTTACCGCGCCCGGTACGGCGGGCGTCGCCGCATCCATAGACATTTAAATCGTTACGCTTCCTGTATCGCCCGCCGTTGTAAGTGGGCGACCTGTTTGTTGTTGCTGATTTTGTACCCAAAAACGGCGGCAGGGGTTGATTTCCCCTACCCGGTCAGAAACTGATCCGCCATCGCGCCCAGCGGGTCGGCGGAATGGCCCGACCCGTAGGCGGCGAGCCAGGGGAAGCGTTCGAGCAGGGCGTCGAACGCGGCGCGACGGTTGCGCACGGCGAACGCGGCGGCGCGGGCGACATCGAGCGACTCCCAGCGGGCGGGGTCGGTATCGGCAAGGCCAATGTTTTGCCAGTTCTCGGGCAGATCGTCCGCAAGAATCTGGGCGAGGGCCTCCGCGCCGTGGTACAGGTCGGCGGGCGGCAGGTCGGAGCCGTCCGTAATCTCCGGGAGCGCGGTCCCGTCGGCGTGCGCGCGTGCGACATCGGCTTCATAGGCGGCGTCGTGATCGGCGTTGTGATCGGTCGTGTTTTTGCTCGGGTCGGTGTCGGGGGCAGGCATATGTTTCATCCTCCACGCGCTGGTTTGCGAAGCGCGCCACCCTCGTTGTACCCGACTGTGCGCGCCGTAGGCAGGTCCGCCTGCAAATTTAAAAAAATAAATTCGACCGTAGCAGGAAAACACGTTCACGGCGCGTAATTAATTGTATATTCCCGCTATGCTCTTGGGTCTTGCTTCGCATGTAAGCGCGTCCCGGCGGTGTTAGCGTTTCCGTTATCGCGGACGCTGTTTTTCCGCAGTCGTCCTAGATAATGTTTGGTTACGCGGAAAACGAGCGGCGTTGCTCCTTTGCGCTTCCGGTTTATTCATCGTTTCTCGCCCTTGCGTTCGGTTCTCACGGCGCTCGGGCAATGGTTCGCCGCTCCTAAGCGGCGCGAAGGAGTCTGTTTTTGTTCACCTTTCGTAAGTTAACCCTCGCCGCCGCTTTTGGCGTCGCCGCGCTCGTCTCATCCGCGTTGCTTTCGCCCCACGCCAACGCCCAAACTTATCCCGCCGCGAACGCGCCCGCTGGTAGCGGCGTCGCGTTCGACACCATGACAAATGAGCCTACAGTGGGCGCTCCCACCGCGACCAATTCCTTTATGGGTCAGGCATTTAACGCTTTCGATGGTAGCGGTGGCTCTTTACCATTCCGCATCACCAGTTTTGACGCCCCCGTCGTCAATTCCACTGGGGCAACGCTTAATCTGACTGGACTTCAACTCCGCGTCCAGTTTTATGGTACCTTTAGCTCTGGCACTCAAACGAATGTCTTTTCTAATCCTATCGGCGGTCCCATCACGTTTGGCACAACCGTGTCTGCTGCACAGCCTTTTGCCTTTGCCACCGGTACCTATACTACATTCACGGGTTTCGGGATAACCGGCGGACTTCCCGTTGGATCTTATACAAATCTTGGCATGGTTCTGAATTGGCAGGGTAACACTGGCGCAGGGTTCCAAACCATCGACAACCTCACCACTGCAATTCGCGGCGGGGCGACTTCCAATCCGTTCGCTGTGGGATCGGTTCCGGGCGTCGCTGGACCGACTTTTGGTTACTACCGCAACTCGACAGGACGCACTGACTTCAACTTTGCCAACACCGACTCACGCCAGATCGGTAACAACAGTGCGCTTGCTCTCCGCATTTACGCCGCTGTGCCGGAGCCGGGAAGCATCGCGCTTGTCGCGCTGGGCGGCTTGCCGCTGATGGGCGTGGTTCTTCGCCGCCGCAAGTAATCGCGGTTCGGTTTGACCTGACAAACCCCGCCGCTCCGTAACAGGGGTGGCGGGGTTTGTTTTTGGCGCGGCGCGGCGGTCACGGTATGATTCGCTATGCAATTTACCGATTACGGCACCCTCGGCGCCTCGTTCTGGAGCGCCCGTCCGCTTGTCGGCATGGTCCACTTGGGGCCGCTACCGGGAAGCGCGCGGTACGATGCGAGCCAAACGCCGCTTGACGCGGTTATCGCCCGCGCCGAAGCGGACGCCCGCGCGCTTGCGGACAACGGCGCGTCGGCGATCATGGTGGAAAACTTCTTCGACGCGCCGTTCGCTAAAGACAATGTTCCGCCGCACACGGTCGCCGCCCTCACGCGGGCGGTTCTCGCCGTACGCGCCGTGGTCGGCGATGATTTACCGGTCGGGGTAAACTGCCTCCGCAACGACGCCCAGTCCGCTCTCGCCATCGCGCACATCACCGGCGCGCGGTTCGTGCGCGTCAATGTGTATGTGGGCGCGGCGGTGACGGATCAAGGCATCATCGAGGGCGCGGCCCGAACCGCGACCCTATACCGGCGCGAGTTGGGCGCGGATGTCGCAATCTGGGCCGATATTTTCGTCAAGCACGCCGCGCAACTCGGCGATCCCGCCCAAACTACGCTCGAAGACGCCGCCCGCGACGCCGCGTTGCGCGGCCTCGCGGACGCCCTGATCATCAGCGGAACGGCGACCGGCGCGCCCACGTCGCCCGCCGATGTCGCCCGCGTTCGAGCTGCGCTTCCCGAAATTCCCATTCTTATCGGAAGCGGCTTCAACGCTCAAACCGCCCAAACCCTGCTCGAAAACGGCGCGACCGGGGCCATCGTCGGGGCGAGCCTCAAATACGACGCCGCCAATATAGCCTCGCCCGTAGACCCCACCCGCGTCCGCACGTTGCGCGCGGCAATGAAAGCGGATGCGAAAATGAAAGAGTAACAACGAAAAAACGGGGTGGGAGCGAAACAGTTGTTTTGCTCCCACCCCGTTTTTCGCTTTTGAGTTGCCGACTGGTTTGGTTGCCGAGGGGCTAAAGCCCTCTCGCTAAGCGGCGCGAAGCGCGCCACAATCCCGCTGAAGCGGAAAGGCGGATGGTGTAGCGGTTTGGCAGTTCCAACTGCCGCAAACAATGTTCACGGCATACTAACTGTGAAACACGAGCCGTCTGTTTCTTCCCGCTTCAGCGGGATTGGGGCGCGCTTCGCGCCGCTTAGCGAGAGGGCTTTAGCCCCTCGGCAACCAAACCAAACAGTAAATTAAAAACGGGCTGGGTTGAGCCTACTCTTTTTCCGAGCTTACCGATTTATCAAGGTCGAGCGGGAACAGATCGGGCGTCGTATGCGCCGCCGGGCCGACATGACCGACCGCAACGGTGTCGCCCTCGCGGACCGGGCCTAAGTCGGTTTGCGCCTCGGCGGGCATGAACGTCATCACCTCGTCGCCATCGTCGGTTTCCACCGCGCCCGCGCCCCGTGACCCGGAGTACCAGCGCACCTGCCCGGTGGCGAGGCTGGTTTCGTTGCTTGCGTTTTGCATCGTTGCTTCATCCTTCTTTGAAAGATTGGTCGTGACCGCGTTGTCGAGCAGGTCGCGCATCTGCGCGACGATAGCGTCCCACGTTTGCGCTTCAGCGTGCCGAACGCCCGCCGCGATACGCTCGGCGGTTTCGCTTTCCGCAAGCGCGGCCTCGCACGCCCGGACAAACTCCGCAGGCGTTTCGGCGATACGGGCGGCGTCCGGGTAGAACGTGACAATATCCTGGATCGGCGTCGAAACCACGGGCTTTTCGGCGGCGAAGTATTCCAGCGTTTTGGTCGGTGACAAGAACCGGGTCGCATCCGACAGCGCAAAAGGCACCAGGGTGACATGGGAGCCTTTGAGGTATCCGGGTAAATCGTCGTAGCCGCGCTGTCCGGTGTAATAAATATTGGGGCGACGAAGCAGGTCCGCTTCCCCAATCTTGGCGAGCGGCCCGACCATCACGATGGACCATTCCGGGTGCGCATCAGCGACAGCGGCAAGGTTGTCCCAACCCATGCGCTCGTCAATCACGCCGTAGTACAACAAAACGGGGTGCGGCAAATGGGCGATGTCGGCGGGGATTTCGGTTTCCGACGCCTGCGCCTTGCGGAAATGCTCCACATCCACGCCCGAATTGAACTGGTAAACGTTCGGATAGTTATCTTTGCGCGCCTGGTACATGGACGGCCCGCCCGTGAAGATCAAATCGGCGGCGTCCATCAAATCGAGTTCACGTTGCTTGATATTTTTGGGCGCGTTCTTGAAGTTGGCGAGTTCGTCCATACAGTCGTATGCGACCGCGACCGGGTCGTACATCGTGCGCGCGCCGGACGCCATCGGCGTATAAAACCAGTGGACCACGTTCTTCCAACCCAAACCGTGAACCGTGGTATTCAAAAGGCGAAGCCACGCTTCCCCATTCCGCTTGTCCACTTCGAGGTTACCCGCCGTATCGCCTTTGATATGCGGAACGAACAAGGGCCGCGCGACCGTAAGCGTATCGCTGACATGCTTTATATCGAAGCGCGGCTGACCGTCGCTATCCGGGCCAGGCGGAAGCGGCGCGTAATCTTCCAAAAACAAAATGGGATGCGACTTGGACAACCGGCTCATAATATGCTGAGGCCGTTGCCACACGAAATCCCATCGCAGATGACAGTGAACGATGATCCCGTATTCCGGTGCGTTATTTGACATGATTTTTCCTGCAAAAAAGGGCTGAGGGCTGGGAGAACTTTTGCCCCTCAGCCCTCAGCCCTTTTTCCCCCTTACTACTTGCCCGCGTTGGCGACCTTCGCCCATTCATCGGCGTGGTTGGACGTGACGCCCGCCGCCGCCATCTGCGCCCGAACTCGGTCCGCCGCCGACTGACGCCGCCCGGTTTGGGCCTGCGTTCGCAAATGCGCGTTTACCGTATCGGCGACGCGCTTGCCCGCAAGAAGCGAGTGGTCCGTATTGTAGTATTCCCAGTCGCCGAACCGGCCCGCCGTGAAGATGTCGTTTTCCTGGAGCCAGTCCTTGATAATCTGCGTGGTCGGTTTCCGATGCTCCTCGTACACCACATATGCGACCGGCATATCCACAATCGAGGCGTGCAACACCTGGTCGCCCGGCAGTTTCAAGCCGACATGCTCCAGATCCTTCACCACGCGCTCGATCAAGCCCGCATCACCCAGCACGTCCTGCGGGCGCGGTTGACCGGGGATATAAGAAATCTCGGCGGTGTAGCCCGATGTCGCCGGGTGCGGCTTGCAGTACGGCGATGCGTTCCCCTGAATGAAAATGCGGTGGAAAATGGTGTCGTCTTCCGGATAATAGACCCAGTGCTTGTCGGTTCGGTTGTTCTCGATACCGATGTTGACGCACTGAATGCCGATCCAGCGAAGCCGGGTGACGGCGTCTTTGACCGCCTGCGGAACCCGGTCGCAGATTCCGACAAAGTGCGGTAGCGACATGGTGTTGATAAGCGTTTGGTAGCCGTACTCCTCGGCTCCGCCGTTCACCTCGACCACCTTATCGCGGACCCGGACGCCGGTGACGCCTTTGCCGGTCAACAGCGGGCCGGTGTCACCCAAGCGACCCACCAAACCGTCCATGATCGCCTGAAAGCCGCCTTTTTTCGGATAGCCGAAGTAGGCGTTCGGACCCATGTTCTTTTTGGGGATGTTGATCGCGCCGTCAATAATCTGCTCCACCGACGGCGACGGAACCCGGCTTCCCAGCCAGTCCGTCGAGATCTCGTCTAATTTGACGCCCTTCCACAACTTTTCGTTGTAGGGAACCAGAAAGTTATTGGCGATCCCCTCGCCGAACGTGTCCATCCAGTCGCGGAAGTTCTTGGGCTTGTAACCGTCCGGGAACTTCAAAAACGCCTCGACCGCCCCCAGGACGTTTTCCTGTAAAACATCGTCGGGCAGACCAAACGTGTTTCCCTGATATGGGTACAGCGTGAACGTGTCCTTCGAGTAAATCCACGCTTCGCGCTGTTGGTAGTGGATATTATCGCCGAGGAACAGGTTGAATAATTCTTTGGCGTAGTCATCATTGGTGAAGATGATGTGACCCGCGTAATCAAAGGTAAAGCCGTCCGCGACAATGGACTTGGCCCAGCCGCCGAGTTTCGGCGCGGCTTCCAGCAGGCTCCAGCCGCTTTCCAAATGGTAGGCGGCGGAAAGACCGGTCGGGCCTCCTCCGACAATTACGGTCTCCGGCGTTTGCGACGTTGGCAACGTCTGCGCGGGTTGCTGCGCGGGCGTCATGGGTTACTAACTCTTTCTTTATAAAAATGTGGCGGCTCCTGCCGCGCCGCGCGTACGCTTGCATTCTTTCTTCACGAACAACCGAGGTCGCAAAAGAAGAACGGAGCGAGTTCGCTCAACGGCAAGCCGTCAACGTAAAAAAACGAGCCGCGCCCGGCGCGGCTCGCGCCTGAAACGACAAAAAGCGGTGCGCTTTATCAGGTTCCGCCTATGGAGGCGTTTGAGGCGATAGTGGAATCGGAAATATCGCTCCCGACCACGCCCGTATCCCCTTCGGGGTTCAACACCTCAGCGAAGTCCTCTTCGGTCGGACGGCGAATCATGCGGTCCTTGAGAGTAGTATCTGCAAGGCTCGCCTCGCCTGCCTCACGCGCGTCGGCGTTTAGCGGCAGGTCCGGCTTGTGGCTCGTAGTGGAGCCAGGACGCATATGGGTAAATTCGTTCGGCGGCATAGAGAGCGTGTTCCTTTAGAATTTAGTCCGCTGGAAAACGCAAAAGCGCGATTCGAGCAGGGTAATCGCAATTCGTGCGATTGCCTTGCTGTATTGTAAACAAAAACGCGGTCGTTTTGCAAGCGGGGCCGGGAAAGTTCTACCCAAAGTTCGCCTGACTTAAGCGCTTCGCAGCGCTTTTCGGCGTCCCTTCATCTCACTACGATACTTACACAGGTACGATGCGCCTGTTTTCCGCAGGGGCTGTTCGGCGATAACGCCGCCTTAAAACAACGCGGGCTTGCGAGCGAGCCTTTTTCTCCAAAGCGTCATAAACTCGCGTGCAGAGCGCGGGCTAAAACCGCGCGCCGGACAGATCCAACTGGAACCGGCGCGATGTGGTCGAGTAGTACACGGCAAAGTCGCGGCCCGCAATCCGCCGAATCAGGGCGTACTGGATTTCTTTGTACTGGTAGCCCGAAAACTTCGACGATTGAAGCGACACGCCGCCGCGCCACGGGCCGGTGATGCCGAAATTCAAATTGCTGAAAAGAATGGTTTGCGGGCGGTCGAGGGTTTGAGCGGCGGTGAACGTCAAATCCCACTTCTCGCCCCGGTTCAATGACCCGGTGAGGCCGACGCGGTGATGACCGGGCGCGATGCTTTGCGAGAACAGGGGGGTTTGCGTGTAATCGTAGGAAAAACCGATGGATTGCGTCGGGCTGAGCGAGCGGCGCAGGGAAAGCGAGCCTAAGATAGATGCGCCGCTCCGCCCGATCCGGCTCGCATCGCGGCCGCCGATCCATGATTGCCCCAGCGATAACGAACTGTTGAGCGTGGTATGCGACATAAGCGCGAGCGGCGACGTGAACAAGCGCAGGCCCGCGTTGTTGGTTAAAATCGCGCCTTTGGCAAGGGCGTTATTGCCGTAATACGTCTGGCGCGCGGTTCCCGCCGACAGCGTGTACTTGAGCTGCCCGGACAAGCCCGCCGCGCGCGGGTTGGTTTCCGCGTACACCTGCGTACGAAGGTCGCTGCCCGACCCATACCGCAAGCCGGAGAGGGGGTCGAAACTGCCTTTGGCGACCGACCCGGACGCGACGGCGTTTACGGTGAAGCCGCTAAAAGCGCGCGAGATCTGCGACGTGCCGAACAAATCCTGATGGTTGGGGAAATCCACGAAGAAGTTCGCCTGCGTTCCGGTCCCCAGGCGCTGGCTATGACTTAGCCGCGCGCCCCAGTCCTGCCGGGATACGCCAGTGACCTGAACAGCGCCGTTGACGCCGTTCGCGCCGTTGTACTGCTGATCTAAGTCCAAACTCCAGCCGGGCCGGACCGAGTACGCGTTGCCGCCCACGCGCGAGCCTCGGCGCACATGGAACGTGCCAATGGCGGAGGGGCGAACATCGTAGTAAAACGGCAAATCGAACGTTGGCCCGTTCGAGCCGACGCCCACGATTTGCTCGGAAAACAGCGTGTCCTGACCGGGCTGCATCACATGGAACGGAAGCGACAGCGTTTTCTTGCCGTCCAGATAAAACGTCGCGCGCCGGAACTGAATACGCCCGTTCGGCTCCATCGAGATGGATTTTGCGACAATCGTCACTGACGAGCCGGATAAATCCGCCATAGCCCACGGGTCCCCGGCTTCCTCCTCGGCCTTTTTCGCGGCCTGAAGCGCGGCGGTGGCATCGAGCGCGGCTTGCTCGGCGGCGGTCGCCTGCGCCGGGTCGGTTGGAGGAGGCGTCGTAGACGGCGGCGCGGGTACTACGGCGGGGGAAACAGCCACCCCCGCCCCCAACAAGGAGGAAATAAGAGGCCCCCTAACCCCCAATAAGGGGGGGACTTTGGAAACAAAAATCGTGTCGGCGTTGGTAGGTTCTCTTGTCCCCCCCTTATTGGGGGTTAGGGGGCCATCTTCTCTCGGCGCGGGCGGTCCCAAAACAGGGTTCGCGGGCGCGGCAGGCGACGACGGCGTATCCGAAGGGGCGGCAGGCCCATTTGCGGGCGCGGCGGGAACCTCGGTTGGAACGGGCGCGCTACCCGGTAACGCGCCCGGAGGAAGCGCGCTGGGCGGCAGGGTTCGCAGAATCTCAGTCGGCGTCAGCTTGGGCGCGATGTAAAGCGGCGCTTCGGAAAGGCCGGGAGAGCGAATCCCGACAAGTTGCAGTTTGCCGTTTTCGTCGTCGCGTTCCCCCTTGCCCTGCCCCTGCAGGAACAAAAAATCGAGATTACGATACCGGCGCGTTTCTTTGCCCTGCGACAGCGTCACGTTGCCTTGCGCGCGCAAACTGTTTTCGCGCACATTGATCTGGATCGTGTCGGCGGTAATGGTGAACGAGCGGTAAACAAGTTTCGCGCCGCCGTTGGTTCCGCTCGCCTGAACGATGCCGTTGTCCACGGCGTAGCCGACGTAGTTACGGGCCGTAATCTGCGCCCAATTCGATCCGGCCTCGACGGATTCGGCGTCGGCGGTAAACGTCACCGTGATCTGCGACGGAACCGCCTGCCCGACGGATTCCAGGTTCGCCTGAATTAGCGCGCTTTCCGGCAGATCGCTTGCGGTCAGAATCACGCGCGCGACGCCGTTTTGCGTGGTCGCGACCTGCGTATCGAGGCGTCCCTTTGTGGTCTCGAAGCGGACACGGGTTCCGTCCGGCGCCACTCCGCCCCGGGCGTCGCGCACCTCGGCGATGATGTACGTCGTGCTTTTGCCGTCCGCGCGCAATACGGGCTGAACCGCCGTCAGTTTTATCGAGGCCAAATCCGCCCCGGCGCTATGGGCGGCGTGCGGCGCGGCGAAAGCGGCGACAACGGATAATGCGCCCCCGGCGGATGCTCGGAAGGCGGCGCGAGGACGATCAGAGGCGGTAGGGGAAAGTTCTGTGGTACGTTTCACAAAGTTAAAGAAAGGTAGGCGGCGCCGAACAAAAGGGGCGCGCAAGGAAGCGGCGTAACAAAACGAAGCGAGGTAGGCCGAGCCGCGAAGGCGCGGCGGCATAGGGAAGGATGAAAAACGGCGGGGCGGGCGAACGAAGGAAATCGAGAAAGCCGCATTTCCGCCGCCCCAACGTTTACACTTTGGGGCGGCGGAAAGTGAGTTATGTTGAACCGCTCAAACCGCTAACACGAATTTTACGGGTTAGGGTTGGCGGATGGCGTTGTTGTCGGCGGCGTTGTTGTCGGCGGCGTGACAGGCACCACCGGCACAACCGGCACGACCACCGGGCCGGTCGGTCCCGCAGGGGTCACTACCGGGCCGGTGGTAGGACCGCCCGGGATGCTCCCGGGCGTCGCGGGGGGCGCGGGCGCGGAGTTGCCGGACGGCGGCGCGGTCGCGGGTTGACCGGGCCGCGGGCGCGGGTTGGTCGGCGGCGTCGGGGTCGCGGGCGATGCGGGCGTCGCCGATGTCGCCGGAGCGCTATTGGGGCGAAGCGGAACCGGCGCGGGCGGGCGAACCGCCGCGCCCGCAGGCTTGTCCACCGGGTTCGCAACCGGCTTGTCCGTTTGCATCACGGCTTCCGTCTTTTTGGGCTTGCCGCCCCGCGCCTTTTTGTTCGTTTCCACAACGACTTTGGTTTCCGGGTACAGGCCGACCACAACCTGTTCGGCGACTACCTCGGCGGCGCGGGCGGCGGCGGAGCCTTCCTGACGGGGTCCGGCGACATCGGTCGGGGCGACGCCAATCGCCTTCTCCGCGACCGTCCCGAGTTTCACGCCGTCCACGGTCGCCGCCCGAGTCAGACTAACGTTAAAGACCGCCGTGCGGGTCGGCGCGTCGTACCGGTAGTCCTCAATCGTGATCGTGACAAACTCGGTTGCGCCTGCAAGCGACGCGTACTGCTGGGCTTTCGCATCGTTGTCGCCCGGTCCCATCGCGGCGTCTTCGGCTTTCAAGCCTTCACTGATCGCGCGCTGGATGCTGGGCAGGCGGCGGTTGTAGACGAACGTTCCCAAGCCGCTTTGCACCATCTGGTGTCGCACGGCGTCGGACACGATGTCCATCACGTCGCGCTGATTTTTGGTAAGTTCGGTCACGGCATCGCCGTTCGCGCCGGTGATTACGGGCGGGAAGACGAGGATATTGCTGTTCATCAGCGGCGATACCTGCGCCTGCCGTCCGCCTCGGACGCGCCGATCCTGCGCCTGCGCGGATTGCGGCGCGAGCGCGGCGGCTCCCACCGCGCAAACCACGACCGCAAACGCGGCTTGTCGGATTTTGTTATTCTTGTACATGGAGGAAGTTCACCGTCCTTTGCTGTTGTTTTTGCGTAAAACCATCGTTATCTACGCTATCTACGCGTTTGACGCGCCGCCTGTTTCCCTGCGAAAACAGACGGCGCGCCGACTGATTAGTTTGTACCCGGTTCCTGCGAACAGAATAAAGCGCGTGTTACTGCAGGCTGATAAAGGACTGTGTTCGCGTGACTTTTTCGTCCTCGTCGCCGCGCGCCTGAATCTCAACCAGATACGGTCCGGTGGGAAGCGCGGAACCGTCCTGCGCCCGCCCGTTCCACGCGATGCGCTGAAGCGTCCCTGGCTCGGCGGCGCGTCCGGTGGCGAATCGCGCGACTTCCTTGCCGTTTTGTGTCAGAACGCGGCCTGTAATGGTTGCGGCGCGGGTGACGTTGAACTCAAAGGCGTAACCGCCTACCCCGCGCCCGCCTTTAGCGGCCCGTAATCCGGTGATGTCAAGAAGCGTGGTCGGTTGCGGTCCGGCGATGAACTGGAACCGCGACGGAACGCCTTTGCGAACGTTAACCGTTACCGACGATTGCCCGCGCAGGGTCGTCACCTTGTTCGTCTGCTTGTCTTTGATCTGAAGGCGCAGGCGGCGCGGCATCTTGGCGAGGTTCGGCCACGACAGCGTCACCGGCCCGTCCTCGTCCGCTTGAACATCGAAGTCCCACGTTTTGGTTCCGCCCGGCGTTTTCAAATCCTGGGCGTAGCGCGACGGGGCCGCGTCCTTGTCGCCGGATTTGGTAATGCCGACGTACACATACCCTTCGACGGGCGGCGGCGGTTTGGGAAGATCCCGGCTGTCGTCGCCGTCTTTGGCCTGCGCGGAAACGCCGAACAGCGTCGCCTTGTCGGTCGCGCCGCCCCGGTTCTGCGCGATGAGTTGAACTTTCCAGTTTTCCATCGTCGGGTTGGCGACGAACGCGCGGCCCGAGGCAATTGCGCCCACATTTTTCCGGGCCTTTGTCGGAGGCTCGGTTCCTGTGTTGGGGTCCGGTAGCACTACGGACAAGCGCTGTGTTGGCTGGGCGTAGCGCAGGATAGAGCGCGAGTTCAGGAACATCCAGTAGCCCTGGAACGGACGGATGGGGTCGCTGATATTCTCGAAGAAGTCGTAACTTTTGGTCGTGGTGTTGTAGAAGAACACGCCGCCGCGCACCAGTCCTGCGTTCACGGCGTCGCGGAACGTTTGCGGCGTGATGCTGCTCGGGTTGTCCGTTCCGACAAAACTCAGGTAGTTCAGCGGGATGTCGTACACGTAAGGGTTGGCGACGATATTCCAGCCCCGCTCCAAAACGCGTTGCAGTTGCGACGGGTTTTGAACCTGACCAAAGCCGGTATCGGCCTGATTGGCGTAAGGGCGCGCGCCCTTGAGGAACACGACGCGGTTCAGATTAGGCCGGTAGAAATAGCCAATGCCGGGTTGAAGCTGGGTGGCGAGTTGATACCGTCCCGATTCGCCGGTCAGCGACAGGGTATCCGGGATCCACTGGTAAAAGGCGACCGGTTCGTCTACCGGTCGCGTCAAGCCGTTTACAATCGTGCTGGGGTCGCCGTTGTTCGATAGATCCGGGTCGAAATCGAACGGGAACCCGACCATCTGGTAGCCGTCGGCGGTCACGGGACGTAGCGGAACCGCAGGGAGGTTGATGATCCGGCTAACCGCGCGCGGCCCGAACTCGCTTGTCGACACGTTCACCTGATACGTGACCGCCCCGAACACATCGCCGGTCGGCTCAACGTACCACGAGGTTACGGCATTACCATCGGAGCGCACCGAACCCAAGGAGCGCGACGGCGTATCTGTCATGCTGGTGGCCGGATTGATGCCGAACTGCAAGCCGGGCGGAAGCGAAAGAGCCATATTGACGTTGTTTAACGTGACGTTGAAGTTGGGGTCGTTCAACGCCTGGTTGTAAACGCTACCATAGATTTGGAACGGGCGTGGCGTCAAAAACTGCTTCCCGACATCGGTCAAGGTGGCGCTTGTATTACCGATAACCCCGGTCTGGTTTGCGGCTCCGGAATTAAACGATAACGATTCCAGCGATTCGGTTCCCGTGACAAAATCGTTGTCGAAGCGCTCGGTAGCCGTACCGTTGCCGTAGTACGCGACAACGGATGCGGTACTGCCGGGGTTCACCGTAACCGTGTAATACGACGTGGTCGTGACGCCGTTGATGAACGAGTCAAACGTGCTGTTGGGGTCCGGGAAAAACCCGGCGAACGTCGGATACATCTCGTACGAATCGCCAACATACACGCGCAACGGAAGCGTTGCGCCCGCGCCTCGGAAGATATGCCGCGCGGCGAAAGGCGGATCGGCGGGATTGTCCGTTTCATACCGCCGTCCGTAGACGTAGATGTCGCTTGGGATACTCGCGGGCGTTATATAGTCCTTCCGCCGAACCGTGACGCCCAAGTCCGGATCCTGGAAGTAGGCGTTGCCGCGCGGCCCAAATGTTCCGGTAGCCCCGTTACCCACGGTAGGCCCGCCATCGTTCTGGCGGTTGGGGACGCACCAGCGCAGGTTAACCGTGTGGGCGACAGCATCGGTATTGGTAACGGTCCAGGTGAACTGCGCCATGGAGCGGAGCAAGCGAATAGACTGACGCAACCGAACCGTACCTGCCGTCGCCCCGCCCGCTGAAATATCGTACTCGCTGGTGAGCGCTTTGTTACGAAGCGTCGGGATTTCGATGGTACGCGTGGCGTCCGCGCCGACATTGCCGTTGTTGGGGCCGGTTGCGCCATCTACTTGCGCGCGCAGATAAGCGGAGTAGTCACGGAAAAGCGAACCTGCGTTCAGCGTCCAGTAAGAGGGAAGAGGCCATACGCCGTAGCCGATGGGTTTCCCGGTCGTGTTTTGCAAACCTCCGGGATAAAACGGGCTACTTTGATATAGTTCAAACCGGCTGAGACCTACCAGCGCTTCCTGGTCATCCTGAATATTGCGAAGGTTTCCGCCCGTGTTGCCGATGGTAATCATGCCGCCGACATTGTGGGTGATGGTGAGAGTCTGCGAATAGTTCTCGGCGTACGTCCCGCCCTGACCAACCACAACGCCGATATACTCGTTCTTGATGTAGCCGAAGGCCACCGCAGTGAAATCCACACCGGTCGTCGCGGCTGGGTTGGGCTGAAAGTAGGGGGTGCCTGGTAGAAACTCAGTCAGAATCGTACCCGCTCCGACCACGCCGCCCTGGTTGCCCGTGGTATCCGCCCAAGTCGCCCCGGCCAAGCCGAGAAGCGACGCCGCCGCCGCAAGCGTAGCGACGCTCGTCGTAGTGGCGGCGGAACGCGCACCGGACCGCTTGCGGCGGCGGTTCCCGTCACACGCTATAGCGAATTTCGCCATTTGGTATTAAACCTTCCTTGTAAAAAACGTGAAGAGCGCGCTTGCCGCGAAACGTCCCGCTTTATTCCTGTTTGACAAGTAATAAAGCGGGACGTTTCGCCCCATGCGCCCGTAGGGATTCGCTTTAGCGCATATTCTGGAACGGGCGCTTGACCGTGGTCACTTGCCCATCGGCGGAACGGGCGCGAAGCTCGATCAGGTACGGGCCAACCGGAACGCTCGCCCCGTCCTGCGCCCGACCGCTCCAGCGAAGCGTGGTTTCGGTAGAGCCTACCGCGCGCGTCGGGCCGGTCAGGGTGGAAACGGTTTTACCGGACAGCGTGGTTACCAAACCGGTGATTTCCGCATCCTGCGTCGCCGTAAAGCGCACCGCAACCCCGCCACTGTTGGTTCCGCGTCCCGTGCTTGCCATCGTCAGGTTGGTGATCGCGAGCGATCCGCCCGACGCCTGCGGCTCCAGAGAAATCTCGAACAAGCGGGTCGCGCCCGCTTTGCCCGACCGGAACGTGTACGACGAGCGCGACCGAAGCGGAACCACGGTCCCGGTTTCCATGTCCTTGATCGTCAGTTTCGCCTGACGCGGCGCGCGCGTCAGACCATCCCACGAGAGCGAAACATCCGCGTTCGGCTTATCCGTCGAAACCGCCGCCGTCCATTTTTGCCGCGTTACACTTGCGCCGGTGAAAGCGCGCATATCAAAGGCGTACCCCGCCGCGCGCCCTTCCGGCCCGTTTTGCAGGAACCGCAGGTACGCATGGCCCGAGCCGGATGGCGGCTTTTGAATATCCGCCCGGTCATTGGCATCGTTCGCCGCGCCGCGCGTTTGGCCGAAGTAGTTTTGTCCGTCGCGGTCGCCGCCCACGCTCGCCATGAGCCGCACGCGCCAGCCTTCGCCCACCGGGGTTGCCGCCAAATGTTGCGACCGGCCCGTTACGCTGCTACCGCCTGAGAAGTTTGGCGGAACCACGAGCGTACAATCCTGGAACGCGCGCACCCAGTACCCGTTGAACGGATCCAGCACGCCTTGCGGGGCGACGAAATACGTGTAATCGCCCTCGGTGAAGCCGACAAGAACGGAACTGATAATCTGGCGATCCACGGCTTCGGCGAGCGTGTAGTTCACCGCGCCCACACGAACGGTCACGGTTCCCCAGTCAACCGGGGCGGTGAACGGCGCGCCGATCATGTTCCAGCCCGATCCCGCCGCAAACAAGCGGATGCCTACAGCGGAGTTCGGATAAGTTGTCCCAACCGGGTTCAAATCGCGCGTTTCGGACAGGTCGAGCCAGTAACCCAACCCAATCGGCGCAATAGAAACATTGGGGGCCGCTGTATCAAAAACGAGCGGCGCGTTGTCGTCGCCAGTCGCCTTGAACGACGCTTTGGCTTCCTGCGGATCGCCCGCAGACGAATACGTAAAGTAGCCGTCACCCGCCACCCCGCCCGTGATGTTCAGCGGCTCGTAGCGCTTTAAGCGGAAACTGATGTCACCGAACAACGCCTTCTCGGCGTTCGCGCTGTCGGCGGCGGTGGTTTGGAATGGCGTCGCGAACATCACACGCCCCAAAGGCTGACGGCGCGAGGTGATCGAGAAGAACTGCTGACTTGTGGTAGTCTTGCCATTGAAGTTAACGGTGGCGATTGCCTTGTAGCGACCGTTAGCAACGGTCAGATCACCATTGCGCGGGACCTGTGTGACTTTCGGGGCCGCCGCAAACTCACCTGCGCCGGTCGTCGGGATATCGAAATCCACGCCACCGACAAAGGTGCGAATCAAGGAGGATGGCTCGGTGGCGGTGCGCACTTCTACGGTTACGGAAGAAGGCGACGATTCCAGTTTCGCCACATTTGTCAGCTGAAGGTTAAAAGCGCGCGTCGGCGTGAACGAGGAACCAACGTCGCGTCCGCCCACGAATGAGGCGATGGGGTCGGTCAAAGGAAGCAGTGCGGAATATACATCGAGCAAACCCGCCCCGTAAAAGTTTTGACCGCTCGTATCCGGAATGGCCTTTGCGGTCGAGGTGAGTTGTGCGCGAACGTTGGCGGCGGGCAGACCCGCCGCCATCAGAAGGGCGACCGCGCCCGCAACGTGCGGCGAGGCCATTGAAGTGCCTTGCTTCAAGTCATACCCGGCAACGCCATAAAATCCGGCTAAATTGAGCGGAACGGTAGACAGCACTACCTCACCGGTGCGGAAGCCCTCGCCGCCGGGCGCGGCTATGGTGGTGTTACCGCCGTAGTTTGAATAATCCGACTTTGTGCCGGATGGCCCGACCGCAGACACCCCGATCACCTCCGGGTAGTCGGCGGGGTATGTGAGCAAACCGGTGTTGGAGTTGCCTTTCGCCACGACAAACACCGTGCCGGAGTTTACCGCCGCGATAATGGCCTGATTTAGCGGGTCGCCGGAGATATCAAAACCGTAAACGCCGCCCAAACTCATGTTAACAACGTCCGCTCTCTGGGCGGCGGCGTAGTTTACGGACTCGATCAGGTCGTCGTTGGCAAACCCGGTTGACCCGTCCGAGGTAAAGCCGGACGCTTTGATAACCAGAAGTTTTATGTCAACGCCGTTCTTTTGCCACCCGCCCACGCCCGTGACGCCCAGCGAGTTGTTGGTAGCCGCCGCCACCGTACCCGCGACGTGCGTTCCGTGACCGGATTGGTCGGAAAGCGTGTTGGTTGGAATGTCGGGGGTGACATCAATGCTTTGCGGCAAGATGCGTCCGGCGAAATCAGGATGGTTCGGGTCAATGCCGCTGTCAATCACGGCGGCGATAATGGGCCGCGCGCCTACCTGGATCGCCCACGCTTCCGGCATGCGAATCTGGTTCATATGCCACGACTGATCCGCGAAATAGGGGTCATTGGGAATTGTGGTGGTTGAGGAAGGCGGCGCGGTTTGCAACTCCTTCATTACCCAGTTCGGCGATGCGTACACACCCTGATTTGTGCGTAGTTTAGCCGCCGCGTCGGTCACGTCTTTGGCGACCGGTTGCGGCTTGCGCGCGGCTTGCTTGGCTTCCGGGGACTGAGGCGTCGTGGCGGTTTGAAGGCTTAAAAGGTAGTAGCCGGGCGAAAACGCGAGCGGCTTGACGATGCGGCAACCCGCGCCAGTCACGATGTCGTTCAATTGCTTTGTCGAAAGGCTGGTGGGAACCTTGATAACCAGTTCGTGCGGAACTGCGGGAATGCTAAGCGGGGCTTGCGCGCGCGCGGCGCGGGGCGCGCCCGCCGATACCACCGATACCACGGTGACGCCGTAAACCGCGAGGGCCGCCCAAAGAGAAGTGCGTCTGTTCATCGTTCTGTTAGTTTATCCATCCCGTGCGCGACGCCTGCTTGGGAACGGGCGGGGCGGGCGCGTGGGAGCCTTTAATTATTGAAAAGCGACGGTGCGAAACACGGGATGCGTGTGCGCTCGGGCTATGGAGATGACGAAATAAAAGCGGCAGTCGCGGAAGACGGGAAACATAGTGCGGCGTTCCGTGAATAGACAACAATGGGGCGACGCCGCAGAAAAATCAATGTCAAAGATAAAAAGGTTCCGAAAAGCGCAAACGCTTTCCTGAAACGAGCGTGTCGTTCGCCAAATCGCCCTTCGGGGCGACGTACGAAACGTCCAAAAAGATAATCACGCGTACCAATCTGCGCAAACCGGACGATGCGGCGACAGGTCGGTTTCCCTTCCTGTCGCCGCCCCTCCCTTATTTACAAATCCGCCGTATCAAACCGCAACCAGTTATGGCGTTAGCTGAGGCGGGTTGGGCGGCGTTCCCAGCTTGGCGAACGAAACGTTATCCGCCGAGTAAATGTATTCGCCGCCGTTTGGCGTGTCACGGGCCAGGGGTCCGGGACTGTCATTCGAGTTGCGCGCCCCGACTCGGTAGTAAATACGGTCCCCCGAATTTAGATTCGAGAAGTCGCCGCTCAGGTCGAGAATCGCGGTTTGCGAGTCCACGCCGCTGGTAAAGGCGGAGAAGAACGGCCCGCGCGTCTTTTTGTTGTTGAAACTCGGGTCCGAGGCGAATTCAACGATGTATTGATTTGCGCCTTGAACCGTTCGGTACGTAACGCGAACGCGCTGAAGGTTCTGATCGGACACAGGTCCGGTTGCGCCAGGACGTGTAATCGGCGTCGCCGACCCCGATGTAGCAAGAACCGGCGTTTCTCGGTAGAAAACGGTGCCCGCCGTGTTTCCGGCGGTGCCGCCGCCCGTCGCGGCGCCGCCTGTGGTGCCGCCGCCCGTCGTACCGCCGCCCGTTGTGCCGCCGCCCGTCGTGCCGCCGCCTGTGGTGCTACTAACCGGAACGCGCACCTGGGTGAACAGAACGTTCACGCGGTACGTGTGCGTTTGCCCAACGCCAAGCGGCGAAACCGCCCGGCTAAACGCCGTCAGCGCGGTGGGTTGCGACGGGTCGGTAACGGTGTTGCCCGTCGTACCCGTGGTGCCGCCTGTGGTACCCGTTGTTGTCGTACCCGTTGTCGTACCCACGGTTGTGGTTCCAGCCGTGGTGGTGCCGGTGGTGGTGGTGCCGCCGTTGCCGAAGTCAATGCCCTGGTAGTTGACAATGGTCGGGATGTTGGTCGAGTCAATAAACTCGCGGTTGCCCTGGTTCACGGCGGCGATAATTGCGCCGTCGCGGAACACATGGTACTCGATGACGTTGTTCGCCGGTATGTCGCGCGATGCTTGCCAACTAACAAGAACGCGGGCGGCGGATGGATCTCCGGCTATGCCCGATGATCCTTCGGCGAAGGCTCGGGCGGTAACGCTGGAGATGCCCGCGTTTGCGGTGTTTGACTTTTTGTTGAACAAAAGGCTCGCAAGCAAAACGGCAAGCGCGATGCCGATAATAACGGCGACAATGCTTTTGCTGTTCTTTTTGCGCGCAGGCTTGTACGATTCCGTGTCCCCGATTGGGCTACGTTTGTAGGTGCCGTCGTCGGCTTTGGCTATGCCCGGAATCTGGAAGATCGCGCGCGCCCGGTCTTCGGGGCGGATGCCCTTGCCCGGATCGGTGATGGTCGCGATGGAGTCGGTCGGGTTGACCGTGACAACGCGAAGGCGCCCGACGCGCTCATTGCCGCGAACTACGATCATTTCCTGACCGGGCTGTAAACCGTCGCGGACGCCTCGGTTCAGCGTCACCTCATCCGAGCGCGTCAACAAAACCGTGGCTTCAGGAAGCGTGTAGTTGTTGATGGTCCGTACGGCGTTAAACGCGGCGTTGGTGAGGGCCTGATTGATCAAGGCCTCATCGTCGGGTTGGAAGCCGGGCGCGGGCGGGTTGGAATAGCCCGTTTCAATCGCGCCGTTGGCGAACTCGCCGGAGGTCACATCAATAAGGCGGGCGGACACGGTAATCCGTGCGCGGCGCGGGTTTTCGGTGAACGCGACATTGGTCACATCGCCGGTCAGCACAAAATCCACGCCCAGCGCTTGACCGAGGCGCACCACGCCGTTGTTATCAAGCGGCGGGGTCAAGCCCAGTTCCTGCAACTGTTGGTTTAGTTGCGTGCGCGGGGTGACATCGAAGCGCCCGGTGCGCTGCATTTCAAGAACCACGGCGTCGGTCGCGTTGCGTCCGAGAATGCCGCTTGCCTTGATAGAAGGCAGAACGGTAAATTCCAGCGCGGCCACGGCGGGAAGGCGTGTTACCTGCGCCTCGGCCCGCTTGGCGGGCAGCGCCATCACCAGCAAGGGAAGCAAAAGCGCGGTTACCAGCGACCAGCTGATACGCCGCCCCATGCTCCCGAACACAAATCGTCTCAACGCTTAGTCCTCCGTCCAGTCAATCAAAAAATCGTCACCTTGTCCGAAACGACCGCAACTCGTTCAAGGGTTTTTATGGGCTTCGCCTGGGCGAATCCCGCAAAAAACGAGCGGGAAGCTCAGGCTGGCGAAACGTTGCGGCGGGGCGGTTGTTACTATCTCCCCATCACGCAAAATCCGGTTCTTCCCCGGTGCGCAGGGAAGCAAAAGTCGGAACGGTTGATACTTTCGCCTTGCGACGACGTCTTCCCTTCTTTTGCTTGCGCCAAACGCCCCTCTTTTATAAAAAAATTCCCCGTCGCCGCCCGGCGGTTGTACCGGGCGGCGGCGGGGCGGGTTGACCTACCGCGTTTAGCGGAGGTTGATCATGGTGCGCCGGTCGCGGACCTGGTTGCCCCGGCTGTCTTTGGCCGCAAGGCTAAAGACATACGGACCTGCCGGGAGCGCGCCGCCCTGGGCGTCGCGACCGTCCCACAGAAGCGACGTTTCCTCGGATGCCCGCGCCCGAGTGGACAAGCGGCGAACCGTCTTGCCCCCGAGGGTTTGGATTTCCGCGCTCACCTCGGCTTCGCGGGTCGCGGTGAACGAGAAGCGGTATCCGCCGCTGGTTCCGTCCGCCGCTCGCCCACTGACCTTCGTTGACTTCAGGTTAAGAAGCGCGAACGGTTGGGACGACGGCGCGGCGACCTCGATACGGAAGCGCTGAACCGCGCGCCCGCCGAGCGGTTGGAACTGATAGGAGGAAGCGGACCGCATCGGCGTGCGCCGACCCGTCGCCGTGTCCACCAGCATCGGCTCCAGGCCGCGCGGCAACCGGTTGATGTTCGGCCAGAACAGCGTCACCTCATCCTTGCCGGTCGCTTGAACCGTGAAGTCCCAGTTCTTCTGCGTCCCGGACGAAGCCGCCCGGATGTCGTCGGAGAACGGAGCCGCACGCCCGCCTTCGTTGGTTCCGTCAATGGCGAGGTAAATGCTGTCCGCATTGCCCACCATCGGCGGCTTCTCGGTGTCGTAGAGGGTGTCGAAGCCGTCCTTCGCCCCGCTCGCAACGCCGACGCTGTTATCCGTGTCGAGCAGGTCGCCCTGCCGCGCCGCGATCTGCAAGCGCCAATCGTTGACGCCCTTGCTGGTAATCGAGCGGAACCGCGTGGTATCCATCTCGGCCCGCGTGATCGTGCGGATGGTCTTGACCTGCGCCCGGCCATCCGCGCCGATGGTCATCGGCGGCGCCGCCGCCCGGGACGCGCCCGCTCCAGAGGCCGGATTGGTGAGCGTCATCGTCAACGACGCCCCGCTCGGGTTCGTGTTACGGAACCAGTAGCCGAACCAGGCCCGAAGAATGCCCGACTGGACATACTGCGAGTTGGCGTTCGAGCCGGTGTACGAGAAGGCGACGCCGCGTACCAGGCCGCGCGCGGTCGCATCCTTCAGGCTATATGTCACCCCTCTCTCGTCCGTGATCGTCGCGTACTGGTTCAAGTCCAGGTCCGGCGCGGGCGAGTTCAGGTTTGATGGGTCCGTGAACGGGTTACCGATCAAGTTCCAGCCGTTGGTGAGCGTAATCGTCGCGGTCGGAGCCGGGTTCGGCCTGCCGCTTCCCAGGACCGACGAGATCGAACCGAAGTTGACGAAGTAGCCTTTGCCCAGCGCAACGGGAATATTCGCCGCGATGTTGTACTCGTCGCCGGTCACGCTGTTGCCCACGCCGCGCCAATCCGCGATCTTGAAGGCGTTGTAGATGGTGACGTCGTTCGGCTGGCCCGCCGCGCCATCGTTGTTGTTATCGCCGGTCGGCGTCAATCCGAAGATCGAGCGCGGATCAACGCTTGAGTAGTCGAACGGTGTGGAGATGAGTTGAATGCCCGCGCCGTACACCTTCGGCGGCAAAAGCCGGAAGTTGACATTGCGCCGTTCCTGGCCGGTGGTGACGGTGAACTGGCCGAACAAGACCGGGTCGCCGACAAAGCCAGTTTTCTCAACCGTCGCGACATAGTCGCCGGGGTCAACGCCGCTGATCGTGTAGTTGAAGCGGTAGCCATCCGCCGCTGTTTGCACATCGCCGGTCGTGGCCTGGTAGCGCGGGTTCGTCTCCCGAACGCCATTGACGATAGCGAAGAGTTTCACGGTGGCGCCGGTGACGCCCGCTTGGCCGGATGAGGCCGTGACGATACCGGATACTGAGCCGGGCGGCAGTTTCGTCAGTTTTATCTGCGGAGCCGTGACCGTACCCGTACCGCCGACCGTTACCGTTACCGGGTTAATGGCGGGCAGGGTCGCCGGAACCGTCAGGTCGTAACCGATGGCCTGAGCCGTGATGACATACGTTCCTTCGGGAAGGAGCGTGGTGGACGGCACGGTCGGAGAGCCTACCGTCGCGAGCGTGTAGTTGCCGCTGGCGTCGGTGACCGCTGTCGCGACAACCGTGGATGTGTTTTGCAGAACCGCCGACACGCCCGCATTCGCAATCGGCGCGCCGGTAGCCGCATCCACGACCTGACCGGAAACCGGCTGGGGCGAGGAAGCGAGCAGGAAGTTGACCTGCGCGGTCTGGTTTTCCTGGATGACCACGCGCGGATCGGCGTCTGTCGGGTCCGCAGGCGTCCCATCCACGATAACCGTGCCAGGGCCGAGAACCACGGTGTTCGTGTTCAAGCGCGCCCGCTCGGTCGCAAGGTCCGATCGGTATTTAGGGTTCGGGATAAGCGCGCCGCTTGCATCCACCGTATCCGGCGAGTTGGCGATAACGATATATCCGGGGTCATTAATCGGAAGCTCGCGGAACTTGTAAGCGCCCGGATTTAAGATGACGCCGTCCACGTTCAGCGAACCGTCCGATGTGATCGCCGTGAACTGAACGAGTTTGCCGCCCGCATCGAACGAGCGCGCCTGCACCTCGACGCCCGCGATACCGGTCACGCCATCGGCGCGGTACACGCCCCCTTCGGAGCCATCCGCATTGCCGGTACCGGTAAGGGAGCCGGGGTTCGCCCGTTTCAAAACCAGGTTCGTGGTCGCGCGCCAGCCGCCGTGGACATTGTTGCCCGCGTCATGCTGGGTGTAAAAGCCGCTCTTGTACACGAACACGACATAAAAGCCCGGCGGAACGCCGACCGCCTGATAGTTGCCGTCCGCATCCGTGATCGCGGTCGCGTTCGCTTCCCCGATATTCACCGAGGCGATATCGGACACGATTCGGACCAGCGCATTGCTGACCGGCGAGTTGTTCTGGTCAATGATACGACCCGTGATGGTGCCGGTTCGGAACGATTCCGTGATGTTGTGCATCAGGATTGAGCGTCGGCCTTTGGTGGCAAGCGTCGCGGCGGGCGCGCCGGTCGCGGTGTACTGGTAGAATTCCTGCGCGACGCTTTCAAAGCCAACCGACGAGTAAACGACCTTGCCTTCGGTTATCAGGCCCGGGTTGATGCGGGTCGCGATAATTCCCGTTTGGGCCGTTGACGGCGGCGGCGGCGGTTGGGTAGGATCAATGAACGGCGCGGGCGTACCGGGCGGTTGGGGCGAGCCGGGATACAGGAACTCGTCAATCGAGTCCGGGATATCCGTAAGCGACGCCCCGGATTGCGGCCTTGCGCGCACTACATCGTTGAAGCCGAGACTGGCGTCCGATGTAAAACCCGAATCCGCTCGGCGCTCCGGGTCGGTCGCGCTAAACGCGTTGTTCAACAGGAGCGTGCCGGTAGTCAGCGGCGTGTACGCCCACGTTTGCGCGTTGGTAGTAATTCCGAACGCTTGATTCGTGGATGGCCACGGATCTCTTCGGTAAAAGCCAATGTACGGGAAGTTCGTGGGCGGCCCTGTCGCCGGAACCGGAACCGCCGTCAGGAAGTTGTCGCCGGTGCCAGCGATCAAGTCCTGAACATAGGTGGCCTTCAGCACGTTCGTAAAAAAGGCGTTGGTTTGACCGCTACCCACAAGGGCGAACGCGATGTCCTGCCCCGAGATAAACAGTCGCCCGCCTTGATTGACATAGTTGGTGAGCGCGATTTGCGTTTGCAGATCGGTGATGGTTCCCGGTCCGACAAACAAGTTGCCGGAGAACGGGGTTGCCCAAACCACGCATCGGTTCGACGACAACACTTGCTTGGCCGTCGCCCTCGGGTTGATCTGAACGTCGCCGGGTTGGGTCACAACCTGCGGGGCGTAATCCGCAAGCAGTGTTGACGGAACCGAGCCGCGGGAAAGAATACGCCAGATACTGTAGCGTCCAATCGGCGAGAGCGGCTTGCCATCCACAAACGTGACGCCGTTCGCAAGGTACTCGTCCACATACGAACCGACGCCAAGCGCGTTCGGCGTTCCCACGGGAGCCTGTCCGGCGACGCCGCCTGCACTGAATCCTCCCGCAGGCTGGACGATAAACGGCCCGACGTCGTCCCACGTCCGGAGCGTCGTGCTACCCGGCGGCGGGGGAGCGGGGCTACCATCGGGGAAGCGAGACACTTCCGAATCCGTATAGTACGATTCCGCCCCAAAGAACAAGCGGGAGGAAACGTTGCTGGACGTGGGGTTGCCGCCAAAGATACCGTTCGACGCGCGGTCTACTTGCGACAGGAAGAATTTTTGTCCCAGCGCGTAGTCGGCCACGACTAAAACGTCGGTTTGCGGACCGGAGATGGGGGCGGCGGTGGAAAAGCCCCAAGCGTTGTCGTAGATAATCCAGTTGGATTGTTGCGTGAAGTCAAACGGATTCGCGGCGTTATCGTAGGCGATAACGTCAATGAACCAGTCGGACGCCTCGGCGGGCGCTTTCCAGGTCGCGCCGTACAAAATGCCGCCTTGTCCATCCGTGGGACGAACCGGCGTCACGACGCCGTTCGCGTCGGTGGTGGTTAGCGGTTTGAGTTCGAGCCAGATATTAGGCGTTCCGTCAGCGCCATCGAGCGGCGGGAAGAACGACCCGCTAAAGGCGAAACTGTCATCGTAACCGGCAAGATAATCCACGGCATTAGGTCCGCCGTTTTTGTTGCCGCGGTGCTGGAAGTAATTATATGTCGCCGCCGAAATCGGCTCACACTCGTATTCCACGCCAACGCCAAGTCCGGTCGCGGCGTTCTCCCACGACAATGGCGTATAACCGCCGTTGCCGGATTCGTTCAACACAAAGGCCCAAAACGCGGGAACCGAGGGATCGAGCGGACCAAACGGGCCAATCTTGTTGTGAATGTATTCTTTATGCTCGACGCCTGCGCCGCCCTGCGCCTGAGATTGGTATTTGCTGTTCGGATTTTTGAACTGCAGGTAAACCGCTTTGTCAGGACGCAATCCGGCTTCACGGTCTTCCACGCGAACCGTAAAGAACATTTGCGTGTTGGGCAAAAGGCCGTCGCTACGCGTGCGAACCGAGCCGCCCGAGTTGAACGTAGAGCCGAGGTTGATATGAACAATCTCGCCGAGTGCGCTTCCCGTGTCGTAGCGCAAAAGCGTCGGCGCGGAAATGTCAACAACGGTCGCGATAAAAATGTCCGATGCGTTCGGCGTACGGATAAAGCCGTTGCCAACCCCGTCTTTGGCGAGATCGCCGAAACGGTCGGATTGGAAACCCATTCGTTGCACATTGATGAACGGCGCGAACGTGGGGAAGCGGTCGTTATAAGTCGGCTGGAAAATGGGCGCGAACGCATCGCCGTCCGAGGTATCAATACGCAACGCCGCGTTGAACGTGCCTTGATCATCTTCTGGGCTGATGGTAACGCCCGCGTCAAGGCTTGTGAGAACGTAGTAAATATCGCCTGTTGTTCCTTCCGTGAACCGAAGAACGCGCGAGCGCGTGGCGTCGGTCTGGTCGAAAACGGCGACACGGGTGGAGGAAAACGCTAAATAAAGTTCCTGGCTGTCCGGGTTCAGAACGCTGTTGGCCGTGGACGATGACCACATCGGCTCTTGACTGTTGGTGTCGATCGCGCCCGCATACCGCTGGGAAAACTGTTGCGCGTTCAAACCAAGCGTGGAAACGGTGAAGATATTGCGCTTGCCGGACGGGTTCAGCGCAGAAGCGCTGGTCGGGGTTGAATTGGGGTTCGCCTCACTGCGGAGTCCGACGCCAACCGTAGTGTACGTGTCGCCGGTCGCCGG
This sequence comes from uncultured Armatimonadaceae bacterium, assembly GCA_964252165.1. Lineage (GTDB taxonomy): Bacteria > Armatimonadota > Armatimonadia > Armatimonadales > Armatimonadaceae > CAXUMS01. The sequence goes on from CAXUMS010000013.1 coordinate 44,951, forward strand.
GCGTGGTTCCGCGTTCGAGTCAAACGCGATAGTTCTGCCGTCCGGCGTAACCGACGGGTTACGCTCATCGCCCGCGCCGTCCGTGACCTGCGCGAACGAACCGCTTGTTACGTTCACGGTGAACAGGTGAAAGTTCGCCTCGCCCACGAAGCGCGCGGAAAACGCGATATCGTCGCCGCCGATCCATGAGGGGCGCCCGACCGTGTCGAACGTTTTACCCAGAAAGCGCGTGTTGGGCGGCGTGAGGGAGCGGGCGCGCGTCGTGGCAGGGCTGATGATGCCGCTCGTGGGAAGGTTAGAAACCCACAACTCCCACTTCTTCGCCGCCGCATCCACATTCAAGCCGTCTGTCGAGCGAATATACGCGATGCGGCTGTTGTTCGTGTTGATAGCGGGGAACAAATGGTCGGCGGCGGTATCCGCCGTGACGGGCGTCCCAACCGAGGCGCCCGTGCTAGCTCCGCCCGCGAACGGGGCGGAGCTGATGCGGAACAATTGGTACTTGCCCGACGCGGAAACGGCGTTGGTGACGCCATCGGGGTTCTGGTTGCTTGCGTAGAACAAGAACTGCTCCGTCGGCGCCCAGAACGGCGTGCGCTCATCGGGAATGGAGCGGCGCGTGATATCCACGGTTTTCTCCGGCACGTTCGCGCCGTTCGCGCCGCCGACTTGCACGCGCGTTTGCGCCGCGCCCGTCCCGGTTTTTCGGAAGCCGGTTCGACCGTTCAACGAACGCCGGGTGACGCTTTGCGGAAGAAAGCGCGCGTTGGACATTTGCAGGCGCCCCTGCGGGGATACGGTGGGCAGTCCGGTCCGGCGCTGCGCCCAAACAGGCGACGCGGCGGCGACCGAGAAAGCGAGCAACAAGGCGGCGAAAACGCGCCCTTGCCGGGAAAGGAACACGGACTTCAAAATGGGGTCAACCTCCCTGAGCAGGCCGCGATGCGACCGAGAAAACGCGGCCCGCCGCAACGAGCCAATTCGCGCGGCGGAAAAAACGGATAAGCGAGAAGCGCGGTCGGCGTCGCTTGCGGTCTTGAAACGCTCGCAAACGTCCAACGCTTTACGCGCTAAGGACAATTTAAATAAGGACGAAGCCACGGTGTAGTAGGCCTTACGCATCGGTGATGTGAACGTTTCGGATCGGCGCGCAAACAAGAAACCGACGATCCGAATTAAAAATCAAACTGGGGAAGCGAAAGAGGGCGTCCCTCGCGCAAACAACGCATTCTGTGGCAAAACCGCCGAAAAACAACAAACGCGTTCCGCGCTTTCCACGCCCCGATTTCCGCTTTTTCTTTAGAGGAAGGAACAGCCCGAGATGTTCCGGAAATGTCCCGGAAACCTTACGGCCTTACAAACTTGAAAGGGCGGAACGCGCGTTCACAGCGCATCCTTCCTTTTCCCAAGTCCGCTCTGTCACGGCTCGGCGCGCTTATAACATTAGCGCGCAAAGCCGAGGCAAAAAGGTTCTTTCGTTCGTCCGGCGCTTTCAAAAGCGCGCCTTGTTCCCGCTCCTACCGCAGTCCAAACGTTTATTCGCCGTCGGGCAGGGGGTTTTCCTTCCCCGCGTCATTTTCGCCGGGAATTTTTTTCACCGTCGTATCGGCCTCGCCCTGAACCGCGATGTCCCACTCGGCCCATGTCCGTTTATCAAAGCGTAGATATTCCGACCATACCTCCGGCGAACCGTCCGGGTAAAATGGCACCGCCTCAATCGGACACGGCAACCACGGCGTATGCCCGAACAAACGGCACACGGTCGGACGGACGGGGTACACAAAACAATTGCCGCTCTCACTATCCCGCCACGGGCAAAACGTGACGGTCGCGCCCGTATCCTCCGCGCCGGGCCACGGAACCGTTTTCTCCTGCGCGCGAATCCGGGCGACTTCCTCGTCCGGGAGCGATGCAAGATAAACCTGAACCGCATCGTACTCCGCGCGCGTGACGGTGAACCCGTCCATACAACGCAATCCGCACCCGTCGCACCCGTTGCACGTTTCCATCGCCATCCGCCCGATCAACCCGTCCCGCCGCACCAAAAACCCCGCCCAATCCACCACCGGAAGCGAAAAAGCCATACGTCCCTCCTCACTTGCGTTAGCGTCTGCGTGTTATCCGTAGCCGTCTACTTGGCGGAGGGCTAAATCGCTCAAGCCGCGCGGCTCCCTCTTCCAGGGGGGAGCAACCTAACGTTGCATCGAGCATTTTAAGAAGCGAAAGGTCTCGCGGTTTTTTCGACGTGTCGAAAAAACCGCGAGACCTTTCGCTTAGCAATGCCCGGCCCAGCGTGTGGCTGGTCCTCCACGGTCACACTTGTGTGACACCCGCTGGAAGAGGGAGCCGCGTGGCTTGAGCGATTTAGCCCTCCGCCAAGTAGACGCTAACGACAAGACAAACTAACGCGACGACGACGTGCGGACGGGTTTTGGGGTGATGCGCGCGTTTGGGTTGATGGTGATGTCGCTTTGCTCGATTTTTTGTTGGAGCCATGCCTGCACCCCTTGCGGGTTTGCGAGTTGCGCGTTTACCTGTTGCTTGACAAAGGCCGCTTTTTCCGCCTGGGGGGCGTTCTTACCTTGCTGGATCAGTTTGATCAGATGGTAACCGAACTGCGACTTGATCGGTCCGGTGATTTGGCCTGGGGTGGCGAGATCGAAGGCGGCCTTCTCGAAAGCGGGATCGAGCTGCCCCCTGCCATAGAACGGAAGCGCGCCGCCCTGCGCCGCGCTACCCTTGTCTTCGCTGTACTTTTTCGCCGCATCCTCGAACGTAATCTTGTTCGCCTTGATGTCGGCGAGGATACCCGCGATCTTCGTACGAGCGTCGGCGTCCCGTTTTTCGTTTTCCGCCGGGGTCGGCTCTTTGGCGTCCGGGGCGGGCGCGAGCAAAACCGTGGGGATCAGGATATGGGAAACCTTGACCTGCGTATCCAGGGTTGGCACGGTTTTTTCAATCGTTTTGGCGTAGCACTTGCGCGCGAGCGCCTGCAGGCGAACGCTGTAGCGGATCAAATCATCGGTGATCCCGTCGCGGGCCGAGATCTCGTCGATCGTCATCGGCTGACCGCGTTGCATCATTTGTTGCTGAACCAGATTGTTCTTGGCTTCCTGAACCGCCTTGTCGATTTCGGCCTTCGTCACGGAAACTTTCAATCGCTTGGCTTCCTGATCCAGAACCGCATTCTGCACCAACTGACGCACGATTTGGAACTTGCCAAATGTGTCCACGGCGGCAAGCGCCTCCGTACTCATGATGTTTTTCCCGCCTACCCGCGCGACGACGGTGGGGGGAAGCTTAACAAGGGGCTTTTTCGGCGCGGGCTTCCCCATGCCCGGAGGCGGGACCATGCCGGGTTGCGGCGGCGCGTTCTGTGCAAACACGACCGGCGCGCTTGCGACGACGAGCCAAACGCCCGCAGACACGGCGGCGACGGAAACAAGGGAGCGACCGGCGGAAACGCGGCGGCGGCGCGGGTTGCGGAGAATCATAGTACAGGAAAATCCTTTGAAATCAATGGGGCGTTACACGCACGCGCGTGTGCGTTTTTGGAACAGCGCAAACGTTCCTCGGGCCGCCGAAGAGCGGAGCGGCGAAGGAAAATCACACGCGGGGCGACGGCTACGGGGCCGGTCAAACAACACCGTTTGTGCGAAACAAGCGGCGCAAAACAGGGGAAACCAGGGCGTTTTCCGGTTCACTTTATCGCGAAACGCTTCCACCGTCAAACCATCGTCAAACTATGCGCCCGCCCGATCAGGGAAAGGTCGCAACGCGCGGCGGCGTGCGCTTTTCCCGGTCGGGGAACTCCGCCCAGGGCAAGGCGCGCAACTCTTTTTCCGCTTGCGGACTTTGGTTCTGGGCGCGCAGGGCGTACGCGAGGCGCAGGCGCGCCCCTTGATCGTCGGCGTTTCGGGCGAGCCGCTTTTCCGCGTTCGCGCGCACCTTTTGCGCGTCGCTCGGCGTCAGCAAATGGGTAAAACGCGCGCCAACCCACCAATCCGACACATCGAGCGTGGTCACCTGATTGGGGAACCGCTTATCGTCGGCATGGCATCCCTGGCACGTCGCCGAGGACCAGCGCCCGGCGAAGTCCACCAATTTTGCGATATATACCCGCTCGCGGTCGGGATGCCCAGTTAGTTGTTCCAAGCGCGCCCACAACTGCAGGTAACGGCGGCGCGGTATCTCATCCAGGCCCTGCGGGTTCTGAACGCGCTCCAAAAGGGCGCGCGCTTCGTTGTAATCCGACGACTGAATAAAGCGCATCGCGGTTAGGAGCAAAAGGTCGGTTGCGATACTTTGCTTGTCCGGGTCGTTGTTCAGTTCGTCCAGCCATTTTTTGTCGCCGGTCCGCACCGCCGCCTGCGCCGCATAAGTACGGTATCGCCGCGCATCGTTCGGCTCCAGCGACGTTATCTTGATCGCCTTGAGAAGGCGCGCGGCCTCGGCGTGACGCCCTTCTTTGAGCGCCACAAAGGCGGCGTGAAGCGGGGACGCGGGCCGCACGGACGGAACCGGGTTTGCGGGAACGGCGGTTTGTTGCGATGTTTGCGGCTTGCCCTGCTCGTTTGTAGCGACAGGCGGCGCTTGTGCGGGCGGGGGGGCGGTTTGTCGCCCTATACCGGCGCGAGCGAACAAGGCGAGAACCGCCCCGCTCGCAACAGTTAGGGTGACGAAGGGACGCGCCGCACTCCAAAAGCCGCCCGGCTTGCGCGACCGATTTGTTGTGAGTTTGCGCTTCATATTTGATCGTGACTTCTTTGATCGTGACTTCAACATAAACAATAAACAACGGCCCGCGCTTGTCACGCGACCGAGCGACAAACGCGGGCGACGCTTTTAAGAAACGGCGCTTTCGCTACTTGCGGCGGAGCGCGCGACGATTATCGCCGGGCGCGGCGACGACGAACAAGTAGCGGAGCCGCCCCTGCAAGAGCCGCCAAGCCGAGCGCGAGGGTTCCCGGCTCCGGCACGGCGACAGCGGCGGTTAAAACGCCGCTTCGCGCGTCGGCGAGCGTGTACTCGAACGTAAGCAAGCCGTTTTCCGCGAGCGCAGGGTTCCCAAGCGATGTGACGGTTGAACCGAACAAAGGATCGCCAATGGCAAGCACGCGGGCGACCGTGGACGGGTTGCTACCCACGAAGGTAAAGATGCCCGCGTTGCCGGTT
>CAXUMS010000014.1:0-39323 GCA_964252165.1 uncultured Armatimonadaceae bacterium
TAAAGGTGTCGTTACCGGCGCGTGCGAGCGGTCCCGCCGACGCCAACTCGAACGCGTTTTCATTTATCCTCTTGTAGATAAGCGGCTTGCGCGTGAACGGGTCGCGGATAAAATCGTCTTTGAGCGCAAGGTCGGCGAGCGTTTCCGGCAGGCGGTTCTGTTCCCAGCGGAACCGGTACAGCGCGGCCATCACACCCACAAGCCGCGTTTGCGTCCGCGCCACCTGGAACTGCTCGCTTGTCCACGCCTCGTACGATTGATACATCTGCGCGACCTGATACGCCGGGGTGGAGCGCGCGGCGGGGGCGGGCGGCGAGGCGGGCGCAAGCGACGGGTCTTGAAGATCCGCAACCATGCGCGAAACCATACCGGCGAAATAGCCTTCCACTTTGTCCGCGAAAGCGTCGCGCGCCGCCGCATCGTTCCCCATCGCGCGAAGGCTTGCGGCGACCGCCCGCGCCTTGCGTTGTTCGTCGTCGTCGCCTTGCTCGGCGCGGCGTTGCGCCCACGCCAGCGGGTCGCGCCGCAGGTCCCGCATCACGTCCGCAAATTCGCGCTCGTTCGCTCTTTTTCGCGTTTCGATAGCCGGGTCGGGCTGCGCGAGGTACGTGCGGACAAAAGCGACGACTCGGTCGCAGTCGCGGGCGGACAGCGTTTCCATGCGCCGCGAGAACGGCACGGTCACGATACCGTCCAGCGCCGCGCCGGTAAGCGCGCCGAACGAAACGCCGCTTTTCGCCAGATTGCCCATCCGCAGCCCATCGAGCCACGAATCCACGGCCTGCGGGGTTTTGCCGTCCGCGAAGAAGACGTACTGCTCCACGATCAGCAAGCGAGCCACAGCCCGCAACCGGGTATAGAAATTCCCCGCCTGCGCGCCGCCCATATACTCTCCCTCGTTGAACGGCGACTGCGAAAGTTCGCGGTTCACGCCCCGATGCACAAGCGCAAGCGTTCGTTGCGCCTCCGGTAGCGCAAGAACAGTGCGTTTTTGCGTCAGCGTCGCGTTCCGCCCGGTCGCATCGGGAAGCCCGTTGATGGCGTCGGCGGCCCGTGCTAAATCCTCATAGCCGTTGTCGCCAGTCGGGTGTGGGAACATCTTGGCGAACAAGTTTGACGGCGGTAGCGGCGGGAGTTCGACATTCGGCGGCGGCGGGGCCGCCGTAGCGGGCGGATCGTCAAGCGGTTCGGCGGCGTAGCCTGTCGCGAATCCTGCAACCGGTAGAGCGGCGACAAGGCCGCAGAAATGGCGGCGCGAAATGAAGGTCTGTTGGCGGTTGGTCATAGCGGGAAAACAACAGGTAAAAGCGACAATCGCCAGGAAAACAGCATTATCAACACTTGGACACGCAGAACGCTCCAACGGTTACGCTACGGCGTAATCTCCACCGGCGTTCGTTTTCCCTTTGAAACGATGTTGCCGTAGCGGTCGCGCGGAAGCGACCCGGCGCTCGACAGGGTGAAACTCCATTCGTCCGCGTCGCGGGCGTACGTGAGCGGGCCGCCGGTGAACGGGTCGCGTTCCAGTCCGCTTTTAAGGCCGAGCGTCTCCAGGCTTTCGGGCGCGCGTCCGGTTTCCCAGCGATAGCGGCGAAGGGCGGCATGGACGCCCAAAAGTTGCAGGCGCGTTCGCGCGACCTGATGGGCGCGCACGGTTTTCCCGTAACTCGCGACCAGACTGAACGCCCAACCAAAACCGCAGTAGAAACGCTCACGACGAAGCGCAGGAACGGAAAAGAACGGCGCCGTCCGCGATGGGTCGTGCAGGTCGGCAACCGCATTGCTCATCGCGGCATTTATGCGCGCCTCGATCTCGTCTGCGACCGCGCTTCGCGCCGCATCGTCGCGCTTCAGCAGGGCGAACTTCCGCATCACAGCTTCTCCCTCGGCGTCAGTGAAAGCGTCGCCCGCGTTCGATCCGGTATTGTCTTCCTCATCCCCCGCGCCGACGTTCAGGTTTGACGCGGCGACGTTGGCGGAAAACGCCTCCACACTGCGGCGCAACGCGTCCACGAAATCGCGCGTGAGCGCGTCGCGTTCGGCCTCGAAAGTTATGGCGGAAGCGTTTGGGGCGGCAAGCCGGGTAGAGACGAGACGTGTGAGACGCTCGCACGAGCGGGCGGACAGTTGGTCTAAATGATTTGCGACAACGTCGGTCGCCCGCTTTTGACCGTTCACAACGGTTAGCGCGCCGTAAGGCCCCAAAGCGGTGATAGCGTCGGTGAGCCGAAGCGCGGTTTCCAAAGAATCAAGCGCCCCGCTTTGCTTGCCATCAGCGAGCAGTACGTACTGCTCGACCGCTAAAAGGCGCGAAAGGGCATGGATGGGCGCGAGATACGTGAAGGTCGTTCCGACGCTATAGGCCGGGAAGGATGGCGATTGAACAACCCGGCGACTCAAGCCCGCCCGCAGAAGCGTCAATGCTTGTTGCGCCTCCGGGAGAGCGAGCGTCGCACGTTTCTGCGTCAGCGTTCTTTTCCCCCCCTATATCCACTGTCCCGCTCTGGTACACGAGGTCGCCCGCGCGAGCTACGTCCTCGTATCCGTTTTCCCCGTTAGGATGGGGAAACAATGAATCGAAAACCGGTGGGCGTTCATTCTGTGCGCGGCGAGCGTTCGCAAGCGCCGGAAATAATGGGCTGAAAAAGTCGCGGCGGGTAAGCAAGGCCATAGCAAAAAACGTTCTGCTATTGACAACGCCTGCATAGGCTTCCTGGTTACGTTTACTATTGTCCGTGTCGCGTGAATGAGCTTCTGTTCGTTATTTTCCGAGTACAACCCGAAGCGGAAGTATAATTGCGGAAACCAAATCCATCGCGGTAAAACGCGCATGATACAGCGTGATAATCATCAACGGCGCGACAATAACCGCGTTGGTAAAAACGCCTTTGTTTAGCGCAAACTTTGCAGTGGCCGATTGCCCACGTCCGTTTGGGCGCGCCGCAACAACGCGCACGGCGTGAATCAACCAAAACGCTAACGCAACCGTACTTAAAATATTAATAAGAAGAAGCGAATCTTGCTGTGACCCTGCAAACGCCCGAGCGATGAAACCAAATAGGAGACGTGACATATGGGCCTCCATAACCAAAAAGGCAGTGACAAAGGCTAATACTCGAAGGGCGAAAGGTTGTGAGAACAGCGAATGGAACGCCTCCCTTCTCGCTGGTTTCGCTCCCGCTTCTATGCTTAAAGAGCGGCCTTCGCTTTCGCTCTTCGGTGAAGCGCGTTCGGGTGACGGTTTCATTTCCAATACGGGCTTTTCCACAAACCGCCAACTCAAATAAGCGAAAGGCAGAACAAGCGCGAAAGCCATCAAGAAGAAAGCGTAAGGGTTTAGATTGTGAGCAAGGCGAACCTGAATAAGTTGCTGGATTGGAAAAGCGTAAAGGTAGATGCCATAGGAGAAATCGCCGTACTTGGCCCAACCGCTCACCCTTAACTTCGGGTTAAAGCAACCGTAGAGAAGAAGGTACGTTCCTGCAAACGGCAGGAGGATGTTTAGGTAGCGCCCGAGCAAGCAAGCGCCGATGAGAAGGGCGGCGCACGCCGCCGCGACTATAGGTGAATAAACCAGGCGCGAGCGTAAATAGTAGAACGATGCGCCCGCAAGAAAAAAACAAAATTGGCGTGCGTACGAATTGTCGGTTTTCAGGAAAAACGATAGGTAGCACAAGCCAAACAGCGCAAAGACAGCGAAGCCGCTACGCTTCAAGAGTCGCAAAACGCCTAAAAGGGCAATGAGAATATAGCAACGAAACTCACGGGGGATGGTCCAAAGAGATCCGTTAATCTTGTCGAACTGCGTGTACGCGGAACTGATGTTCTGGTTAAAGTCAAAAACGGCGACGTTTGAAAGATCAGCCCATGCCTTAGTCCATGATAGCGAGTGAAATCCTGCGCTTGTCACCAACGGCATGAACACAAAAATACACAACACGGCATTGACCAGAAAGCCGGGGAGAATCCTCAAACAACGGTTGAAAAAGAACGTCCAAAAGTCCTCGTTTCTGAGCCAACTATGGGTTATTAAGAACCCGCTGATGCAGAAAAACGCATCCACCGCTAATCCCGCGAACGTGTGTTGCCCGTGACTGAATAGGACTAACGCTTCGGTTGCATAGCCGGTGTTTTCACCATATAAGAGCGGATAGCAATGCGAATAAATAACAAGCGAGGCAAACACAAAGCGGAAAAAGTCAAAGTTGTTAGGAACATGTCGGCTTAGTTGCCAAGCCGTTGGGGACGCTACCGATACCGGAACGATCTCCGCCTCAGTCATGTCAGTCATGCGCGGTGACGCCTTCCGGGAGGATAACCGCTTGGCCGACCGCGATCCCGCGCGCGGCGAGCGTTCCCTGCTTCACTTCAAGCGCGTACTGGGCGTCGCCGTCGCTGCCGACAATGGTTTCATCGAACGGCTTCAACTGCTTGATACTGATAATGCGCCGGTCGGCCCCGATAAACGCGATGTCAAGGGCGAGACTGGTGTTCTTCTCGTAAAAGCCGCGACCGCGCGCGTCCTGAAACACGAACAACATCCCCTCGTCGCTTTTCACCTCGCTATCTCCGACAAACATGAAGCCCTCGGCGCGCTTGGCTTCCGTGTCCATGATCCACGTCTGGAACGTCGCGCCGTTGATGGTCACCGGCTTTTTTTCCAGCGAGCCGAGCGCGAACGTGCGTTGCGACAGGAGCGACGGGGAACCTTTGTCGCCCCCGCCGCCGCACCCGGCAAGGATCGGCGAAACGGCAAGCGAAACCAGAACGACGACCGCAAGCGCGAAGCCGCGTCGCGCCGGGCGACAAGCGCGATTTATCACGGTGTCACCGCGACGCGCTTGCCGGTTTGCGCGGATTCTATCGCGGCGAAAACCATCGCGAGGCTTTTGATGTTATCGTGGCATTCGCCCATCGGGGTTTCGCCGGTTTCAAGGGCATGGAGAAAATCGCGCAAACTGCCCGCAATTCCGCCCGGCACGTCCTTTTCCGCTTCCTCGGTTACGGCTTCCACGGGAGAATGAAAGCCTTTGCGCTCGGTGACAATATCAGCGACCGGAGCGGATTGCACGCCATCCCACGTCGCGGTTCCGTTCGGTCCCGCCGCGCGCCATTCGCACTCCCACGACGTTTGCCGCCCTTCAGCGCACCACGAACCGTTGTAAACGTAGCGCAAGCCGCCGGTCATCTCGAACAGCGCGGTCGCCGACGACGCCCCCTTGTACCACGACCACGACGGGTTAAACTCCTCGCAGTATACGCTCACCGGGTCCGCGCCGGACAGGTACCGCGCGGCATCGAACGTGTGTATCGCCATGTCGAGAAGCAAAACATGGTCCATCTCGTCGCGGAACCCGCCGAAGTGCGCGCCGATATAAAAGTCCGAGTTCAAAATCCCCAGCGCGCCCACGCGACCTTCGATCAGACGGCGGAACGTATGAAGACGCGCATCGTAGCGGCGGCTCTGGCTCACCATGTACAGCGTGTTCGCCCGCTCGGATGCGGCCACCATCTCGCGCGCCGCCTCCATCGAGTCCGCCATCGGTTTCTCGCCGAGAACGGGAATACCGGCGGCAAGAGCGGCAAGCGTGACATCGTGGTGCGCCTCGGGAATGGTCACATCCACCACAAAATCCGGTTTAACAACGGCTATCGCCCGCGCCAAATCCGTGTCCGCGTGAACGTCCGGAGCATTCAACTCTTCCGCCGCCGTCGCCGCCGCGCCCTCGCGAATGTCCACCCAACCCGCAAGGTCCACGCGGTCGCTGTGCGCGAGGAGATTCTTCCCCCACGCCTTGCCCATACCGCCCGCCCCGACCAGCAAAGCCTTGTGTTTCTTGTCCGCCATAACTATTACCGTTTCACCTCAGTGATTGCCGCCACTGCCGCCCAGGTTTAACCCGATCACGCCAAGAATTATCAAGCCTATGGAGATAAGCTTAACCGCCGTCATCGGCTCGCGAAAGTACAAAACGCCGATAGTGGTGATAAGCGCGGTTCCCAAGCCCGACCAGATCGCATACGTCATGCTGATCGGGATACGCTTGGTCGTCATGGTCATCGCCGCGATACTGACAAGGTACAAGACCATCGTCAAAACCGACGGAACGGGCTTTTTGAAGCCCTCGGAAAGCTTCATACAGACCGTTCCGCCGACCTCGGAAAGAATCGCGAAAAGGAGCCACGCCCACGCCGTCGCCATAGTATCGCAACCCCTTTCCGTTCTACTCCGCGGGCTTGTCGAACCAACCCATTTTGGAGTTGGGACAGCGCACGGTTTCGTACTGCGGCTTCGGTTCCTGGTACGCCCACGAAACGCCGTTCGCGATTACCTTGCGGATCTCGGCCTGATAATACACCGGATGGGTTTCGTGGCCCGGACTGAAGTAAAAGATGCGCCCCTGCCCCCTCGTGAAACAACACCCGGACCGGAACACCTCACCACCCGCAAACGAACTGATAAAAACAAGGGCGTCCGGCTGGGGAATATCGAAGAACTCGCCGTACATTTCCTGCTCCGGGACCGTAAATACCTGCGGCACGCCTTGCGCGATGGCATGGCCGGGATTGACGCACCACACGACCTCGCGCTCGTTGGCCTCGCGGTACCGTAGTCCGCACGTAGTTCCCATCAATTTGACGAAGATTTTCGAGTAGTGGGCGGAGTGCAACACCAAAAGCCCCATGCCGGACAGAACGCGGGTGTGAACCTTTTGCACAACGGCGTCGTCCACCAGCGAATGCCCCATATGCCCCCACCAGGTCAGTACATCGGTGTCGGCTAAAACCGCGTCGGTCAGCCCATGTTCCGGCTCGTCCAGGGTCGCCGTACGAACCACAACATTCTCGCCCAACTGCTCGCGGATACCGTCCGCGATAACGGTGTGCATGCCGTTCGGATAAATCGCCTTTACCGCGTCGTGATGCTGTTCATGCAGATTCTCGCCCCAAACCGTGACGCGAATCGGATTTGTCGCCATACCAAACTCCTTATCCCTATATCAACACAAGATTACCCTAACGTATTCGCTCCGCCGCCCTCTATGTCCTTTGCCTGTGTTGATGGGGGGCGGTAGCGGGTATCTTCGGCGTGGAGGATTGTATAAATTTATGACAGTTTTGGATATTATGGCGAAGAGTCCGGCGATTGCGACGATGGAAACGCCGATTAGCGAGATAGCGCGGATGATGGCGGAGCAGGACTGCGGCGCGATCCCCGTGGTGGAGAGCAAGGACGCGCCCAAGCCCGTTGGCATTATTACCGACCGCGATATTGTGGTGCGACTGGTTTCCGAGGGGAAGAACCCGTTGGAGTCGGTTGCGCGCGACGCGATGACGAACGGCGTCGCGACCGTTTCGCCGGGCATGAGTTTGGAGGTCGCGGCGAACGTGATGGAGCAAAATCAGGTGCGCCGTGTGCCGGTGGTGGACGACAACGGAAGCGTCATCGGGATTGTTTCGCAAGCCGACATCGCGCTGAACGCGCCGGATCAGACCGCCGAGCTGCTCCGCGAGGTTTCCGAGGACGAGGACCTTGCCAGCGGCGAGCCTATCAGCGGCTCGTATAGCGGATAGAAAACCGCTCCTATGGGAAGGAGCCGAACGAGAAATGAATTGTTTCTCGTTCGGCTCCTTCGGCTTTTTTTCGCTGAGGTTATTGTAAAGATTGTGTCGCTTGAAGGCTGAGTTCGCCGGGCGCAAGCCTTATGTACCCTTCAACCTACAGGACAAAAAGAACATCCCCGCCGTCCACCCGCCTACCGCATCCGAGAAGAAGTGCGCGCCGGTGTAGACGCGTGACAAGCCGATAAGCGCGCCTATAACGGCGAGCGTAGCCGGTCCGGAAGCGACGGAGAGAACGGCTTTGTGTAGACGTGTAGCACAAGATTCCGAGAAAGCCAAAGAACATCACGGCGGTCATGACGTGACCGGGCGGGAATGATGTACCGCCTGCGGGCAATAAAACATCCACTACGTTGGCCTGGGGACGCGGACGATGAATCAGCGCTTTGATGCCGAGGTTCAGCAGATGTCCGGAGATAGCGGCGACCGTCAATATCGCCGCGACCGGGCGACGCGTTATCAGAAGCCACAACAAAGTAGGCGCCGCGCAAATAGCGAGACCACCGCCGCTACCAAGCAGGGTTAGACCGATTGCGAGGCTTGTCAAAAGGGGATTTTCGCCGCACTGAACAAACCGCGTTAACGCGATGTCGGCGCGGAGTAATTCGGGCTGGTTCGCCAAAAGCGATAAAAGCGAAAACGCAAAGAACAAGCCCGCAATCCAAACAAGGGAGCGGTTTTGCCGCAGGCGCACCCACCGCGTCCGACAAAGTTCCGCAACGTGTACGCGATGCTCGTTCCTCGGACGGCGCAAACGTTCGTCCTTTTGTTCTTTCACGGATTGAACGCAACAAAGCCGGACGCGCAGTTCTGCGCATCCGGCTTTGTTCGCTTCGGTCATATTTACGTGCGCTTTACTGCCAGCCCGGATCGGTGATCAGGTAGCGCGTTTGGTAATCTATGAACACACCCGCGAGGATTAACAGCCAGATAAAGCCCAGAGCCGCCCAGAGCCACGTGAGCTTGGTGCTACCTTTGACGTTCATAAAGATCAGAACGACAAGAGCGGCCTTGATAACGGCGATAACCAGCGCCACCATCAGGTTGATACCATGAATTGCGCCAATAATGGGAAGCCGCTGAAGGTCAATATAATACAGACCGACCGTGACGATCAAAAGGCCCATCAGCGCAAGATAAGTCAGGTAATAGTTGCGAGCGGGCGGATGATGCGAGTGCGAATCGCCCGCGCCGTCGGCGGTGTTTCCGTGAAGAATAGCGGACATGGTTTAGGTTGCTTATGTTTCGTTACGCGAGTTGGTTTACGAGATCAGGTACATCAGAGGGAACAGGAAGATCCACACGATGTCCACGAAGTGCCAGTACAAGCCGATCATCTCAGTCGGCATGTAATCCACTACGATGGGGCTACGCCGATGATACAGCGTCCACAGCGTAGCCATCATCAGGATTCCGATGATGATATGAACCGCGTGAAGGCCGGTCATGGCAAAATACAGGCTAAAGAACAGTTGCGCGCGGTTGGACTCGATGTTCTTAGTCGCTTGCTCGGGCGTTGTGGTTCCCAAAGCGACGCCGGATGCGCTCGTGACCGCCTGCGGATACCCGATAAACCCGGTTTCCGGCTGGGCGTACGAGATGCCCACCGTGCGCGGATTGATGCGCTCACCTTCGCCGCCGGTTTCGCCGGTTCGGACTTGGAGCGGGGCGGTTTGCATCATGGACGAGGCGCCGCGCGCCGCCGCGCCGCCGTGTCCGCCCGCAGACTGTCCGGGTTCGGTTCTGCCGCCGTGATCGCCGCCATGACCGCCGCCATGCTTGGCGTTTTCTTCTTTGGCGTACTCGAAGTTGAATGTCGGGCCGGGAAACAAGAGTTCGTCGAACTTGCTCTTGTACTCGATCGCCTTAACGCCCAGGAACACGAACGACAAAATCATCGTGAGCGCAAGCCAGTTCATCACGGACTTGCGCCGCCCGATCTGTGCGGCGTGAACCGCTAACGCCATCGCCAAACTACTGGTCAGCAGAACGAAGGTGTTCAGCGTACCATACGGGATGGACAAGAACTGGTGGGCGTCGAGGTAGGTCGCCGTGTACAGAACGCGGTAGACGGAGTAGGCGAGGAACAGCGCGCCGAAGAACATAATCTCGGTGACGAGAAACGTCCACATCCCGACGACGTAGGCCTCGTTCTGCTGGTCCAAATCCTCGAACTGGTGTGACAACGGTTGAATCGCCCCGTCCGCATCGCGGTGCGCGGCGGCGCGGGGTTGATTCATCGCTATAGATCGTAGGCTCATACTTAAACTTCCGCCTCGCGCGGTACGCCGCCCGGCATCGAATCGCGGTCCCGGTGCGCGTCCGCCTCGTCTTCAATTTGATACTCGTACGCTTCCCACGTCACCACGGGAATCTTGTCGAAGTTGTGGGTGGGCGGTGGGGACGGGATCGTCCATTCCAAACCGACCGCGCCCCACGGGTTGGGGCCAGCGACCTTGCCGTACTTGAGCGACCACAGGAAGTAAACGAACGGGATCAGGAACCCGACGCCCAAAACCGATGCACCCGCCGACGACAGAATCTGCCACATCTGATATTCCGGCGCATAGAAGTGGTAGCGGCGCGGCATACCCAAGTAGCCCACGATGAACTGCGGGAAGAACGTCAGGTTGAACCCGACGAACAAGATCGCCGCGCCCAGTTTCGCCCACGACTCCGGGTACAAACGCCCCGTCATCTTGGGCCACCAGAAGTGAACGCCGCCCAGATAGCCTAAGAGCGCGCCGCCGACCATGATGTAGTGGAAGTGAGCGACCACAAAGTAGGTCGCGGTCAGGTGAATATCGGTTGCAAGAGAGGCGAGGAACAGGCCGGTAAGCCCGCCCACGACGAACAAGCCGATGAAGCCTAGCGCGTACAGCATGCTCGCGGAAAACTCGACCGACCCTTTGTAGATCGTCGCCATCCAGTTGAACACCTTGATCGCAGAGGGAATCGCGACAAGGAACGAGATAACCGAAAACACCATGCTCGAATACATGCTTTGCGAGGTCGCGAACATATGGTGACCCCACACGATGAACCCGAAGACCGCAATCGCAATCGAGGAGAACGCAACAAACGAATACCCGAAGATACGCTTTTTGGTGTTCGCCGCGATCAGTTCCGACACCACGCCAAGCGAGGGCAGAATCATGATGTAGACGGCGGGGTGCGAGTAGAACCAAAACATGTGCTGGAACAGAACGGGATCGCCGCCAAGCTCCGGGCTGAAAATCCCGATGTGAAACGCGCGCTCAACCACAACGAGAAGGAGCGTAATTGCGACAACCGGCGTTCCCAAAACGATGATAACCGACGTTGCATACATCGCCCAGATGAACAGCGGCAGGCGGAACCAGGTCAGGCCCGGCGCGCGCATCTTATGGATGGTGACGATGAAGTTGATACCGGTCGCAATCGAGGAGAACCCGACGATAAAGATGCCCAGAATCGCGAGCGAAACGTTCGAGTTCGAGTACAGGCTGGAATACGGCGTGTAGAACGTCCAGCCGGTTTCCACACCGCCGAACGTCAGCGCGCCAATGGTCATCAAGGACCCGACCATGTAAAGGTACCAGGACAAAAGGTTCAAGCGCGGGAATGCAAGGTCGCGGGCGCCGATCATGAGCGGCACCAGGAAGTTGCCCAATGTCGCCGGGATAGACGGCACTAGGAACAAGAACACCATCACGATGCCGTGGGCGGAAAACATCTTGTTGTAGCTTTCGCTTGACAAGATTTGTCCCGCCGGGTTGGTGAGTTCAAGCCGCACCATGCCCGCCGCGAATGCGCCCAACCCGAACATGAACGTGATCGAGATCAGGTACATGAGCGCGATGCGCTTGTGATCGCCGGTGAGCAACCACGATTTGACCGTGTTGCCCATCGTAATATAGTTGGCCCGCTCTACCCGCGACGTTGTCGTGGCGGGGGTATCTAAGAATGTTACTGCCATAGCCGTCTAACGCTCCCCTCCATACATATAACGCCACTGCTGGCTCCACGTGTTCGCCGCCGGCACCTGCGGGTCAATGTTGCCGCCATCTTCCGATGTCGGACCGGAACCGGTTTTTCCCGTGCTGGACGACGCGCCCGTACCGGGATCGCCCGCCGCCATACCCACGCCGCCCGGGCCGCCGCCCGTGGTCGGGCGACCTTCGGCTATATTCTCCGCCGCGCCGCCTATGTTCTTGCCGGTTCCCAGCGTCTTGATGTACGCGTTGACGGCGAGGACTTCTTCCTCGGTCATCACACCCTTATAGGACGGCATTCCCTGCGGCCAGCCCGCGAGCGTGTACTCGTTCGGGTAGTAAACAACGTTGCGAAGATAACCGTCGTCGGCGACAACCTGCCGCCCATCGGCGAGTTGACGACGCTTACCGTAGATACCGGCAAGGCTCGGGCCGCGTCCGCGCGCAATACCCGCCGCGCCGTGGCACGAATTACACTGGTACTTGCTGAACAACGCCGCGCCGCTCTGCTCCATCGTGACGCCGCCGGTTTTGCTGGCGACGCCGACAGTCGCAACCGGCCTCGCCCCGCCCGACGCGTACCACCGCTGGTAGTCGGCTTTGCTCATCACGTAAACCCAGCCACCCATTTCGGAGTGTTGCGTTCCGCAGTACATGTTGCAGTACAGGTGAAACTTGCCGGTACGAATCGGCGTGAGCCAGAACGACGTGTACCGCCCCGGCTCGACATGACGTTGCAAACGAAACTCCGGGACGTAAAAGGCGTGTATCACGTCCTGCGAGATCATCGTCAAGCGCACCGGCTCACCCACGGGAATATGCAGTTCGTTGTTTTCCCGGATGCCGTTGGTGTGCTGAAGGTGCCACATCCACTGCTTACCGATAACGTAAACCTCTTTGGGGTTCTTCGGCGGCGTGAACACGCCCGCATACAACTTTGTGGACCACACGAACACGCCCAGCGCGAGCAGTAATGGCCCCACACTCCACGTTAGTTCGAGGATCGTGTTATGCCCCATCGGGCGAGACCGGTCTACTTTGGCGCCTCGTCGGTACCGAACCGCAAGAAAGATAATTCCCGCCGACACGATGATCGTAAAGACCAGCGTCAACGCCAACAGCAGGAGGAAAAGTTTGTCCACGTCCTCGGCGAACTGCGAAGCCGCCTCGGGACGCAAGGGAAAATTCATCTAATTCGCTACGCCTTGTCTAATTTAACGTCTGTTTGTGTTGTTGAGCGTCGTACCATCGCCTGATGTCGCCCCGCCTACCAACGCCGCGCCCGGCAAACCGTTTCGCCGCGACGCGCCGTCTTTAACGTCCTTGCGGAACATCATCAGCATAAACGAGCCGACAATGAACACGGTGGCAAAGCCCGCGACCTGCATCACACGGAAAATCGCTAATCCGTACGTTCCCTGCTGGGGGTCGTAGTGGTAGCAGTAGAGGATAATCTTCTCCGCGACCGACCCGATTTTACCCTGCCCCGCCTCGGTCAGCGCCAATCGCAAATCCTTGTCCGGGTACGAAACGCCGTACAGATACCGTGACACTTTGCCCTGTGGCGTCAACAAGATAATGCCGGAGGGGTGCGCGTACTGATCCGTTTTCACGTCGTATACGTACCGAAAGCCGATTTCATCCGCAAACTTCTTGATGGACGATTGATCGCCCGTCAGAAAGTGCCAACCCAAATCCGCGCCGGGCTGGTTCAGCATGGCGAGGTACTCGCGCTTTTTCGCGGTCGCCAAGTCCGCGCCTTCTTTCGGGTTGATCGAAATCGTCACCACCTCGAAGTCGCGCCCAACCTTGTACTTGAGTTTGGCGAAGGCGTCAATCATGCCGTCCAACTCCTGCGTACAAATGCCGGGGCAACGGTAAAACGGCAAAACCACGATCACCGGCTTTTTGCCGAAGTATGTGGACAGCGGCACGGTTTTACCCGCCTCATCCCGGAACGGCGTAGCGAGTGTAACCTGCGCATCTAATTTCTGGTCGAGGCTGACATCTTTCGCAGCATTGATCGGCTGGAGACGCCCGTTGGAGTCGAGCGAATCCTGACCAGGAGCCGCGCCCGCGCTACGCGGGTCCTGCGCCCAGGCCGCGCGATCGTTCCCTGCTCCGAAGAGCGCGGTAACGGCTATCGCAACGCTTGCCGCGACAGTTGCGGCTATATGCAAACGATTTCGCGATCTCATAGTTGTTTCGCTTTTTCTACGCTTCTAATTGCTCTGACGGTTCGGCAACGGTCCCGCCCCGCCCGGATTGCTGACGCCCGGCGCGGGCGTCGCCGCCGCGCCTCTGTTCGGACCGGGCGACGTAACCGAGGTTCCCGGCGCGTTCGGCTCGGCGGGAACCGACGGCTTTTCGCCCTCGACATTCGCCGCGCCTTTGACCTGACTTGCGGGAACATTGGCGTCGCCCGAGTTAAGCGCGTCCACGCCGCCGTGACCTTCGCTCGTCATGTCGCCCGATTTATCATTGTTAGAACGAGACGGATCCACGTTGTCGTAGATGCCGCTACCGGGGTACGCATCCGCCTTCGCTGGGGCATTGCTACCCGTCACCCCCGCGATACCGCGCGCGGCGTACAGGTCTATCGCGCGGTCCACTGGAATGCTCGCGGTCGCGGATGTCGCGCCCGGACCGTAGCCCTCGACTACCTGTTTTTCCGCCGTTCTATACTCAATCATATCGCGTACAGGATGGGCTTGCAGTTGCGGATTGGGCGGAAATTTCGTGCGCGGGCTTGCCGAGTTCGATAGCGGCGACACCCTTTCCTGCTCGGACGATTTCGGCACAAAGAACGGATACAAGACATTCGAGACGAAGAACGTGATGCCAGCGATGAACGCAAACAAGAAGACCAGCCACTTGACAAGGGTTCCCATAGCCACGTCACGCGTTTCGTAGCTCATGGACTCCAGAACATCCAAACGGGCATTGTCGGCGGTGTTGGATTTTCGCATAATTTAATGGGCCTCCGCCATCGCCGCCGCATCCAAAAGGCGCGTATCGTGGGCGGGCAATATCGAATGCTTACGCAGGCTCGTAAAGAACAAGGCGAACCAGATACCGCCAATTCCCGCGATTGCGGCGAGGTCAAGCGCGTAAGCGGGCAAGTCTGCGATCGACAAACCGCGCCGGAAGAACGGCGTCACCTGCCAGAACATATCCACAAAGCGCACGAAGAAAATCCACAGCGCGATGCGCCGCAGAAGATGCGGATAGCGCTTCGATTTGCCGGAGAGCAAGAGCAGGAACGGCAGAAAGAACTGGCCCAGGATCAGGAACGCGCCAATGAACACCGAGCCGCCACGGAAACGGTTGTAGTAGAACACGACCTCTTCCGGCAGGTTGCCCGACCAGATGATCAGGAACTGCGACAGCGAGATATACGCCCACAACATGGTGAACATGAACAGCAAGTTGCCGAAGTCTTTGGTCAGGGCGGGCGTGATGACCTCGCTGTACGGCTTGCGGTCGGCAAGGCGGCACACAATGTACGTGGCAAGCGCCATGGCCGCCTGCCCGCCCGTGACGGCGAACCACACACCGTAGATGGTCGAGTACCATTCCGACAGCGACATCACCCAGTCCGTGAAGCCGAATGTCACAATGATGAACAGAATGACGAAAAACGGCGCGGAAATATCGGTTCGATTTTGAAGCAAGTTCAAGTCTTTGGTGCGGTCCTGCTTCAGCGACGAGGCGTTGAGATAGCTCGTCACGCCGATCAGAACGCCAAAGTAGATCACGGACCGGCCGATCCAGAACCAGATGTTGAAGAACGCCGCTCTATGCTCCCAAATCTCCTCGCCCTTGACCGAGTCGGGATTAGCCCACGGGTAAATCTGACCGTGAAACGCGCCCCAAGCAATGAAAAGAAAAAGGCCAGCCATCAAGACAAGGTTGCGGTTGCCTGCCTCTAATATGCGAAGGATCGCGGTTCCCCATGAACCTCGAACCATATGATGAAGCATGGTCAGGCCGACGCAACCAATGGTCAGCGCGACCCAGAACACCCAGCCGTACAGAAACGACGTGTAAAAGTCGCGGGGCGACAGGATGAACCCGATGACAAGGCCAATCGCGCCAAGCACGCCCACGACTGTTGAGAAACTGCGCGCGGTTCCGAACGCCTTTAAGATCGGCCCTCGTCCTCCATCACCGCTCCCGCCGCCGTTGTCATAAACGTTAGCGTCGTGACCGCTGTGGTGGTTGCCGTCGTCGTCGTGATTATCTATAACTGTGGTGGTTCTCATCGCCCGCCGTTCGTCCCAGCGCCCGTCGCGCCTGTTGTTGCGCCGCTCGCGCCGCCCGCCCCGATACCCGATGCGGGCGCGTTGCCGCTACCCGGAGGTCGCCCGGCCGGTCCGGGCAAGGTCCCACCGACTGGCGTTCCGGTTCCCGCATCTTCCGCCCCGCGAATGGTTCCGTTGCGCGCGCCCGGCGCCTCGCCGCCTTCGGTTCGGTTCGGCGGGGTTGTTCCCCTGACGCCGCCGCCGCCGCTCACGCCGTTCCGTCCCATCGCGCCGTTTTCGCCGCTTCCAAGTTCGGGGTTACCTGCCGGGCTTTGCAAACCGCTGTTCCCTTGCGCCGCCTGAGACGCGCGCATTTCATTCAATTGGCCTTGAATTTCGGCGGGAACCTCGGTGTTCGGGGCGTTGCGCGACAGCTGAAGCGCGCGAATATACGCGACAACCGCCCAGCGGTCGTTCACGTCCTGGATGCGCGACGAATAGCCGTACATCACGCCGTAGCCGTTTACGATCACGTCATAGAAGTGACCGTCCTCGATTTTGCGGAGCCGGTCGGTATGATACGACGCAGGCAGTTTTTGCCAGTAGCCCAAACCGCGCTGGGTGATCATGCCGTTGCCGTCGCCGACCCGGCTATGGCACGGCGAACAGTAAGCGTTGTAGCGGCTTTGCCCCCGGAGTAGCATGGCTTTGGGAGAATCGAACGAGCGCACGGTCGCGGCGGGAATGGTCTTGACCAGTTTGCCGTTGACGTAGCCGGTGTAAATGGCGTCATCTAATTTTAAGCCGTTCTGCGCCACGGTTCCGGGAACCAGCGGTCTGGACGACTGCTTATCCGCGAAAAAGTCGCTTTCGTAGTACGGCTTGATCTTGGGCTGCGCCCACATATCCACATGGCAACCGGACGCCGCGACAAGGCCAGTGAGCGTCAGGGTCGCAAGGGCGTACCGCTGCGTTGTCGCACTTAATTTTGTTTGTTTCAGCAATCGCATGATTTTAGCGCGGGAAGTCATTTTCATAGCCCGCAATTCTACTTGGCAACCTCGGCGACATTAAGCGCGCCGTTCAATCCGCGCAAGAACGTCGCTGTTTCCGCCCCAAATTTAGGGTCGTGCGCCTCAATACACAAGAAAAACCGGTCCTGCGAGGCGCGGTCGAAGTTCGGCGCATTCATAATGGACTGGTACGGTTGCGGCAACTTGTTCAGCGCGAACATCCCGAACACTGCGGTGAACGCGGCGAACAAGATTGTACACTCATACGCAATCGGGATCATCTGCGGCCAAGACAAAAGCGGGCGTCCGCCCACGTTCCACGCATAGTCCGCGACCATCACAAAATATTGAAGAGCGATACCTGTTGTACACCCGGCGACCGCGCCGCCAAAAATCATCCACGGCAGGCGCCAGTCATCGAACCGAAGCGCGTCGGTGAGACCGTGGATCGGGAACGGCGAGTATGCATCCATCCGCGTGTACCCGGCTTCGCGGGCGCGGTGGGTCGCGGCGAGCAACTCGTCCGGGTCCGCGAACTCCACTGTCATACCGTAAACGCCTGGCTCAACCGCCAAGTGTCCGGGCGGCGGCGTGTGGTCGTGCGAGCCGTGACCATGCGCGCCGCCGCCGTCGTCCTCTTCGTGGCTGACGCTTACCTGACCGTGATCGGCGTGATCCGCGCCCCGGCCCGTTGCGCTACGCCTGCCCGATTCGGTTCGGATCGGGTCCTGATTTTCATCGCCGGGATCATACGTTCGTGACGCCATCGTTTAATGTCCCGCCTTTGCCGAGGTTACTGTCGCCGTACCGACCGCCGCTCCGTGTCCGTCAATACCGTCCTCGTGGGCGGAAACGCCGTGGGCGAGGCCCATGTGCGTGTACTTGTGGTACAGTTCACGAATCTCGTAAATGTTGATCATGGGCAGGAACTTCACGAACAGGAACATCAAGAACGTGAACAAGCCCATCGTTCCCAGGAACATCGCAAAGTCCCAGAAGGTCGGCTTGTACATACCCCACGACGACGGCAGGAAGTCGCGGTGAAGCGAGATAGGAATGATAACAAACCGCTCCAGCCACATACCGACATTGACGAACTGCGACACGACAAAGAGCGCAATCGGGTTGTAGCGCATCTTCTTCGACCAGAAGAGTTGCGGCACCAAACCGTTACAAACCAGAAGCGCAAAGTAGTACGGCGAATACGGCCCGTGCAGTCGGTTCCAGACCAGGTACAGCTCGTAGCGGTTGCCGCTGTACCAGCCGTAGAACATCTCCATCATGTAACCGTAGAAGACGATAAGCCCGGTCGCGAGCAGAATCTTCGCCATCCAGTCCATGTGAACGTCGGTGATGAAGTCCTTAAGGCCAAACAAAGCGCGAAGCGGCAGACCGAATGTGATAACCATCGCGAAGCCCGCGAAAACGGCCCCGGCGACAAAGTACGGCGGGAAAATTGTCGTGTGCCAGCCCGGGACGATACCGGTGGCAAAGTCGAAGGAAACGATGGTGTGAACCGACAAAACCAGCGGGGCGGAAAGCCCAGCGAGAATGGTGTAGATGGTCTCGTAGCGGCTCCAGTGCTTCGCCGACCCAACCCAGCCCATCGAGGCGATACCGTAGCAGAACTTGGCGAACGGCGAGCGGGACCGGTCTCGAAGCGTCGCAATGTCGGGAACCAGACCGACGAACCAGAACATGATCGAAACAAGCGCGTACGTCGAAACCGCGAAAACGTCCCACATCAGCGGCGAGCGGAACTGCGGCCACATTCCCAGGATATTCGGATACGGGAACAACCAGTAAGCGACCCATTGACGCCCGACATGGAGAAGCGGATACAAACCCGCACAGACGACCGCAAAGATCGTCATCGCCTCCGCGAATCGGTTGATACTGGTGCGCCATTGTTGCCGGAACAAAAGAAGAACCGCCGAGATCAGCGTTCCCGCGTGACCGATGCCGATCCACCACACAAAGTTGATGATGTCGAACGCCCAGCCGACCGGGATATTGTTCCCCCAGATTCCGATACCGCGTAGCAAAAGCCACGTGATAGACATCAAAAGGACATTGACCAGGATAAAGGCGACGCCGACGACCGCGAACCAGACGAGCGGCGGACGCGGCGTCAGAACGACGCGTCCGATAACATCGGTAATTGTTTCGTAGTCATGCCGCCCGTCAAGGAAATTCTCGACCGGCGGATGCGCCACTGCGGTAGTTCCGTTTCGGGCGGAGGGTTGTGTCGCTGCCATTAATTAATTCTCGCTTCGCTCACGGGAAGGTGTTGGGTGTTAGGTGTTAGGTGTGTAAGTATCTGAAGTGGTCTCGAAAGACTATCTCAATACCCAACGCCTAACACCTAACACCCAACACCTTCTTTTCTCTTCCTATCCCTCGGCCCCGGCGGGACGGGCGGTCCCGGCGGGGCTGATGAGGGCGACAATTTCGGGGTTCGGGTTTTTGATACGCGCAAGGTACGTGGTGCGCGGGCGCGTGTTGAGTTCGGTCAGGACGCCGTAGTCGTGCGGCTGGTTTTTCAGCTGGGTGACGCGCGCGTTCGGATCGTTCAGGTCACCGAAGATGATGGCGTTGGTCGGACAAGCCTGCTGGCAGGCCATCACGATCTCGCCATCCGCGATCTCGCGCGCTTCCTTCTTGGATTCGATACGCTTGGCGCTGATGCGCTGAACGCAGTACGTACATTTTTCCATCACGCCGCGTCCGCGAACGGTCACCTCGGGGTTCGGAAGCATCTTCAAAACCGGCAGGTTGAAGAAGTCTAGGGTGCGCGGGCCGCCCTTGCCTTCGGTCCACTTCAGGAAGTTGTACCGGCGCACCTTGTACGGGCAGTTGTTCGAGCAGTAGCGCGTCCCGACGCACCGGTTGTACACCATCTGGTTCAAGCCTTCGTGCGAGTGAACCGTGGCTGCGACCGGGCAAACCGGCTCGCACGGCGCTTTTTCGCAGTGCATGCACGGGACGGGCATGAAGTGCGACTCCACCGTATTTGCGTTATCGGTTTCATCGGTTTCGTAGTAATGGTCAATGCGAATCCAGTGCATTTCCCGTCCACGCCCGACCTGATCCTTGCCCACGGTGGGAATATTGTTCTCGGCCTGACACGCGATTGTGCATGCGTTGCACCCGATACACGTGGTCAGGTCTATGTTCATCGCCCAAGCATTGAAGTTTCTGCCCGAAAACTCCGGGTACAAAGAAGGGTAACCTTCTTTGTTCGTGTACGATTTACGAGAGCCGTCCTCGTCCACATAGTCCCACTGCTTGCGGCCTTCAAATCCGGGAATAGACAAGCCGTGGTCTGCGGAAATGGTTTCGCCGTCGGCGGGACGGGCAAGCCCTTCTCCGCCGGGCGCTTCCGCGTTCCGCTCGGTTTCCGCCCCGCCCGGCGTTCCCGCTTCAGGCTTCACGATTTCCTCACGCGCGCCGTGGGCGGCATCGCCGCCATCGCTCAGACCGCCATGCGCCGCTTCTTCCCCGCCGCCGCCCGCGAAATACTCTTCAAACTCGTGTTGCGGCCCGACACGGCCCGCCTTTTCTTTGTACTCGGCGATACCGGCGAACCGAACCACATCGCGGTTCGTGGTTTCGGCTTCGCCCTTCATCGCATGGTGCGCCTGCGTGGACGAAATCGGATAATCGCCCGCCTCGACATTGATTGCGACGGTCGCGCCCGCGCCGGAGAGCATGTTCCCCGCCGTCCGCAGGGCGTACGCATTGAAGAAACCGTCGAAGCCGTCTTCCGTATTGCCGACACGACCCGCACGGGTGCGTCCGCTACCCAGGAAGACGGTCACGGTTTCATCGGGCTGACCGGGCAAGATCCAAATGGGCATACTCTGCTTGCGGCCCCGGTACGTCACCGTGACAATTTTCTTGCCGCTGGTTTGCCCCAGGTTGTCCGCGTCGCTTTTGCCATGATCCGGCACGATGTTCAGTTTTTTCGCCGTGGCGGGCGACACGATGGCGAGCGTGTCCCAGACCACGGTCGTGATCGGCTTCGGCAACTCCTGTAGCCACGAGTTGTTGGCGTAGCGACCGTCCCACAATGTCGGGTCCGGCGCGAAGCGAATTTCCAAACCCTGCGCCCGCGCGGGTTCCGGCAACCCGGCGACCGCCCCCGCCCCAACGGTCGCGGCGACCGGCGCAAAGGCGGTGTTCGGGATAACGCCGTTGTGCAAAACGGTTTCCCACCACTTCTCGAAGTTCGTCCCGCCTTTGTACTCGCGTTGCCACGTTCCCTTGACGATATCGTAGCCGGGTTGCGGGTTGTCCATGAGTTCCGACACGATCTCGTGCGCGGACCGGCCCTCGTAAAGCGGGTTGATGAGCGGCTGAACAATCGAGGCCGTGCCGTCGAACGCGCGCGCGTCGCTCCACGCTTCCAGCGGATGCGCTTCCGGGATATGCCAGTCGCAGTATTCCGATGTTTCATCCTCGTACTGCGCCAAACGAATGCGGGTTTGCACGTTCTTGGCGACGCCATTCGCGAACGCGTCCTTAAGGTCGGCGGGGATGTTGTAGATCGGGTTGCCGCCCATCATAACGAGCGTGCGAACGCGGCCTGCAGTAAGGTCGCCGACCAGGCGCGCGAGAGCCGCCCCTTGCGAGTTCGCCCCGTTCGCTTCGACCGGCGCGGTGTAAACTACCTGCGCGCCGACCGCGCCGAGCGTTTCGTTCATCGCGTGGGCGAGGGCGTGGATCGCGGGCGACTGCTCATCGCCGGGAATGACGACGGCGGCCCCGCGATTGGCCTGCAAGTCCTTGACAATCGCATCTAAAACGCCGCTTGCGAGCGGGCCGGTTGCGTCGCCGCCCGCCCCTCCGGTCAGGCGCGCGTGCAGTTGCCGCGCGATTGTTTCCACCTCGGACGGCTTGACCGCAAAACGGTTGTCCGCCGACGCGCCCGTGATCGAGTACTGGGACTCCACCACGTACAAACGGTTCATCGTAATATTGTTCTTGCGAACGCGCCGGTTGTCCGACCAGTCGCGCGCCATACGAACGTTACCCGGCATCGCCTTCATAAAGTCGGCGTCGAGCGACAAGATAACCCGCGCGCCCTTCAAGCGATAAACGGGATGCAGAACCCGCCCGAACGCAAGCCGCGCGCCCTCGTGGACATTGTCGCGGTTGATCGGGTCGTACTGGATCCAGCGCGCATTCGGGTAGCGCGCAAGGAGAGCGGTCATCTGGGAGGCGAGCGTGGGCGACGTGATGGTTTCCGTCAGGATTCGCAGGCCCGCGCCGCCATCGCGCGCTTCAACCCGAAGCGCGGTGCGGAGCGCGTCCACGAATGTATCCCAGGATGAAATCTCGCCCCGATTGGTCACACTTTGCGAGCGATCCGGGTCGTACAGGTTGAGGAGTTCCGCCTGCTCGAAAACATCGGTCGCGCCGAGCGAGGCCGGATGGAGCGGGTTGCCCTCGATCTTGATAGGCCGCCCTTCGCGCGATTCGACCAGAACGCCCACGCCGTAGCCGCCGCGCAGAAGAGTGGACGCATACGCCATAGACTTGCCCGGGATCAACTCTTCGGGCGCACGGACATACGGAACCGCTTTGGTCTGGGGCAGGATACGGCAACCGGACAAACCCGCGAGCGCAAGGGCCGATGCGCCGAGCGTCAGGAACTTACGTCGGTCCATGTTGAGAAGCGAGGCGCGGTTCGGAAATTCATCGTCCACCCAGGCGGTGAACTCGGGCGTTTCGGCCAGTTCCTCGTACGACTTCCACACGCGCCGGTTTCTACGTCCGTCCGCGAGTTTCGCCTCGAACGCGGCGGGAACGACCCGCACAGCGGCGTTCTGGTCGGCTTCGATAGGTTGCATCTGGTCTTGCATAATAAACGGTCAAATCACGGAAAAGTGCAGTCACGGAAAAGCGGGCTGAGGCCGCGCGCTACGCGCAAACGTTATTTATCGGTGGCAAATTGAGCAGTCAGTCAACTGTTGCGTCTTGATGTGATATTCCTCGACCAACTTGCGGCCCGCCACAAGTTCCGTCGGGGTGCGCTGATACTGAACGCCGCGCCGAAGCGATTCTTCTTCGGGCGACAGGGCCGCGCCCTGCTGAATTTTGTAATACAGGTTCCATACCTGCTCGGTCGGGGCCACATAGTTTTCCGGGTGGCGGTGGCATTCCAGGCACCAGCGCATCTGAAACGGTTGCCCCTTGTACACAATCTGCATGGCCTGAATGGGTCCGTGGCAGTTGTTGCACGAAATACCGCGCTTGATATGGATGCTGTGGTTAAAGTACACGTAGTCCGGAAGTTTGTTCAGCACGGTCCACTTGATGGGAACGTTCTTGACATACGACTCGCGAATCGGCTCCAGCAATGGGCTGTTTGTCCAGATCTGCGAGTGGCACGACATACACGTGTGCGTCGCCGGGTAGCCCGCATTGCCGCTTTTCTCCACGCCGACGTGACAATAGCGGCAGTCAATGCCGAGTTCGTTCACGTGGTGTTCGTGGCTGAACGGTACGGGTTGCTCGTACGGAACGCCCACTTTGGTCACGTACGGCGAGCGCGTGAACTGAGACAACCCGACCATCAGGCCGAGCGGCGCGACCGCACCGAGAAAAATACTGATCTTAGCGAGCGTGTTGGCGCCGGGTCGAAATACGTTAGCCATAAAATCCGGTGGTCTAAATCTGTGAGTTGCAGGCGCACGCGCGGTAAACGCGTTCCTGACGTTGCTTATCTTTGCGCGAAAAAACGCGGGGAACCGGCGAAACGCGCCGTTTCGGGCGGGTTGGCCCCAACTCCCCTATTTGTACACTATTTCACGAACTTTGTAAAGCGCCTTATCAGAGCGCTTTCACAATCCAATCGGCGCGGGCGGGCCGCTTACGACCACGCTTTTGCGAGCGCGGCGAACCACGTACCAGATGACGCCGATAGCAACGGCGGCAAGCGTCCCCTGCCAACCGACCGATGCGCTGTCAAACGCCATCGCGAGAAACAAGAGCAAAAGGTACAGCATTGAGTACAAAAACATCGAGCGGGCGTGGGCGTGGTCGATACGAACGTACAGCGAACCTGCGTAACCGAGCCACACGACATTCAGCAGAGCGGCGACCGCAACATAGTACCAGCCTACCAGTCCTTGCGCGAGCGGCATCAGCGACACCACGGCGGTTAAGATGGAATAAAGGCCGATTTGCAAGACCGTTACGCGCTCGCCCAAAACGCACGGTAGCATCGGGACGCCTACCTCGGCGTACTCGTCCTTAATCAAAAGCGACAACGCCCAGAAATGGGCGGGCGTCCACGCAAAAATAATCGCGAACAGGTACCACGCGAGCGGGCTTAGCCCGCCCGTGACAGCGGCCCAACCCACGAGCGGAGGGAACGCCCCCGCCGCGCCGCCGATCACAATGTTGTGCCATGTCCGCCGCTTCAACAAAAGCGTGTACACGATCACATAGAAAACCAGACCGGCAAGCGACAGCATCGCCGTCAGCAAGTTCGCCGCGACCCACAGCAGGGCGAACGAGCCGAACGCAAGCGCGAAGCCGAAGAAAAGCGCGCTCCGTGACGGGATTTTGCGCGTCACAGTCGGACGCTCGGCGGTTCGCTTCATGCGACCGTCAATATCACGATCAATCACCATGTTAATGGCGTTCGCCGCGCCCGCCGACATATACCCGCCCAGCGCAACCGCGAGAAGCAAACCGTGACCGAACGCGCCGCCGCGGGGCCAACCGCCTGCGGCGATAAACATCGCGGCGAGCGTGGTGAACAAAAGAAGACTGATAACGCGCGGCTTGGTAAGAAGCACGTAGTCGCGCCATGTCGGACGACCCAAAAACGGCGTATCCGGCTCCATCGCGCCGGTGGGAGAGCCGTTCGCCCAGACCGGGATCGGCGCGATCTCCGTGTGTTGCACGCCCTGAGCCAGCGCGCCGAGCGCGAGGAACGTGTACGCAACCCACACGATGTCCGCCATCAGAAGGTGGACAATCTGCATCCACACCGGAGCCTTCAAAAACACGTTCAGCAAACCGACGCCGATCTGTGCGAAGAACAGGAGGGCGACGCCCTGCGCGGCCCGCTTCGTCACCGGCGACGGGCGCAGATGCGCCATCAGGCCCGCGATCAAAATCGTGTACAAGCCGACCGAACCCGCGATATACGGGTGAAGCAGGCGCAGTTTAACCAAAAAGTGCGCGCCGGGCGCAAGACTCGCGCGCACGGCCTCGTTGTGCGACGCGACCGGGAACAGCGTATCGCCGAGCGCGGTCACGGCCCCGGACGCGCCAAGCGCGATCATGGCGACAAAGCCAAGCAAAAGTGCGCCGCCCGCCGTTCCCTGCCCCGCCAAACGAAGCCGCGACCCGAGCGCGCCGTTGTTGTCGCTTTGAACGTCGCGCCGCGAGTGCGCGAACCAGACCGCAAACGCGAGCGCGGTTAAAAGCAGAAACGTGTTGGTCAGGTGGAGCGCCATCCAGACCGCGCGCTCCGGCGTCGCGTTATCAGCCACCAATCGCTGTTTGACCAGATATGCGCCCAGCCACGCCTCGACGCCGGTGAAAAACACGGTCGCGAGAGCGGCGGCGCGCATCGGATGCTTGCGCGGGAAAAGAACAAACGCCCCGGCGAGAAGGGCTAGCACGAGCGGACCATCTAAGCCGCTGAAAACCCGGTGCGTGTACTCGATAACCCGCTGAACCGATGGCGATGTCGGAATGATCTCGCCGTCGCACAGCGGCCAGTGACTTCCGCACCCGTCGCCGGACCCGCTCGCCCGCACCAGCGCGCCAATCGCGATAACCAGAAAGTTGAACAAAAGCAAGCCGCCCGCGAAACGCCGGAAAACGCCCAGAAGAGCGCTGATCCGAGGCTCCGAAAGAAGCGGGCCGCTATGGGAAGTATCGCGGGAAAAGGCTTTCATAGGGGGATAGGCGGCGGCTTGGGCGTTGCTGCGGAAGAAGCGCAAACCGTTCTATGAAAATGATACAGTATCGCCCCCGCAAATACACCCCCGGCAGGGTTTGACTTCGTGAAATACATCACAATATTTCGTGCGTTAAATATAAGCGCGACGCATTTACAATACGCCCTTTACAACCGGCGCGAATCCTGATGGGCGGGCAGATCGGATACAACAACGGCTCCCTTGTCGGCAACCTGGTAAACACGACGGGCGGGAAGCTCAAGGGCGGTCAGCGCGCCGCCGAAAACCGCGCCGGTATCGAGACCGATCTTATCGGGCAGGGCGCGGACGCGCGCGAGCGGCGTGTGACCGTGGACCACGACCCGGCCCGATGTGTCATCGGCGAACAGGAACTCGCTCCTCACCCAGAGAAGCATGTCACCGCTCGCGTTTTCCGGCTCGACGCCGGGCAGAATTCCGGCGTGAACAAAAATGTAGCGCGCCAAATCGGGGAACGTAGCAGGGTCGGGCCGGTAGAACGTGCGAAGAAGCGAAAACAGTCGCGCGAGTTCGTCCGGGCAGGACGCGGCGAAAACGGTGGGTTTCGTAATTCCCCACGACTCCATCGCCTGTAAGCCGCCATTACGAAACCAATCGTAGGAGTCGTACTCGATATTCGACGGGGCGGGAAAGTGGAAATAACCCGCCGCCATATCTTCATGATTGCCCCACAACAGAACGGTTCGGTCCGGGGCTGCATCATGTTCGGCTAAAACTCGCTGAACGACGCCCCGGCTGTCCGGCCCGCGATCTATGTAATCGCCCAGGAAAACCGTGACATCGCGCGGGCCGCGCGGCAGGGCGTCGAGAAGAGCGGAAAGTTTGGCGTTTTCGCCGTGAATGTCGCCGATCGCCCACAGGGACGGCGCATCGGTGTCGGTGTTTGATATTGAAGTCATTAGGTCGTGCTGGAAGTCTAAGCGGGTTGAACCGCCGCTCCTATCGGACTTATCGGCTTTCGCTGAGCCGAGCGAAAGGGCGTCCGCAAACAGGTATACTTCACCCGTTTCGTAAGTGACGTAGCGGTAACGCGGTAACGCAGTTTCGGAATAACGTGATTCGCGAAAGGAACAATACCCGATGTTGATGTTCAATTCCCGCCCCTGCGGCGCGGCGGCGGTTCTGCTTGGTCTCGCGGGCGTTTGTTTCGCCCCGTCGCCCGCCGCCCACGCCCGGCAAACAAGCGGCGCGCCTGGCGCATCCGCCCCCGCGCCAAAGGTGACGATGAACCTGCGCGACGTGGAGATGCGTCAGGCGCTGGAAAATCTTTTCGGTCAAGCGCGCGCCCAATACCCGATTGACCCGTCCGTGACAGGCTATGTCAGTCTCAGCATGAAAGACCAGCCGTTGACCGACGCGTTGCAAACGCTCCTGCGCGCCTCGGCGACGCCGCTGACCTACACGGTTGAAAACGGCATGTATCTGGTTCGCGCCGCGAAAATGACGCCGCTACCATCCGGCCCCGTCATCGCCGCCTCCGCCCGGCGAAGGGGAAGCATAGAATGGCGGGGAGAGACGAACCCTTCCATTTCGATGAACTTGAACGACACCAACGTTCGCACCGTTTTGCAGGACTTGTTCAAATCCGCCCGCGCCCAGTATTCGATTTCGCCCGATGTAACGGGCAAAGTCACGCTCACGATAGCGGGTCAAACCTTCGAGAACGCGTTGCGGCTGGTTCTGCGCTCGGCGTCCGCCCCGCTGACATATACGGTCGAAAACGGCGTTTATATCGTGAAGCCGCGCCCTGACGCCGAAGAAAACACGCCGGAAGCGATAAAGGCCTACGCCCGCGCGATGCAGAAGCTCAGCGCCGCGTTTCCCGCCGAAAACGACCGCGATGTGTCCGGGCCGTTCGAGGTCGAGGTAAACAAGGATAAAACCGTGAACGTCACCGGAACCGGCCCGATTCGCGACTTATTACGACAACTCATGTCCGCGACAAACGCCGACGCGGGCTACTTTGTCGCGCCGGACATTACCGGCGACACCACGGTTCTGCTTCGCAAACTTCCCGTGGCGCAGGCGCTGAAATTGACGCTTCAAAACGTCAGCCCGCGCGTTACGTACGCCAAAGAAAACGGCGTTTACGTTTTCCATGCCGAAGGCGACAAAAATAAGACCAAATAAACGCCGGGGCGTTTGCAACGGCGCGGCGGATTCTATGCCGCCGCGCCGTCAACTATGCTGGTCAGCGATAGCAACGCCGCCCCGCTTGCCGGATCATCCTGCAAAGCGGCGATGCGCCGAACCGCATCCGCAACCGCATCGGGATACGCCGCCCCGATGATCTGTAACGCTTCGCGGAAAAACGCCTGATGCGCTTCCTCATCGGCCAAGATGCGGTCGCAAATCGCCGCAAGCGCGCCATCGTTCTCGGCCTGCGCGAGCGTTTTGAGAGCGGCGAAGCGCGCGATCTCGTTCGCTTCCCACGCCAGACTATCCGCGAGAACCGCAAGCGGATCATCGAGTTCGGGCCGCCATGCGTATGCGGCGAGAATGGTTTCGGTCAAGTCGCGCATTTCGGCGTCGGTTCGCACGCCCGCGCGCGTCAGCCATTCCGACAGCGCAATCAGATGCTTGCCTTCCTCGTACGCCCATCGGGTTAAAAACCAGCCGCGTCCCCGGCTCGACCGCAGAATATGAAGGGCTTTGGCGGAATAGTCGGGCAAAAACACATCTTCGCGGTACGACGCGAGGGCCGCTTCCGCCAATGCCTCGCTCGGAGTTGTCGTCGCCAAATCCCACGGCGTATCGTCCCACAGGTTCCAGCGTCGCTCGGTTTCAGCCTTCTGGAAGTACGTGCGGTATAGACGATACAACTCGCCCTCGGTGCGCGGGTCGAGCATCGCCCGCGCCGACGGGTTTTCAATCTGAGCGGTTTCGCTCGTTTCACTTGTCATAAAAAATGTCCCAAACGCGCCGGTCCCGCGCGATCACGCAAAGCGCAACCGCGCCGCTATTCACGCGTCCAAAACAGTATAGCGCTTCGCCGCCGCGCGGGGCTTCGCCTTCGCACCCTATTTACACGAATAAAACCAATCAAGGCTTTATCTTCGCTTTATCTTCGCGGCGCGGCAGGGTACGCTATAAACCATTATGGATGACAAAATTCCCTTTTATCTGCGAAAAATTGGCGAGACCATCGAGGGCCGTCTGGGCGAAGCGGTGGACAAGAAACGGCAAAGCGAACGAACGGAAAGCGGGCCGCCCGCGCCCCGAGGTGACAGGAGCGACGAACGCATGGACTTTATCGAGCCGGACTGGGACGAGTTAGACCGCAAGGCGGATATGATCGTGGCCCGCTACGCGGTAGTGTCGGCGATCTGGAACGTACTGCCAACCCCACTCGATGTGATGGGGGTCGCGGCGACTTTCTCCAAAATGACGACCGAACTTGCGGGCGTGTATCAGGTGATCGTGTCGTCCAAGCGGTCGCGCGAAATGGGCTGGGCGATTGCGACAACCACAGCGTCCGTGCTGGGTATCGCGTACGCCGGATCGCGCCTGATGAAGTACCTGCCCGGCGGCTACCTCGCGTCGCTTCTCGTGCAGGCGCCGATTGTAGGCGCGGTGGCGTGGGCGGCGGGCGATGCGCTTAAAGATTACTTCAAGCAAACCCGTAAAGGCGTGGAGCCGGGCATCAACTCGCTGCGCGATTCGTTCGCGCAAACGCTCCATATCAAACTGCGCTCCGCAAAACCCACGATAAAACTGGACGACGCCACTCCCGCCCCCGGAACCACAACAACGCCCCCCCCGTCCCCTACCGTCGCCCCAACCGCCGAGGCCGCGCCCCCGCCCATGGAGCAAATCATCATCCTACACGAACTGCTCAAAGCGGGCGCTATCACCCAAGCCGAATTCGACGCCAAAAAAACCGACCTCCTCACCCGGGTTTAGTCTAGGTTCGGTTGTTTGTTTGTGTTGGCGACGCCGTCTACGTTGTCGTGAGTCTAAATCGCTCATGCCGCGCGGCACCCTCTTCCAGGGAGGACCAACCAAACGTTGGATCGGTTATTGTGTAAACGAAAGGTCTCGCTGTTTTTCGACGTGTCGAAAAACAGCGAGACCTTTCGTTTAAGAATGCACGGTCAAGCGTTAGGCTTGAGCCGCCCGCGGCTTGAGAGGGTGCCGCGCGGCATGAGCGATTTAGACTTCCGACAAGTAGACGGCGTCGCCGACACAACAAACAAACCAAACTAACAAACTAAACGCGCGTCAGTCAGGAAAGACGACGGTGGGCGTGGCGGTAGCGGCGTAGGCGTGCGATGTCGGTATCAGTGAGGTCGGTGAGGCGCAGGAGGTTTAGGTTGTCTTCGAGGTCAAGCAGTTTTACCTGACGGGCGATGATTCCTGCGGGGCCGACTGCGGCCGCGATACGTTCGATAAAGGCCGCGTAGCCGGTTTCTCCGGTTTCGTCGGGACGTTTCGTTACCAGATCCAGGGCATCGGTGACGATTGGGGAAAAGCCTGCCGCGCGAAGTTTGGCGGGCGTCCATCGGTCGGCCTGGTTTGGGTTTTCGTCGTCTTCGATCACATCGTGCAGAACGGCGACAACTTGCGCTTCGGGCGTGGTCGCTCGCAGGAGAAGGCGGAGCGGGTGCAGGATATACGCCGCTCCGTTTTTGTCGCGCTGGTTTTCGTGGACGGTCGCGGCGATCCGTACGGCTTGCGCCGTTAAAGCCGCCCATTCGTTTTGGGCCTCGTCTTGCTCAAGAATCACAGAGTGTTACCGTTGTTCGTTTCGCATTTGGGCTACTTCAGATTGACGCGGCTCAGGTCTTCCGTGACCACGCCGCCATTGTTGGCGAAGCGGCGGGCGATAATGCCCACGCCAGGCGCGAGCCACATCACCATCGGGTAACGAATTTCGCGTCCGTTGTTGTCGAGCGTGATCATGGAATCTATGCGATAGGCAGTGAACTTACCGGCTGTCGCCGTGATGGGTTCCATAGCGCTAATTCGGTGGTAGGCGGTGGCGGGAATAGAGATTTTGGGACCGAGGTGCGCGACGCCGGTCCAGCGTAGCGCTTCGCCCTCCTTGACCGGAAGCGACACGATGGGGATCGGCGGCGAAAATGTGAGAATGGGCGGTTTTTCCTGGCCCACGCCAAGCAGGGAAAGGCCCTTCGCGTCGTAGGCGTAAACATCCCGTCGCACAATGGTTGCGCCCCACTGCGTTACCAGCGTTTTTGCAGTCGGGCCGCCAATACCAGGCGAAGCGCTCACCGTGACCAAGCCGGGGCGGACGCCCTTCGCGTTCATCACGCGCATTTTCCAGGTCGCCCCCATGCCGAGCGGGAGCAATGCGCCTTTGAACTTGGGCGTTTCTTTTTTTGCCGCTTTGCTCGGTTTTAGGTAGGCAATATCCGGCCCCTCATCTGCAACGCCCTGCTGACACCCTTGCGCGAGCGGAAGCGAAACAGTTAGCGCCACAGCGAACAGCGCGGAGCGGCGGCGCACGACGCAAGAATTGTGGCCGCGCGTTGCGGTTTTTAGAGGCGTCATATCAGGAGCCGCCTTTTCCGGCGCCGCGCTTGCCCTCAGACCACGCCGCGCCATCTTTTTTCAAATCCTCGTACAACGAGCGGCACACTTCGATAATATTGCGCCGCGCCTGCGCGCCATACTGATCGGCGGGGCTGACCCGCGAGAACGCGCGGACGATGCAGGACTGCCGCCCCGACCGGGTGACATTCAGGCCGGTGATAAGACGCGGGACGACGTCCTTGTTCGAGCGCAAACCGCCCTCCCCGGTCACATTTCCCTTTTCATCCTGCACCCAGAAGAACATCAGGACCCGGTCGCCCGCGTTATCGCCTTTTAGAACCACCGCGCGAACCGGGCCGACTCCCGTCCCGAAAATGGGGAGCCGCGTTTCCGCCGTGATGCTATAGCCGTAGCCGCTCTGGGCGACCAGCGGCTCCGTATACGCATCGAAGGTTCGCGTGGCGATGATGTTCGCCTCGACGGATTCGTCGAACGAGTTTTGATATTGACGCCCCAAAGCCGGGGGACGGCCCATCATGTTCAGTGTGGCCTCCGATAGCGGCACATCGGTCGCCGTCCAAACCCCGGCGGCGGTGTTGGGGATGTTCGGGACCCATTTCCCCTGCTGGGCCAAACGCGCGCTCACGAAGAGACCGGGCAGGGCCGTTAGCAAGAGAATGAAACCCACGCGAATAAACAACGTCTTGGAAACACTCACTCCGGCTTTTCCTTTTCCGTCGCGATGGTCGTCACGCTTTTCTCCGGGACCACCGAAGCAACTTGGTTTTCAGACGATTCGGCGCGGGCGGCGGCATTGGTTTGCATTTCCCACGCGGAGTTCAAGCGGTACTTGTCGGTTTCCATAGTCGCCGCGACATCGAACAACAAGCCTGCATCGGTCGAGCGCCGACGCCCGATACGGTTCGCCGCGAGAAGCGATAGGTAAAAAGCGAGCGCGACATAAACCCAATCGGTTACGCCATAAAGGAACGCGGCGATTTGTCCATCTAAAACGCCCGCGACGCCGATAAGGAGAACGCGGAACACATTCAGCAAAAGCGCAATGCCGAACGCGACGACCAAAATGATCAGCGCGATCATGATGCGCGTTTGGCGAAGGAGCAACACCAGGATCATTAACGCCAAAACCGGCAGAATAATGCCCAGCCCGCTGTACTGCGACGACACTTCCAGCGTATAATGGGGAAGAAGCAGGTAAACGCCGCGCATGTCCGCGCCGGTGTGGAACGCTTGCAGGGTTTGTCCGACAGCGGCGACCGCGCCAAATTGAAGTTTTCCGGTGGCGTAGGCTAAGAGATTAGCGGGCGGCGGGACCATCAGTATCAAGAACAGAAGCGGCTGTGTCAGGGCGCGGGTGATGAACGGACCGTACAGGTACAAAATAATACCGACCGCGATAACGACCGCGCCCAGCATCGCGACCGATGTCAGCCATGTCAGGTAGGAAAACAGCATCAGCGCGCAACCGAGCAGTAAAATCACGATAGGCCCGCGCCGTTTTTTGCTTTCCGGCGGGAACAGGGCGACCAGTTCGCGTTGCATCGCGGACAGGGTTTCGCGGCGGGTCCAGGCGAGGTAAATAGCGCCGAACGGAACGAACGCTTGGAAAAGTAAAGGGGAGCCGGGCGCAGTCCATTGTCGCCAGAACCACTGAAGCGGGTCAACAACGGTAGCATCGGCGGCGTTAAGGCCGAAGATCAACGTCCATGTCCGCCAAAGCCGCTGGAAGGGGTTAATGAGAAGCAGGGCGAACGGAACGCCTATCAGAAGCCAGTGCGTTTCGGTCTTGCAAAAAGCGCGAAAAGCGGCGGGAAACTCCCGGAGCCACGCGATTGCGGCTCGAAGCGCGTTTTGCGCTCGCGCAGGCAACGACGTGTCGTGGGAAGCCGTAACATCAAGGGATGAAGCGTTCGTAGTCAAGCGTTCCTCACCCAATAAACCGCGTCGCGCGGACCGCAATCGTTAGCGGCGGGCGTTAAGCGCGGCGCGTCAACGTTACGGTCAGTATACAGCGCTTGCGGTCGGGACGGCGGCTTGTTTACATGCGAAAGATTTGTTTCGCCCCTGCGAAAACAAGCGGCAACCAACGCTGTAGGTTAAGCGCCTAATAGATGTAGGACAAGGAACGGACGATGTCCATGACTGCGGAAACGATTTATCAAACTTTATTTGGCATCGGGGCGGTCGGCTTGCTCGCGCAAACCGTGATGGGCTTCGCGCATGTCGGCGGCGGGCATAATCACGGCCACGGCGCCGACCACGGCCACGCCGATTTTAACCATGGCGGCGCATCGCACGCGGGCCATCATCTGGACCACGGGGCGGCGCATACCGCAACCCCGGCGGGCCACAGTGGCGACACGGCGGCGCACGGTCACGGTCAGCATGGTCACCAGACTCAGCATAGCCACGACCACGACGGGGACAACCACGGGCGCTCCGGCGGGTCGTCGCTTGGAAGCGCCGTGATGGGTCTTTTGTCGCCGCTCACGCTGTTCAGCGCGGCTTTGGGCACGGGTGCGACCGGCCTTTTGCTGGGGGCCATCGTGCGCTCGTCCGTTCTGCTCGCCCTCGCCGCCGTTCTTGGCGGAATCATTTTGTACGCCGCGGTGGTTCAGCCTATCTACCGCGTTATTTTTGGGTTCGC
Source organism: uncultured Armatimonadaceae bacterium (assembly GCA_964252165.1). Taxonomy (GTDB): domain Bacteria; phylum Armatimonadota; class Armatimonadia; order Armatimonadales; family Armatimonadaceae; genus CAXUMS01. Next base: position 33,982 of record CAXUMS010000014.1, read on the forward strand.
ATCACGGCCCGCCGAGGCCCTGGAAGGCGCGGTCGCGAAATCCGCGGAAGCCATGACGCGCTTCGATGCGCGCGGTCAGGGCATCGTTAAAGTCAACGTGGACGGGCAAATCGTCCGCCTACTCGCCCATCTCGACCCCGAGGACGCCAAGAACGGCGTCGCGGTTTCGCCCGGCGAATCGCTTGTTGTTATCAGTGTGGACAGCGCGAAAAACGTTTGTCAAGTCACCCGTTTGTAAGATAGCAGGAGAGTTGATAGCGAGAAAGTCAGACCTGACGAGAACGTGCGATCTTCTTCTTTAAACTTTCTTGCTATCTTGCTACTCACTTTCTTGCCAACTCCGAAGGAGTTTTGAATGAATCCCCTTTACGTCATTATCACGGTGGTACTCGCGCTTATTTTTGTGCCAGTCATCGTGAGCCGATTTTTAGCCACCGTGGAAGCCGGTACCATTCGGCTTGTGTCGCGGTTCGGCGGCAACACCAGCATTTACAAAGGCCCCGGTAAATCTATCGAGTTTCCGCTCATCACGACCGGCACCACGATTCCGTCGAAAGCCATCAATATTGACCTCGACATCGCGGACCAAACCGCCGATGTGGACCGGAACGGCGCGCCCAAACCGATCAAGGTGCGCGTTTTGGCGTCCGCTATCGTGTCGGTCGGCGACTCGTCCGAGATGATCACCACCGCCGCCAACAAGTTCTTCTCGAAACCGCTGGACGAGCAAACCGGTATTTTGTCGGACCTGCTGACATCTACCGGTCGGCGCGCGATCAACCTGTTGAACCACGACGAACTTTTTTCGGCGAAAACGCCCAACAGCGGCAACGACTCGGCGGCTCTTAATCCGAACAATCAGGTCGCGATGGCGATTGCGTCGTCGTCGCCCGAAGAAGATGACCGCTTGGCGATTATTATCAAGGGCGCGTGTTCGCGTGAACTTCAGGACTTAGGGCTGGTTTTCAACTCGCTCAACATCAAGGAAGTGCAAAGCGAGGTCGCCGAGGCGCGCCGCCGACAATCCGCGGTCGAGGCCAAAGCGAACGCGGACATTATCGCCGCCGATCAGGAGCGACGCGCCAAAGAAGCGCAACTCGCCGCCGAGCAGGCGATCAACGATAAACAGCGCGACCTGGAACAGCGACGGGCCGAGAACGCCGCAACGGTCGCGCAGGCCGAGGCCAAGCGTCAGGACGCATTGGGAACCCAGCGCGAGGCGGAACTGAAAGCGACCCAGATCGCGCAGGCGAACGCCGACGCCGCCCGGGTTCGCGTTCAGGCCGAAGCGTCGGCGGATGCGGAAGCCGTCAAGATCCGCGCCCTCGGCGCGGCCCAGGCGGATGCGATCCGCTCCATCAACGAGGCCATCAAGCAGGGCGGGGATGCGTACCTTGCGCTTCGGCAGTTGGAGATATTGCCGCAGATCACGCCCGCTATCGCGCAGGCATTGGCGCAAGCCAAACTTATCAATATCAACAGCGGATCGAGCGCGGAAGGGCGCGGCGCGGCGGGCGGCGCGACCGACCAAATCACCGGCGTGATCCAAACCCTGCTCGCGACCCAGTTGGTGAATGGGCAGTTGCGCCTTGACAACAACGGCAACGGCAATGGGAACAACGGCAACGGGAACGGCGCTCTGCTGGTTCCCGCGCCCGCCGGAAACGGCGCCAGCGCGCCCGAACCGCCGAGCGGCGGCGATGGCGGGGCGAAAGGCTACGACTTAGGTATCAGCCTGCCGGGCAAACGCCGCTAAAAAGCGGCTGACGCTTCCTTCCCCTGAAATCAGCATCGCCCCGGCGCAAACGCTTTGCGCCGGGGCGTTGTTTTTATGCGTGAGGCGTATTTCCAAAAGGTTGTCGTGCTATCATTCTTGTATTCGGTACAATGGGAGCGGCCCAACGCCCCGCAGGGTTGCGGACAAAAACCGTTTACAAGGAAACCTGCACGTGCCGCTCCCCTACCGCCTCGCCGCCATTGACCTCGACGATACCCTGCTCGGGCCGGACAAACTGATTAGTCTGGAGAACGCTCAGGCGGTGCAAGACCTGCGCGATAACGGCGTTCATGTGGTCCTTGCATCGGGGCGGCGCCACGAGAATATGCTCCGATTTCACCAGCGACTGGGCTTATCCGGGCCGATTGTGTCGTGCAACGGCGCGTTGGTTCGCGACGCCGAAATAGATGCGGTTTATTACGAAAATCTGGTTCCCGCCGATTTGGCCGCCGATATTATCGAGCAGGGCGATTTGATCGAGGTGACGCAGAACTACTACCACACCAACGGCGGTTTGTTCGTCCGCGAGAAAACGATGTGGACCGAACTGTACCAAACGCGCACGGGGAGCGTGGTGACCGAACACGGCGATCTCGCCGACTTCGCGGGGGATTCGCCGCTTAAAATTCTGTGGATTGCGGACCACGAGCGTATTGCCGCTTTGCTTCCGTCCGCCCTCGACCGCTACGGCGACCGCTTGTATATAACGACGACCGACCCGGAGTATCTGGAGTTTATGGCGCGCGGCGTCAGCAAGGCGGTCGGCGTGGGCGTGGTCGCCGAGCGCATGGGCGTGTCCGCGTCCGAGGTTGTCGCGTTTGGGGACAGCAACAACGATGTGCCGATGCTGGAATGGGCCGGTATGAGCGTCGCCGTCGGTCATGCCCGCCCCGCCGCGCTTGCCGCCGCGAAAATCGTCGCGCCGGAAGGCGACCCGGAAACCGCCCTCGCCCGCGCGGTAGATGTAATCCTACGGCAGGCCCCGGAAATTTAACCACAAAGGCGCAAAGGACACAAAGAAGAGATAAGAAGATAAAGCGAAATTCCTTTTTGTTTCTTCTCTCCTTACTTCTTTGTGTCCTTTGCGCCTTTGTGGTTAAATTTCCGGGACTTTCCTATCCGCCGGGGCGAGATAGTTCTAAATCCCAACTTGCGTAGTATTTGTCGCGGTCCAGATTTTTGGCGTGACCGTCCGCGAACAAAGAGTTGTAGCGGCGTCCGGCGACCGGGCCGCCGTGCCATTTGCCGTCGGCGTCGAACAGGATAATGAGTTCGGTCGGGCCGTGTTCCGCGTAGGGCGGGGCGGCGTCGTAGCCGCCGGTTGTGCTGTAGAGTTTGCCCTCGAACGCAAGCGCGGTGCGGTAAAAGTACGACGTGCCGTATTTCTCGTAGCAGGACGGGCGCGCGGGCAACTTGGCGGGCTGACCGTCGAAGCCCATCAGATCGTCCACGACATCGAAACCGCTGTCGGACGGGCAACGGAAAATGTCGCGGCTTTTGATGTAGGGTTGCAAAACCTCGTGGAGAAACGGCATCGTGTTGATGCGGAACACCGTCGCCGGGTCGCTTCCCCACAAACCGGTGTACTTGTCGGCGGGGTCTTGCCCGTTCGGGTACAGGTCATCGTAGTCGTCGGCGTACATCCCGATCGCCATTCCCACTTGACGGAGGTTCGACAAGCATGCGGTTTGCCGCGCCTTGCCGCGCGCGGTCGCGAACACGGGGAAGATGATCGCCGCGAGCAAGGCGATGATGCCGATTACCACGAAAAGCTCGATCAGGGTAAAAGCGGCGCATCGCTTTTCCCGCCGCGCCGAGGCGCATGTGCGGATGGATTGTTTTTGGCGACCACGGCTCACGGTTGTTTCTCCCCTCAAAAACCACTGACGCGGATCGTAACCCGCGTTTTTAACTTATTCTAGTTCGAGCAGACAAACGACTCGAAACGCGATGCGCGCACTTGCTTCCATTCGGGTGCGGTTTTGTTACCCTCGGCTTCGTCGGCGCGGCGTAGGCGCGTCACCTCGCGTATCAAAACATCGCGCTCGGCGGATAAGCGCGCGGCGGTGTCGGTGTCTTCAAGAAGGGACTGCTTATCGTCGTTTTCCACCGGCAGAACGCAGGCGGCGGTAAAGGATAGTACCTCCGGCTCATCCGGCAGATCGAACTCGACCTCGCGCCGCCCCATCAGGGCGAGCGTGCGCGTTAGGTAGTCCCGTAGCAGTTTCTGCACCTCCTCGGCAAGCGTCACCACCGCTTCCGTATCGGTCGGTGCATCCTGCATCGTTTCTACCAGACCGACCCGGTATGGCTCGGACTCGTGCGTATCCAGCAGGCGGAAACGCTTTTCCCCCACGACCTCGATATTCATACAGCCATCGGGGAGCCGCTCGACCCGCGCAATTCGGGCCGTGCATCCGATAGCGTGCGTCGCCGCCTCACCGGTAACCGTTTCCCCATCCGATGTCAGCACGATACCAAACGGCAAGGATCTACTGACGCAATGGTTAATCATGTCCTTGTACCGCTCTTCAAAAATATGAAGCGGCAACAGCATATGGGGAAACAAAACCAGCGGCAACGGGAAAAGCGGCACCTCGGATACGCCCGAAGATTCGCCGGACAAAGGGGGTTCCACAGGCGGACGCACTCCTCGCATTTTTACGACTGTCAATAAAACGAAAGAACGCGCTTTACGCTTCCACCAAAGTGGCGAAACCCTTGTCCACGCCGAGCGCGACAAACTCCTCGCAGGTTTGCGGGATGGGCGCGTTGTCTTTGGCGGCGGTGTTATACCGGCGTGTGGCTTCCTGCGCGAACGCAAGCGGGGGCATTCGCTTGACCACGGCGGCAATCAAGAACGGCGCTTCCTGCGCGACCCGTTTTTGCATCGCGGCGATCACGCCCTCGGCATTCGCGCCTTCCACAACTTCGTTGACCTTGATGCCGCCATTTTCAAAATTTACGTGTAGTTTCATCCGATTCGCCTTTTAATTTGCGCTTGAATATCTTTCATTATAGGCGGCCCGCAGGCGCAGTGTCAACAAATAAGGGCATTGAAAAAACGGAACGTTGGGGGACGACGAGCGTCAAAAGGAATGCAGTTTACCTTCATGGTTGAGGATTTTTAACATTGACACCGGAAAACAAAAATGACGGCTTAACCGAAACGCCGCCGCGCTGGAACCTTGCCGACCTGTACGACGGACCACAGGACGCGCGTATCGAGACGGATCTGAACGATTTGAAACGGCGCGCGGAGGCGTTCTCGGCGAAGTACAAGGGGCGCGTCGCGGATCTTACGGCATCGGAACTTGCGGACGCCTTGCGTGAATACGAGGATCTGTACCGGCAAGGCAGTTTGCCCAACGCGTTCGCGGGTTTGCGTTTCGCCGCCGATGCCAGCCCCGAAAACGGCGCGCAGGTGCAAAAGGTGCGCGAGCGCACTACCGATGCGACGTTGCCCCTTTTGTTCTTCGATCTGGAGCTTGCCAAAATTCCCGTGGACGATTTGGCGGCCCGAGGCGAGTCCCCGGAACTTGTCGCATACCGGCATTACCTGCAA
>CAXUMS010000014.1:39333-48939 GCA_964252165.1 uncultured Armatimonadaceae bacterium
GCCGGCGGACACCGCGAGTCCCGACGCGTTCGTGCATTACCTGCAAACGGTCGCAAACCGGGCGCGTTTCCGGCTATCCGAGGCCGAGGAACGGGTTCTGGAGGAGCGCGCCAACACCGGCCAGCGCGCTTTTGTGCGATTGTACGAGGAGATCGTCTCGAACATGCGGTTCTCGTACAACAACGGTGATAAGCCGCTGACGCTGTCGGAAACGCTCAACCTGCAAAACCACCCGGACCGCACGGTTCGCCGGGAAGGCGCAAGCGCGCTATCAACCGGTTTGGAAACCCATGCCCGCACTATCGGGTATGTTTTCAACACCCTGCTACAGGACAAGGCGACGGAAGACCGCTTGCGCGGCTACGCGTATCAGGAGCAAGCGCGCCATATCGCCAACGAACTCACGCCGGAAACGGTGGAGATTGTGGTTCAAACGGCGGAAGAAGGCTTTGGCTTGGTTGCGCGGTTTTACAAGGCCAAGCGCAAAATTCTGGGCTACGACCGGTTGTACCATTACGACCGCTACGCGCCGATCAGCGACGAGAGAGAAAAGATCGAGTACAGCGACGCGCGCGACATCACGCTGTCCGCGTTCGCGGATTTTGATCCCGCTTACGAGGCGGCGGCGCAGGCGTTCTTTACCGGCGGATGGATTGACGCCGAGGCGCGCGACGGCAAGCGCGGCGGGGCGTTTTGCTCGTACATCACGCCGGACAAGCACCCATTTATTTTCCTGAACTATCTGGGCAAGCAAGGCGATGTGCGAACGCTCGCCCACGAACTGGGGCATGGCATCCATTCGTTCCTGTCGCGCGATCAATCTTTATTCAACTTCCACGGCACACTTCCTATCGCCGAGGTCGCCTCTACCTTCGCCGAGCAGTTGGTTTTTGAAAAACAGCGCGCCGCGACCGCGCAGGCCGATCCCCAGAAATACCGCGCGCTTTTATCCGAGCAAATCGAGCAGGCGCTCGCGACCATCTTCCGGCAGGCCGTTCTATACCGTTTCGAGCAGGCGATCCACAAAGCCCGCCGCGAAAGCGGCGAGCTAACGGTCGAACAATTCGGGGCGTTGTGGCAGGAAAACGTGGGCGCGATGTTCGGCGAATCGGTGACGCTGGAAGACGGTCACGCGCTCTGGTGGTCGTATGTCCGGCACTTTGTCGCGACGCCGTTCTATGTGTACGCTTACACGTTCGGCGAGATGCTCGCGCTTGCCCTGTTCCACAAGTACCGAACCGAAGGCAAGGCGTCGTTCGCGCCGCGCTATCTGGAGTTCCTGCGCTCCGGCGGCTCCCAGTCCCCCGCCGACTTGGTAGCCCCGCTTGGCGTGGATTTGCAGGATGCGGCTTTCTGGCGCGGCGCGCTCGCCGTACTGGAAGAACAGATCAAAGCGTTCGAGTCGCTAACGGAGGCGTAAGCCGCTACCTGTAAACGTACGAGTTTTCCGCTCGCCCCCCGCCGAAAATAAAATAAGGCACGAAAGATGCGAACCCAAACCAACGCACGAGAAACACCATGACTTGACCCGGCGTACCGAAAACCTCGGCGCGTCGGGTTCTTTTTTGCGCTGTGGTTCGTTTGGTGGACGGTTTCGTTTTGTGGGTGCGCTCCTGCCGCGCGGCGCCCCCTCAGGCCGGGGGAGGCCCCAACCTAACGTTGGATCGGTTGTTTAAGAGAAACGCAAAGTGGCTCGGTTTTCCCGTTATGACGGGAAAACCGAGCCACTTTGCGTTTTCTCAACACACGGTCCAGCGTGTGGCTGGTCCCCCACGGTCACACTTGTGTGACAACCCCTGGAAGAGGGCGCCGCGCGGCATGAGCGCACTCACGAAACGAAACCGCCCCACCTAACGACAAACAAAAGCGTCAACGAGCGCGGCGGTTGCTGATGAGCAGGGCGCGGAGGCTGTCGAGCGGGATGGGACGGCTGAGGAGATAGCCTTGTACGATGTCGCAATTGAGCGCGCGCAGTTTCGCGAGTTGCCCCTCGGTTTCCACGCCCTCTGCGACCACTTTGAGATCGAGCGCGTGCGCCATTTCGATTAGCGCGCGGACTAAGGCGTCGTCCGGCGTGTTCTTACCAAGTCCAGCCACAAAGGAGCGGTCCACCTTGAGCATATCCACGGCGAAGCGGCGCAGGTAGGCGAGGCTTGAATAGCCGGTTCCGAAATCGTCCACAAACACGCGGACGCCTAACGCTCGCAGGGCTTGCAGTGTTTGCGGGGTCGCATCGCCGTTCGCGCACAAAGCGGTTTCGGTGAGTTCGATGTCTAGCGCCTCGCCGGGCAGGTCGGATTCGCGCAGTATTTCCTGAATAGTTTCCAGCAAGCGCGGCTGGGCGAGTTGCCGGGCGGACAGGTTGACCGCAACCCGCACATCGGTGTGACCTTCGGCGCGCCAGCCCGCGCAGTCGCGGCACGCCTGACGCAGGATAAATTCGCCCAGAAGAACAATTAAATCGGCTTGCTCGGCGATAGCGATAAAGTGCGACGGCGGCACCATGCCGCGCTCGGGATGGCGCCACCGCGCCAGCGCCTCCACGCCTTGAATATGCCCGGTCGCCATGTCCATCTGCGGCTGGTAAGCGACCGACAACTCGCCCCGCTCGATCGCGCGGCGCAACTCGCCTTCCTCGATCAGTTGCTGGTAACCCGACGAGTTCATCTTGCGCGAGTACGATTGGTACCCGCCGCTCGCTTTGGCCTCGTACATCGCGATGTCGGCGTGCTTCAGGAGCGTTTGGGCGTCCACGCCGTCGCGCGGCGAGAGCGCAATTCCAATACTCGCGCCGACCTGAAGCTCTTCCTTGCCAAGAACCACAGGACGCCGCAGGGTTCTGAGCAGCATTTGCGAAACGCTCGCGGCATAGGACGGGCCGGGTATATCGGGGAGCAGCACGGTGAACTCATCGCCGCCCATCCGCGCAAGGGTGTCTTCGGGACGCAAACACCCGGAGAAACGGGAGGCGACCTCGCGCAGAAGCGTATCCCCGGCGGCGTGTCCGAGCGTGTCGTTAATCCGCTTGAAGCGATCCAAATCAACGAACAAAACGGCGCATCCGCGCTGGCTGCGGCTTCGGCGTTTTTTCGGGACGGGAGCGGGATTACCGCTCAAAGAAATGGCGGGTTGCGAAGGCGGACTTGCGCCTTTGTCCTCGCGCAGGCGCGCGGCGCGCAACGCCTCGTCCACACGCTCCACAAACAAGGCGCGGTTCGGAAGGCCCGTCAAAATATCATGTCGGGCCTGCCACCGGGCTTTTTCTTCCGACGAGGACCGCACTGCAATGGCGCCGGAAAGCTCGTGGATACGCCGTCGCAATCCTAACAGCGACATCACCTGACGCGCGAGGGCGCGAAGCGCGAACGCTTGCTTGTCATCGAGGAAGCGCGGGCCGTCGTCATGGGTGATAAGCGCGCCGACAACCTCGTTGTCGTCGGTGGTCAAAGGCATAGCGGCGCAAAAGCGCAGATGCGGCGGGCCGGTCACAAATGGGTTGCGGGCGAACCGGCTGTCTTCGCTTGCATTCAAAACGATGAACAAATCGCGCTGACCGATGACGTGCGTTCCAAAAGAAAGATCGCGCGGCAGGTCGCGCCCGCCTTCCCAACCGAACGACGCTTTCGCCCACTGGCGTAACTCATCTACAAACACGATCTGCGCGATGGGAACACGGCAGATCTGGGCGGCAAGCCGGACGATATCATCAAAAGCGGCTTCGGGAAGCGTGTCAAGTATGCCGTACTGACGGAGCGCGACAAGACGCCCCGCTTCCTGCAGGGTAGTGGGAAAGGTATCGGTCGGCGGAGACAAAACGCTAAACACTTCGATTGCCGCCGTTGCTACGTCACCAGGCTCCGTGCGACTGATCGTTAATACAGGCGTTATCACCGTTTTCGCTGTCGCTTCCGCATACACAAGCGCTGTTCCCGTTTTTCCGTATCGCCGTTGGCGCCTGCGCTTTTCGCCGTAGTCTCGTAAAATCGCAAAAGCGTCTGGTTAAGTATCGGCATTTACCCCGGTCTACCTTAGCGCGCCGGCCCGAATTGCGTCGGTTCATTTCACATGCTTTACAAGAAAATCGGGGAAACGAAAATCGCCCTTATTGCGGCGCGCGCAAACGCGCCGCAATAAGGGCGATTTTCGTTTCCAAGGCGACCCGACTACGGCTTGACCGTAACCGAGGGAGCGGCGGAAGTCGGAACTACGGGCGCGGCTGTCGCATCTACCGACGCGGTTGTCGCGGTGGCGATCATTCTTTGGCGCATTTGGCTAACAACCTGAGCGGCGAGCGTTGCGGCGGTCGGAGCGCTGTTGGCGCGGGCGTCGGCGGCGGACAGCGTGAATAGCACATCGGTTCCGACCACCACGTTCGCAACATTGGGCGTCGCCGGGTTGACCTGCGCCTGCACTTCGCTTTCCGCGCGCTTGCCGGGTCGCCCAACCACGCGCACCACGCGGCGCGAAAGCATCAACGCCCTATCCGGTCCGGTTTGCCCGTCGCTTTGAACGCCTTTGATCTTGAACAGCGTTTTGCCCCACAAACCGACCTCGCCCGGAATGGTTCCGTCGTCGGCGTCGGCGATACGGCCTGTAACACGGAGCGCCGGGTTCGCGGGCGGCGCGTATTCGGGAAGTGACGGCGGACGGAAGCACACGCGCGGCAGGTGTTGCTGTAATTGTTTGGCCCATTTCACGGCGAGATCGCGCGAGTTGTAGGCGCCGTTCGTGGACATACTGGCGGTCGCCGGGTCTACCACGAGAAGTTTTCGCCCCATGACGTAAATCGTATAAATGCCATTGGCGTTTGGCGCAATGGGCGTGACCTTTTTAGGCGGGGCGGGTTTTTTGCCTTTTTTCGTTGTGGGCGCGGCAGTGGCAAGAGCGGTTTTGTTCGCCGCCGTCACGACCGAGAGCGACACGACCACCACATCGGAAGGCATGATATACCGGCCCAGCGATTGATTCGCCACCAGAATGGTGTTGTAGCGCTCGATCAGGTCGCCCTCAATCGAGGAAGCGCTAACGCCTTTCGGAACCGGGGCCTTCACCACTAAAGCCGGGGTCATTTGAGGGTCAAGGTTGACATTGATTGTCTCGCCACTGACGGGCATCGGGATTTGCGCGGGCGCGGCGGCGCGGGCCGGGCGCGGACCAGTCAAGCCCACGCCAACCGGGGCGACCAAAGTGATAGCGGCGAGAAGCGCGACAGCCGGGGCCGCGATGGATCGATAAGACGACTTAACCATGTTGCTTAGAAACCCTCCTGCGGGCAAATCCGAACGCCGCAACGATGTCAGGTGCGACCGCCAGCGCGACCATGCCTTGGTTGAATCGTTGCGTATCTTTAGTTATCGGCGCGCGCGTTTCGTTCCTGCACGGTGATGCGCGGCGTCCGGTAATAGTACCGGTAGTAGTAGTTGTTTCTGGCTGGTGTGACATCCATTTAGTAAACGTTGTCACCCCGCATTTTGTGACGACGAAACACGGCGTATAGTTGCAACCCCAGCCAGGCGGAAGGGCAATTAAGCCTTTTTAGCGGCTACGGTTTGCGCGCGGCGAAAAATCCGTACTCCATTGCGCCGGTCCGAAACGCGCGGGCCATCTCGGGGAACGCGCGCACGTACGCCTCGATGTCGCCGCCCAGCGCGCGTGCGAGCGGATTCAAAATAGGGCGCCGTGCGATCATGTCGGTTGCAATATCCCACGTTCGCACGATGTTATCCGTGACAAGCCGCGTTTGAATATCACTGAAACCGGCATCGGAAAGCAACGCTTCAAACACAGGCGCGGTGTCGAAAGGATGGCCCACGGTATCGGTCGCCATTCGACGAGCGAGGTTCGCGCGGGCGGCATCCAGATCTTCGCCTTTGAGCCAGGCGGCGAGAACCAGCGTTCCGCCGGGCCGAAGCGCGCGGAACGCCTCGCGCGCCCAGTGCGCGCGGTCGGCGAGATGCTCGGTCATCTCGCAACACCAGACAAAATCGTATTCGCCATCGTCCACGGGCCAACGCTCCTGAACGTCCGCGATCACCAAACGCGCGCGACGCGACGCGTCCGGGGGGAACTTGCAACCGGCAAGTTTGGCTTGTCCGATTACTTGTTGCAACGGGGAAATGGTAAAGCCGACCGCGCGGCGCACATGGGCCTCGCGTAAAAGCCAGCGGAGCGGGCCGCCGTACCCGCACCCAATATCAAGCATTCGCACGTTTTTGGGACTGCCCGCGAAGGCGTACAACTCGCGCGTTAATCGCTCCTGCGCTTCCTTTGGCGATGCCCTATCGTTGTTATCTTCCCAAAAACCGTGGTGGACATTTTCGCCCCACAAAAGGTAGTAGAACGGGGCGAGAAGATCATAGTGGGAGCGCACCTGCGCGGTGACGGTTGAAGAAGATGAAGAAACTGCGTTTGCCATAGTACGCTTGTTTATACCCGAAGTTGCTCGCGGGCTTCCTCTTTCGGTTATGAATAAACCCGATAAACAAACCGTGAAAAAGAACGTTTCCAAAGGACCGGACGAGGGCTGTTTTTGCGGTTCCGCAACGTGCGGAAAGTTCACGCACGGTATACTGGATTGAAGCGTTGTTGACAGCAAATAAAACAATTTGCGGGCAAGCGCGTTCCTTCCCCGAACCGACGATATGACAACAAACCCCACGGAAAATAAAGCGGCGTTGGCGCAATCATCCGCTTTGAATGATCCGGCCCCAGCCACGTTTTCGTACCCGGTCGCGCTCGATGTCACCGGGCGCATGTGCGTGGTGGTCGGCGGCGGGGCGGTAGGCGAGCGCAAAGCGGGCGCGCTCGCGGGCGCGGGCGCACTCGTAACGGTGATCGCGCCGCAAGCCACGCCAATTATCGAAACGCTCGCTTCCGAGGGAATGCTCAAGTGGCGCGCAGAGCCGTTCATCCCATCCCTTCTGGATGAACTGGGCAACGTTTTTCTTCTTATCGCCGCGACGGATAATCCCGCCGTGAACGCCGCCGCGCGTGACGCGGCCCGAGAGGGGCGTATTCTCTTCAACGCCGCTGCGCCGCTTGGGGACGAAACGGACGGCGAGGGCGGCGACTTCGCGACAATGGCGAGCGTGCGGAGGGGTGACCTTTTAATCGCCGTCACGACGGGCGGCGCGGGTCCGGCCCTTTCCGCGCGCTTGAAGCGGCAAATCTCCGAACGGTTCGGACCGGAGTGGGAGCCGTATGTCCGATTGCTTGCCCAAACACGCCGCGAGGCCAAAGCGCAAATCGGGGACGCGAACGCCCGCGCGGACGCCCTGCGCCGGGTCGCTAGTAACGACATGATATTCTCGCTGATCCAAGCGGGCGATACCGACGGGGCGCGAAAGGAGGCGACGCAATGCCTCTTGCGCTGATTGGATTGTCGCACAAGAACGCCCCGGTCGAGGTGCGCGAGAACGTCGCCTTCACCGCGCCGGGCGCGCTTGCGTCCGCTCTGGATTATCTAAGGGCCGCGCTGAGCGGAACCAGCGCGGAATGCGTTCTTTTGTCCACGTGCAACCGCACCGAACTGTATGTTTCGTCGCCGTCCGAGATTTCCGCCGACGATCTGGGCGGTCTGCTGATCACCGCGCGCCGCCGCGCCGCCGCGCCCCACGAAACCGCAACCGGCGCGGATTGGCCGCCTTATCTTGAGGAGCGGCGAGGTCATCGCGTGATCGAGCATTTGTTTCGTGTCGCATCGGGCCTGGAAAGCATGGTGCTGGGGGAATCCGATATTGTCCGACAGGTCAAGGAAGGCTACCGGGCCGCCGCCGATGCCGGAATTTGCGGCAAAACGCTGAACGCCCTGTTCCATGAAGCCTTGCGGGTCGGCAAGCGCGCCCGGACCGAAACCGACATGACGCGGGGCGCGTTCTCGGTCGGCCACGCCGCCGCGAGCCTTGCCGCGAACATTTTCGGGTCGCTTGAGGGCCGCACGGTTTTGCTATTGGGCGCGGGCGCGATGAGCGAAACTACGGCGCGCCATTTGGCGGCGGGCGGGGCGTCGTCTATCTTGGTCGCAAACCGCACGTTCGACCGGGCCGCGCGGCTCGCCGAGGAGCTAAATGGACGCGCGATCCACTACGATGAGTTCGCCTCCTACCTTGCCAAAACCGACATCGTGATCGCGTCCACCGCGTCGCCGTCCCCGGTTGTCCATGCCCCGCTTGTCGAAAGCGTGATGAAGGCGCGTCGTCGCCGCCCGCTGTTCCTGATTGACATTGCCGTGCCGCGCGATATCGAAAGCGCGGTCGGCGATCTGGACGGCGTGTTTCTTTATGATATTGACGATTTAGAGGCCGTGGTCGAGGGTGACCTCAGCGACCGCAGGCGGGCGGCGGGCCGCGCGGAAACGCTGGTGCAGGCCGAGGCGGTCGCGTTTGCAGCCCGTCTCCGACAGGCGCAAACCGCCGCGCCGCTGGTCGCCTCGTTCCGCGCCCGCTCCGGGGCCGTTATTGACGATGAGTTCGCGCGCCTGCGCCAGCGACTGCCGCACCTGTCCGAATCTGATCTGCAAGCCGTGCGGGCGGCGATGGAGTCCACAGTCAACAAGGTGACGCACGGCCCGACCGTGAAGATAAAGGAATACGCCGAGGGCGCGGCGAGCGGCGACGAGGCCGCGCAAGGGCGTTTAGAGGCCGCCCGCGACCTGCTTAACCTGACTATCGCCGAAGCGGTAACCGCCCCAATCGCGCTGGAAAACGAGCGATGAGCGCAAGCGCCGCCGCCCTCGGCGTGACGCTCGCGCTGTACCTTGCAGGCGCGTCGGCTTTGGGAGCGAACCTGTTTTTGCGGCGCGCGGGCCTGCTCACCGGCGGGCGCGGCGTCGCCCTGCTCGCCGCCATATCCCATGCGGTCGCTATCGGCCTTCGGTGCGTCGAGGTGCATCGCGCGCCCGTCACGACGCCCGGTGAGTCATTATCGCTCCTCGCGTGGATGGTCACTCTCGCGTACCTCGGCGCGGAACTCTTGTGGCGGTTGTCGGCGGCGGGACCGTTCGCGCTCGGTTTATCGTTCCTGCTGGTCCTTCTGGGCGCGCTCGCGCCCGGCGGAAACGCGACCGCGTCCAGCCCCGCTCTGCTCGCCGAAAACGCCATTTCCTTACACATCATCGCGATTCTCGCCGCGATTGGCGCATTCGCGCTTGCGTTCTGTTGCGCGGTTTTATACCTGATCGAGAACCGCATTTTGAAATCCAAGCATGGCCTCGTGTGGATGAAGCGCCTGCCGCCGCTCCTGACCGTGGAGACCGCCGCATTTACGCTGGTAGCCGTCGGCTTCCCCCTATTAACGCTCGGTATCCTGTCCGGCTTCGTGCGCGCCGCCCAACATAACGGTCTTCCTCCCGGCTGGCAAACTGACCCGAAAGCCTTGCTCGCCTACGCAGTCTGGGCGGTCTACGGAGCCTACCTCGCCGCCCGCATCGGCGCCAACTGGCCCCCCGCTCGCACCGCCTATATCCTCCTCATCGGTCTCGCCCTTTGTCTCCTCCTCTTCTTCATCCCCTCCGCCACCCACCGCTTCGGCTGATGTGTGTCGTTTGGTTTGTCTTGTTTGTCGTTTTGTGGGGCGGTTGCCGTTTTGTGGGTGCGCTCCTGCCGCGCG
>CAXUMS010000015.1:0-3529 GCA_964252165.1 uncultured Armatimonadaceae bacterium
ACGGAAAGGGAAGCGGGGACGATAGCAAAACCGACCCGTTCGCGTGCTTTTGGACGCCGTCAACACTTACCGACCTGCTTAACCACGACGATGGCAGCCTTATTGAGCGCATGGAGCAAACGCAAAACGCACTTGCGGCATGGGAAAAATCTCTGCGTGTTCGCCTTGCCGCCCGACATAAGTAGCCCGCCATAATCGGGTCGAGGGTAGAGGCTTACTCGGTTACGGCGAGGCTCGCGGCGGCGGCGGCAACGGCGGCGGTGACGGAATCGTGGACGTGGAAAATGCGAATAAGCCGCGTTATTTCAAAAGCCCGCAACACAAAAGGCGTAACGGCGGCAAGGTGCAGGGTTCCGCTTTTTTCTTTTAATCGCCGCTGCGTATCCACCAAAACGCCCAGTGCGGCGGAATCCACATACGGCACGTCTACCATATCCAAAATAATTTGGGTTTGGTTGGCGTCCACTAACTTTTGCAAGGCCGCTCGCAGTTCGGGGCACGTGTGCAGATCAATCTCACCGCCTAAACGCACAATCGGCAAGGCGGCGGCTGTGCTATCGCTGCCCGTCGCTGATTCTATTTTGATGTCCACCCATTGCCCCTTACGTTCCGGTTCGCTGTTACTTTAAGTTTCGGCACTTTATGCGGTTGATATACCCGTCGTGTAGGCTTTATACCCATTCCCGCCCGCCTGCATCGCCGCGCAAAATAAAAGCGCGTTGACAGCGTTTTTTGCCGGTGTTATGATAAATAGGCAGGCAGCAGCACCACGCGCCCGGCTTCATGCGCCCACGGCGAGCCGCAACCGACACGCGACGCATCTTCCTCCCACAACATCAATCTATCCATCGCGCAAAAAGCGCACCCGCCAAAAAGTAGTAAGAACCATTTTTGGCAAGGAGTTTTGTTATGGCAGTTCGCGTCGGCATCAACGGGTTTGGGCGCATCGGGCGTTTGACCTTTCGGGCCATTCAAGAAAAGTATGGGGCCACGGGCGAGGTCGAAGTGGTCGCTCTCAACGATTTAACAGACGCCCACACCAACGCCCACCTTCTCAAATACGACAGCAACTACGGCCCGTTCAAGGGCGAAGTCTCGTATGAAGACAAGGACATCATCGTCAACGGCAAAAAAATCATGGTGTACGCGGAAAAAGACCCCGCCGCCATCCCGTGGAGCAACGAGTCCTGCGACATCGTGATTGAGTCCACCGGCTTCTTCACCGATGCCACCAAAGCGGTCGCCCACAAGCAGGGGACGGTCAAAAAAGTCGTTATTTCCGCGCCCGCCAAAAACGAGGACTTAACCATCGTTTTGGGCGTCAACGACACGATGTACGACCCGTCCAAGCATCACGTCATTTCCAACGCATCGTGTACCACGAACGGTTTGGCCCCGGTCGCCAAAGTCCTCCATGACACGTTCGGCATCGAAAAGGGTTTGCTGACCACGATCCACGCCTACACGAACTCGCAGCGCACCGTGGACACCGCCGCCAAAGATTTGCGCGACGCCCGCGCCGCCGCGATGAACATCGTGCCGTCGTCCACGGGCGCGGCCAAAGCGGTCGGCCTTGTAATCCCGGAACTCCAGGGCAAGTTCACCGGCATGGCGTTCCGCGTCCCGGTCCCGACCGTGTCGGTCGTAGACTTCACCGCCCTTCTCTCCAAGGACGCCTCCCCCGCCGAGATCAATGCGGCGATGAAAGAATACGCGGACGGCGCGATGAAGGGCTACCTCCAGTACACGGATGAGGAACTCGTTTCCACCGACCTCAAGGGCAACCCGCACTCGTCTATCTTCTCCGCCTTCGACACAATCGGGCTTGGCAACTTCGTCAAGGTCGTCGCGTGGTACGACAACGAGTGGGGCTACTCCTGCCGCGTCGCCGACCTGCTCAAGTTCCTCGGCGACAAGGGCCTATAGAACAGCGTGGCGTAAACGCAAACAAGCCCCGCGACGCGTGAGCGTGGCGGGGCTTGTTGAATTGTTGGTTTGTCGTCTACTTCGATGCGAGCGGAACGCCAGGTCCGCCCGGTGTGCCGCGCGGGGCGCGACCATGCAATACCGTACGGTAGTACTCGTCGTAGCTAAGCGCATTATCCGGGATTCCCGCCTGTCCGGGAAACCCAAGACGGGAGTGCGAGGACTCATGTGCTGAGTTGTTGCTGAAGCCAGCCTTACGGGTTACAGCATACCGCACTTGATCGTAAGGGATTCGGCTTGTGCTACCATCTTCCCATAGCACAAGATAAACGCCCGCCGGGTTCATCGTCGTGCGTTCGCCGGGGAAGTTGCGAATGTTCCGATGTACGTAAAGCGATGATAGAGCTATCGCCTCACGCTCCCCCGGTTTCTTCGGGCCTCCTAAAGGCGTTCCGTCCGGGCGGGTTTGAAACATACTGTAGGCTATGATGCCGTTAGGTTTTTGTTTTGTAAGATCGCCGAGGCGATTGTCCGGGTTTAACAACCTTTCACCCATTTCCTCGCTACTATTTAAGCCATACGCTTTGAAGTTTTGACGGGCGTCGCTCATTATGTCATTCAGGTAAGTAGGATACCGACCGCCGTGGCGTTGCCGGTAAATGCTAACCCATTGGAAAATATCTCGTAGATCCTTTTCCCCATTGCGCGGATCGCCAGGAACCTTGCCTCCTGTGTCATTGTAGGCGAAGCCCTTGACCGCTAACTCTCGCACGTTGGCGCGCTTTTCTAAAAGCGTCCACGGCTTGTAAAGGAACATAACCGCCGTCGTCAGCAACCCGGCAACAAGTAACAGTTTGTTTTGGCGTTTCAGCACGGTTTTCTCCCTATTTGCACCCTTCGTTATAGGTAATTACTTTCACCTCGCATTCGTTTCCGCCACAGTTCATTTTGAACGTAGTGACGCCAAGCCAGTGTTTCACGCCGTCGCCGTTGCAGTCAACACAGTAAACATCGGTATCCTCAGAATCTTGTACGATCTCACACTTGCTAATATCATACTCGGAGCAATGGTTGTAACCTTGTATGTCACAAGCCGAAGACGTAGTACCAATGGCAGGTGTGTGGGTGGTGAGCAGGAGCGCCGCCGAGGCGCACACGGAGAAAACGGCGAACAGGGTCGCCTTGTCGAACTTACGCATCAGGAACCGCCTTTCGGGGAAGAAAGAGAGGGCGCCGGGGCGGAGGTAACGTTCCCGGCGATGGTGAGGACTACGCCGGCTTCGTTTTTGTCGGTAAAAACGCGCACGGCTTGATGGACCGCGCCGCGACGTGACGCCGTGTCATACAGGGCGTTCACTTCGACCGCTTCAAACGGTTGTAACACAAAAGGCGTTTTTTTGCCGGTGAAGGGTATGGTACAACCGCACCCGCCATCAAGGCGGGTGACGGTCAGGGGACGAGGATAAATATTGCGAACGACAAAGCGCGCCCGGACCTCGGTTCCTTCGGGAACCGCGCCGAAGTTGAACACGCTTTGACGCGCATACAAGGGGTTCGGGAAACTATGAACCACCGCAACCGACAGCAACAAAACGGACGCCGC
>CAXUMS010000015.1:3539-19159 GCA_964252165.1 uncultured Armatimonadaceae bacterium
CGACAAGGGCTACGTTTACAACAACGTCTGCGACGGGACGCTTGCGGCTGTGCGGCTGTGCGGCTGTGCGGCTGTGCGGGTGTGCGGGCCGTCGGGTGAGCGAGGACATTTCGGTTGCGCTCCCCTGCTTGCTTCGTTGTGTACACAATAACACAAAAACGCCCGTTTTAGCGCATCTTCGGAAATATTTTTAAACTTTTTTTTGCGCGGTCGGAAATCGCTCCAAAGCGGCGTCCAAAACGCGAA
Source organism: uncultured Armatimonadaceae bacterium (assembly GCA_964252165.1). Lineage (GTDB taxonomy): Bacteria > Armatimonadota > Armatimonadia > Armatimonadales > Armatimonadaceae > CAXUMS01. The sequence goes on from CAXUMS010000015.1 coordinate 3,786, forward strand.
CTTCGAGGGGCGGCAAGAGGCGGCGGGCGTGGTTGAGGGTGACCACGGCGCGACCGACAACGCCGTTGGGGGCCGGGTCGTGGCACGGCTCATCGGACAGGTTGGCGACGCGGGCGACCACCCACAGAATATACGACGGGTGCAAGCGGTGGATGCGGCCTGGCGCGCGGTTGACAAAATCTATGCGGGTCGCGGCGACCGGGGCGTGGTCGGCGCACAGCGTTGCGCGGGCTTCTTCCCATACCTCGCGCGTCAGGGCGTCGTCGGGCGTTTCGCTACCTTCCAAACGCCCGCCCGGAAACGTCCATGCGCCATCGCGGTTTTCGACCAGCAAAACCCGGTCGGCATCGACAAACGGGACCGCATGAATGGAGCGCACCCATTCCGCCGCATCCACCAGCGATGGCGGTCCCGTCACCAATCGGACCCGCTGACATTCGCCCCAAACCGCCTCGCACGCGTGCCATGCGCCCGGCGGAACCGGGACCGCCCCGCCCCGTTTATTCGTAACGCTTCTCGCCGCCGCTCCCGCCCCGCCCGGTTCTCCTGAACTGCTCGTATTCATGCCCCGTATTGTATCCGCTACGGAGGGAAGATTTAACCACAAAGCCACAAAGGACACAAAGAAGAGAGAAGAGGCAGAGCATTTTAATATTTTTCTCTCTGAACTTTGTGTCCTTCGCGCCTTTGTGGTTAAAACTCTTCCTAATTACGGAGCATAGCGGCGGCGGCGGCGGATGGCGTACGCTCAACCTTGACGACGGGCTTTCCGACTTGGCGCTCCAACTCGGTGAGCGTCATTTCGTCCAGGAAAATATCCTCGCCGTCGCGCATCATGATGGACGGCAGGATGATCGTCTCGTTGGTTGGGAACGTTTCGAGGGTTTTCACGATGTCGCGGCCTACCAAAAGGCCCGCAATCGTGATATTCCCCTCGAAAAAGTAGTTGTGGACGACGCACACGTTTACGGTCAAATTTTCAACGCGATTCATTCGGTCCGCAAACTGCTGTAAAAGCGGGGCCGCAATCTCGCCGGTGACAAGTGTAAACGAGCGCGGGGCGGGAAGGCGCTTGGGCAGTTTGCGCGCGACGCGGTCCACGTCTTCAAGGAATAGGCGAACCAAGCCGACGCCGTCCTCTAATTGCGGGAAGCCTTCGTAGTGACCGCGCGGCGGAACCTCACGGCCCGCGTTCAGATAAAACTCGTCCGAGAAAAACACGAAGCGACTGCCCAGCGTTTTGCGGAACTTCTCGCGCCGCTCCTCGGCCCAGTCAAGCAGTTCGCCCGCGTAAGCGGGGCTGACCGTGGTAAGGCTCGCCTGACGGTCGCGGAACTGCGTGATGCCGACCGGTACAACCGCAAGCGAGAGGACGCCCCCGAACGATTCGCGCGCGTCCGGGTGCAGAGCGGCCAGATCGCTGACCGTTTTTTCCAACTGCTCGCCATCGTTGTAGCCGGGACAAAGAACGACCTGCCCGTGAACCTGAATGCGCGCATCGGCGAGGCGGTTCAAGATGGGCAAAATCGGCGACGGTTCGCGGCGTCCGAGCATCCGGGCGCGTACATCCGGGTCGGTCGCGTGGATGGAAACAAAGATCGGCGATAACTTCTGCTCGCAGATCCGGTCAAGTTCGCCGTCTTTCAGGTTGGTCAGCGTGACATAGTTGCCGTGCAGGAACGAGAGTCGGTAGTCATCGTCCTTGATATACAGACTGTTGCGAAGCCCTTTGGGTTGCTGGTACAGGAAGCAGAACACGCATTTGTTTTTGCAAATGTGGATGTTATCGAAAAGATCGTCGGCGAACTGAAGCCCCAAATCTTCCTCGTACCCCTTGTCAATCACGACCGTGCGCGGGCCATCCTCACCTGCGCGCTGAAAGGTCAATTGGGCCTGCTCGCCTGCGGTGTGAAACCGCCAATCCACGATGTCGCGCAGGACCTCGCCGTTCACGGACAGCACGCGGTCGCCGATCCGCATGCCCGCTTCCCATGCCCGCCCGGTCTCGTCTATTCTTTCGACGACGTTTTTGGGCTTGCGGCGCTCCAAAACAGGGACGACATTGGGTTCGTGACTTGCGACAGGAAGGGTAAAGGCCATAACATTCCAGTTTATCCGCGTCCTTTCCTCCCCGCAAATAAATGTATTCATCTACGATGGGTATAGGAAACTGAAAAGCAAGAAAATGTTAAGGAAGCCTGAACTTTTATGCTCGATTGGATAACGCACCTGATGAACAGCATGGGCTATGCGGGCGTCGCCCTGCTCATGTTTTTAGAAAATGTGTTCCCGCCGCTCCCGTCTGAACTCATCATGCCGCTCGCGGGCGTGACAACAACGCAGGGCGAAATGAACCTTGTCAGCGTTATCATTGCGGGAATGGTTGGCTCGGTTCTGGGACAGTTGCCGCTATATTATTTGGGCAAGGTTGTGGGCAAGGACCGTCTTAAAGCGTGGGCGGACAAGCACGGCGCGCTTCTCGCCCTATCCGGCAAGGATATCGAGGCCGCCGACCAGTGGTTCGGCAAGCACGGTCACAAGGCCGTCTTGTTCGGGCGGTTGGTTCCGGGCGTCCGCTCGCTGATCTCGGTTCCTGCCGGATTCGCGGGCATGAACCTTGTCCAGTTCCTTTTGTACTCGGCGGTCGGAACCGGCGTTTGGGCGGCCCTTCTCGCGTACGGCGGCTCACTCTTGGGCAAGCGGTACGACCTTCTGAACAAGTACCTCGGCCCGGTCGCCTACGTGGTTCTCGGCGGGTTGCTGATCTACTTTGTCGTCAACATCATCAAACGCAAAAAAGCGCGCGCCAACGGCGGCGCTGACGATGGCGAAAACAAGGAGAAACCAGCGGCGGCGTAAGCCGCTGGCATACTCAGCAACGCATGGTTTATCGCGACGCCGTAAACCCGATCCAGTTGACGGTTTGCCCTGCGTTCTCGCAAACGACGCGCAGGGTTTGCGCGCCCGCCGGTAGCGTAGCCGTGACCGTAGCCGTGGCGTACTCGCCTGCGCCCGGCGCGGCGTCGAGCGACGCAACGGTTCGCCCGTTTTTCGACACCGTGTACTTGCCCGCGTTCCCCGCTACTCGAAAGCCCAGCGTGTACTTGCCTGCTTTCGCAACGAAAATGTTGTAGTCGAGGTACGCGTTCGGCTTTTGCGCGGTCATCTGCGTGAAGCCGGTTTCCGCGTTCGGGGTCGGGTAGATTTCCATGTCGAACAAGCGCACATATTTTTCGGCCTGCAAGCGACCAGGAACGCGGTAATACACATCGGTGTCATGGACAGGCAAGTTCACATACGCCTCGCCGAGCGGGGAAAGCGCCCCCGGTTCTTTTGCCAAAAGCGAGATTTTGGGGTTGTCCAAAGCGCGCTCCTTGAAGAACGCGTAGCCTTGCACATAGTCCGTGCGCTCCAGAAAATCCGTGGTTTGGATCAAAAACGTTCGGATCGCGTTCATATCCTGCGACGCATCGAAGTTGGCGTACTCGGTCACCCAGACAGGCCGCTTGAACTCCCGGTGCGCGATCTCGGTCAGGGCCTTCAAACCGCCCGGATTGTTCTCGTAGGGATGAATACCAATCGGGCCGACATCGGTTTTCGCGTCGTCCGCGAACCGAAGGAACGCCTTGACGTACGGGACCATATACGTGTACGTCACCTCCTTGTTCTCGATGGGGTCGAGCGCAACGATGCTATCCTTCGCCGCTGACCCGATAGACATTTGCGGCCCGGAGACCGGGATTTTGTACCGGTCGGCGACATTTTTAACTTTGGCGTACGCGCCCGCCGCGACCTGCGGCGTGACAAACGCCTGATCGCGCAGGTTCGGCTCGTTCAGCGCGAGGACCGCGCGCGGTTTATGCCCCGCCGCCAAATACCGCTTCAGGCCCGCCAAACGCTCCGCATCCGCCCCCCAAACCATCGGAAGAAACTCCATAGGCGCATCTTTGGGCGGCGCGTCTTTCGTCTCGAAGTGCCAGTTGTACCACCAGGAAACACCCTTCGACAGGGCCCGGAAATCCGCCGCCCCCAACTTGTTCGCCGCGACCCCGCGCTTGCGACTTTGCACCGCCTGGTCACAGTCTACAACGCGAATGGCGGGCTTCGTCGCAGGCGTGCTTGCCGACCGGGGCGGCGCGGCGGGGCCGGACGGCGCGAAGGCGAAAGATAAGCAAAGCGCCGATAGCGGTAGGATAAAGGGTTGAAGCGTTTTATTCATATATGTATTCGTATGCGCATTGTAGCACAAACGATGCGCCCGCGACGACAAAGCGTTCCGGTCGTAACCATCCGCTCCGCTCCGCGTTCAATGAGTAGTATGCGAAATCGAATCTCCACCGCCGCTCGTGACGGCGTCCGCCCTAACGCCGACGCTGTTTTCTATGGGAACCCCATCGCGCTTGCGCGTGTCCTCGGCTCGCTGTTCCTTTTGGTCAGTGCGCAGACGTACGCCGCGCTATTTTTCCAAATCCCCGTTGACCAAGCCAAACCCCTGTTTCTCCCGCTCCTTTCCCTGATCGGCGTCGGGGTGGTTTGCGAAACTGCGTTTGCCTTCCTGCTTTCGCGTCTGTCACCTATCCGTATCGGGAACAACGGCACCACCTTGACGGATTTTTGGGGCCGTAGGCGCACGCTGTCCCGGGGCGAAATAAAAACCGTCACGCCCGGCAACTGCCTGTCACTGTCGTACCTGAAAGTGTCATTGTTCCGAAAGGACCGAACTGCACTGTTGCTCCCGACGGTCGTAACTCGCCCGCAGGAATATCCGCGAATCTATCCGCCATTACGCCTCACCCGTAAACCCACTGCGCCGGTTTTTGGAGGGCGGCGAGGCGTCCGCATAACGCGAACGAAATAATTGGTACTACGGTGGCAAAGAAGGAGCGCTTGATTACATCTTGGCGTCTCCACTTCAAAAGTTCCGTATTTGGTACATAGATCAGCATCAAGACCCTGACGAACCGTATTATAGGTTTGATGTCGAGGCGCAGGCGCAGGCGCAACAAATTGCATTTGTGGATGATGTTATCAAGCGCGGTGTGGCGGCGTTTGCGCCGACATCTGCGGAACAGGCGCGGCTGATTGATTTGGTCGTCTCACGTTTCTATGACTGGTGCAATTATGAAGAGGCGAATTTGTTTAAATATGCGGCGTCTGAGATTAGCGTATATAAGTACCAGGAGATAGAAGCGCGCATACAATGGTATTTCGGCGAAAAGGTATGCAGGCTCTGGCGTTACATTTTGAACGGGCTCGCCGTCGAACGTTCGGAAACCCTGTATCCCTACCCCACCCGCCGAGGCGTATTTTCCCGAATCGTATTGAACCGAAGGCGAAGTTGTTTCACTGTTTCATGTATTGCTCCCGCGCGAGCGCGCATATACAAGCATTTTGCCCGGTGACAAGGATTGGGCGGTAAAAGCGACTTGTGAGGCTGTAATGGGGGCTTATGAACGCGGCACAGGATTGATAATCGACGTTAATTGACCCGTCGAGTTTTATATAAACTCAGACAAAGGAAGGGATGCGAGATGGACATTGACACCTTATTCTTTTTCGGCGGCAAAAACGGTGCGGTTGATTTCATCTTGAACGCGCCGCTACAAGAGTTTCGCGCGTGGCGCCTCGACTGGTATGAGCAATATCCCGACGAACGAGGAATTCAAGCAATTGAGACTTCTTCTATGGTCGTACTTGACGACATTATTGAGCGCGGCGCAGAGGCGTTCACCCCGACGACTGCGAAACAAGCGGTTCTTATTGACGATTTTGTCAGGTGTTTTAACAGTGGTGTGACCTTTTCTACGAAAAGTTTGAGTCTGCCGCAGGATGGACTGGGTTTTACGAGTGCTGCCAAATTGAACGCGACGTGTGTCAGTTCTTCGGAAACGAGGTGTGTAGGCTTTGGCGTCACATCGTAAATGGTCGCGCGGTTGGAAGATCGGACGCTGACTTTCCGTACACATTAAGGAGTGGTGAACCGCTCAAGGCGTTTTGGACTACGGATGAAGTGGCATTTCTCGCTCGTTCGTTGCCACGCGCAAACGTTTTTCCTGACCAATTTAAGTTAACGAATGATTTACTGTTAAAGACAACCACTGATGCGGTTACGAACGCAGTCGAGCAGAAGACTGGGTTGATAACAATTGTTAATGGCTAGCGTCGTATAGCGGGCGCAATATGTTCATCACTCAGTGACGCGGGGGTGCGCTTTGTCGTAGGCGTCTTTCATTCGGGTGGTGGAAACGTGGGTGTAGATTTGCGTGGTCGCGAGGTCGGCGTGGCCCAGCAATTCCTGCACGACGCGCAGGTCCGCGCCGTGGTCCAACAGGTGGGTCGCGAACGTGTGCCGGAGCGTGTGCGGCGTGATCTTGTGCGACGCAGCGACCGACTCGCAGTACTTGTCGAACACGCGGCGCACGCCCCGGTCGGACAGCCTGCCGCCCCAACGGTTCAGGAAAACCGCGTTCGTGGGTTTCGATGCGCCCTGCGCGAGTAACGCCCCGCGCCCCTGCGCGCCCAGATACATTTGGAGGGCTGCGACCGCGCCGCTTCCCAAGAGGGCGATACGCTCCTTGCCGCCCTTGCCGTGACGGACACGCGCGGTCGCCTCGTCGCCGTCGAAAACTATGTCGGGAACGTCCAGGGCGACCAGTTCGCTTGCGCGGACGCCGGACGCATACAACACCTCTAAAATCGCGCGGTCTCGCAAGCCGTCAGGCCGCGTCAGGTCCGGAGCGGACAGCAACCCGCCGACCGCGTCCTCGCTCAAAAACTTGGGGAGCGGCGCGGATTTACGGGGCGTGACGATGTTCTGCGCGGGCGAACGGGCGATGACGCCGCGCCGGGCCAAATAACGGAAGAACGCCCGAAGCGACGCCATCTTGCGCGCCGCCGTGGTTCGAGCAAGGCCGCGCCCCGTCGTCAAATGCGCCAGGTACTCGTGCAGATCGCCGGTTTCGACCCGCGCCGCGTCGGTCGCGCCGCGTTCGCGCGCCCATTCCGCAAACTGAAACAAATCCTCGGCGTACGCCTTGACCGTATGCGCGCTCGCCCCGCGCACCATCCGCAAATGCGCGACAAACGCTTCGATGTGACTGTCCATACGTTGAAAGAAGGCAAGAGAGTTTATAGCAAGAGGGCAAGAAAGTCAGAGGGAGAAGAGGCCCCCTAACCCCCAATAATGGGGGACAAGAACAAAGTGGCGACGCCGCAACCGCACGTGCAGACAGTATAGCCTTTGGCGATAGGCTTCTTGTCCCCCATTATTGGGGGTTAGGGGGCCTCTTCTCCCTCTGACTTTCTTGCCCTCTTGCTATAAACTCTCTTGCTATAAACTCTCTTGCTCCGCCGTTTACTGCGCCACGACCGCCCCGACATCGCTGAACGTCGGCAGGTAGTCACGCCAAACGTCGTGCTTGGTTCCGGCGACATACTTGTTCAGCGCGATGTACGGCGTGTAGCGCGGGCGGCGCGGGGCGCGGGCGAGCTTCATGCCCACCTTCTCCGGCGACTTGTCGCCCTTTTTCGTGTTGCACCGTCGGCAACACGTCACGAGATTTTCCCAGTGCATCCCGCCGCCGTGGCGTTTGGGGATGACGTGGTCAATCGTCAAGTCTTTGCCCGTCGTTCCACAGTACTGGCACGTGTAGTTATCGCGGGCGAATACAGAACGCCGCGACAACTTCAGTTCGGGAAGCGGACGCTTGACATGATGGCGCAGGCGCACGACGGACGGGGCGTCCACCTGCTCGCCCTCCGCCGACGCGAGACTTGCGCGTCCCTCGTCCGGCGTGCGCGCGTGGAGAATGTCGGCCTTGCCCAAATACACAAGGACAATGGCGCGTCGCATATTACACACATTCAGCGGCTCGTAGTCGCTGTTTAAAACTAAAACTTCCTGGCTCACCCGTTAGATTTCCTTCCCGCGTACTGCGCGCGACCGTTCGCGTACCCGCCTTACAAGGGGCGGGCCGACCACGTTTGGTCCCGTGGCGGCGTCGGCGTCGCTTGATACCCTATCGAACGGCTATCCCAAAAAACTAAAGAACGAAAAAGCCCGCTTACCGGTGAAGGCAGGCGGGCTTACGTCAGCGAGGCGGCAGGCGCGCACGCGCACGTTAGCGGAGTGCGCGTTTGACACCGGTTCGTCCTGTCAGCCCGACACGCACCGTCCTCCCCGCGCCGCAGGCGCAGACCCAGATCGTGCGCGTACGTTCCCATGCACGACACGGAACTACGAAGTTCCGTAGCGGGTTCGGAAAAGTTCGCCGCAGGCGGTGCGACGCCTGCCGAGTTGTCGGTAAAACAAGTCATGGCTTAAACGAGAAATAAAAACACGTAAACGTCGGCTTACAGGTTTTCAAATATAGGATAGCCTACACGGGGGGCGGTTGTCAAGCCGAACCGACGCGGCCCCTGTCGGACGATAAAACGACGCCCGCTCACTCTCATGATTGGAAGTGAGCGGGCGTCTGGGGATTTAGTCTTCCGCCTTCCGACGAAACTTGCGCTTGTCAATATGATACACATCGCGGAACTTATCGTTCAGGTACTTGAGGTACGACCGCGACTGCGGCGGTTCGCCGCAGATGCGCTCGGTAAGTTCCGCGGGCAGGTAGCGGCGCCCCGGCTTGTGGACATTCTCGCGCAACCATTCTAAGAGCGATGCGTACTCGCCTTTTTTCAGATCGCTTGCGATGTTGACGTTGTCCGTGAGAGCCTTTTCGTACAACTGGGCGGATAGCATCGTGCCGAGCGCGTACGTCGGGAAGTAACCGAAACTCGCGCCCGACCAGTGAACATCCTGCAAGCACCCGTCCGCGTCCGAGCCGGGAACGATGCCCAAATAGTCCCGCATTTTCTCGTTCCACGCCTCCGGCAGATCGGCGACCGCGAGGTCACCGGCGAGCAGGTCTTTTTCCAGCTCAAAGCGGAGCATGATGTGAAGCGGGTACGTCACCTCGTCCGCCTCGACCCGGATCAGCGACGGCTCGACCTTGTTGATGGCGCGGTAAAAACGCGCGACATCGACATCGTCTAACACGCCCGGGAAGTAGCGTTGAAGGCCGGGGTAGAACACGTCCCAGAACGCCCGCGACCGCCCGACGATATTTTCCCACAAGCGCGATTGCGACTCATGGAAGCCCAAACTCGCCGCATTCGACAGCGGCGTATTATCGTCTTTGGGATCGAAGCCCTGCTCGTACAGCGCATGACCGGTTTCGTGGATCGTCCCCATTAGCGCGCATGGCAACCAGTTGCGGTCGAAGCGCGTCGTGATGCGAACGTCGTTGCGGCTGAACGAGGTGCAGAACGGGTGAACCGCCTTGTCCTGCCGCCCCCGCGTGAAGTCAAAGCCCAGCTTTTTGACCACATACTCGCCGAATGCGAGTTGCTGTTTCTCGTCGAAATCGCGCTTCAAAATGCTATCGTCAATCGGTGGGCTGTCCGCAAGATCCTTGACCAGCGACACGAGACCGGGGCGCAGTTCATCAAAAACGCGTTCCACCTCGACCGTTTTCATGCCCGGCTCGTACTGGTCCAGCAGGGCGTCGTACTGCCGGTCGTCGTACCCGAACGCTTCCGCAACCTCGCGCGACAAGTCCAGCAGTCGGTCAAGGGTTGGCGCGAACGAGACGAAATCATTGGCGGCGCGGGCGTGAACCCAGGTTTCGTGGGCGAGCGTGGTTTCTTTGGCGAGCGCCTCCACCAAACGCGTGGGCAGTTTCACCTGCTTGTCGTAATCGCGACGGACCGCGCGAAGCGTCAGGCGCGCGTCGCCGTCCGCATCCATTCCCGCCGTTTCGTCCTCGGCCTTTTCCAAGAGCGACGCGGTTTCATCGGAAACAAAGCGCTCGTGGGAAATCTTCCCCAAAGCGGCGAACTGTTCGGCGCGCTCCCCCGCCCCGCCCGGCGGCATATAACATTGCTGATCCCACCCCAAAACCGCGAGCGCGGTGTTCAAATAACCGATCTCGGCGAGCCGAGCGATAAGAAGGTTGTAATTTTCCATAGATTAAAAGAACGCCGACGTACAAAGGATAAATGCAGACGCGCAGGGCGCAGGGCGCGCGTCGCGGTAGTTTCCCCAAACCCACCCTCGCCTCCTGCAATGAACGCGCCAGAACGCCCGGTAAATCGGCGCTAAGCCGCAGGCTCCGACGGAAGCGATGCGAGCGCGCCGCCGCGCCACGCGGCGATAAGCGCGTCCTCATACTCGTCGCTCGGACCGCCCGTTTTCAATTTGTCGTTTTCTTCGAGCCACGCAAGCGTTCGCTTGACGCCGTCGCGCCACGAGACGGTTTGCCCCGGATAGCCGGTATCGCGCTTGATTTTGTCGTTGTTGAAAATGCTTGGCCACGCGAAAATCTCGTGGAGTCCGCCGGACAACTTCGGGGCGGATTTCACCAGCACATCGGTGGGAATATAGCACAAATCGAACGCGCCGCCCGCGACGTCGGCGACCGTTTCGAGATAATCGTTCCACGTCATGTACTCGTCGCCCGCGATGTTATACGCCTCGCCAACCGTTTTGTCACGGTTCAGAAGAACGCCGATAAACCCGCGCGCGACATCGTCCACATGGCACGACGCCCAGAGACCGGTCCCGTCACCAGGCGCGATCAGCGGTTTGTTTGCGCGAACGCGGTTGATGAACGTGTCGCCCGGCCCCCACGGACGTATGATCTGCCCGCCCTCGCCGTACGAGTGCGATGGGCGCATAATGGTCGCCGGAAATTGATCCTGCTCGAACGCTTCCAAAAGCAGTTTCTCGCAGGCGATTTTGTTTTTGCCGTAGCCGCCGATGCTATGGTACGGTTCCGTCTCCGGCGTGGGAATGGTTTGGGGCGGGCCGCTGTACACGCACACGGTCGAGCAGTGCAGGAAATGATCGGTTTTACCCTTGAACGCGCGAATCGCCGACTCGGTATCGGCGGGCTTAAACGCGACCATATCCACGACCGCGTCGAACGTGCGCCCGTCGAACGCGGATTCAAAAGCCACGTAATCGCCCCGGTCGCCCGTGATAACGTCGTACGTGCCGGGCGTCAATCGGGACTCGCTTTTGCCCCGGTTAAAAAGCGTGACCTGATGCCCCGCCTCGATCAGTTGACGCGCAATCGCGGTCGAAATAAGGCCGGTGCCGCCAATAAAAAGTACATTCATAATTTTAGTGGGTGTTGGGTGTTGGGTGTTGGGTGTTGGGTGTTGGGTGTTGAGGTTTTATTTCGCTGGTACGAGTTGTTAAACCTGCATGGCGCGCAAGGTTGCTATGCTACAATACCCGTATGAGTAGCGTCGCTATCCCTTCTTCCCCCAACACCCAACACCCAGCACCCAACACCCTTTCTCTCGGCTTTTTGGACGCCCTGAGCCGCATTGTTGGCGAGGACGGATTGCGCGCGACCGACGCGCAGAAGCGGGTGTATGCGTTCGACGCCTACACGCTGGAAAAGACCCTGCCCGGCGTGATCGTTTTGCCGCGTACGACCGAGGAAGTCGCCGCTATCGCCCGGTTGTGCCACGCGCATGGCGTTCCGTTCGCGCCGCGCGGGGCGGGAACGGGTCTTGCGGGCGGGGCGACCGCTCACGGGGGGCAGGTGTTGGTGTGCCTGACCCGCATGACGCGGATTTTATCCGTAGACCTTCCCAACCGACGGCTCCGGGCGCAGGGCGGCGCGGTTAATACGGACCTCACCAAAGCCGTGATCCGCGACGGCTTTGTGTTCGCGCCCGATCCGTCGTCGCAGTCCGTTTCCACGATTGGCGGCAATGTCGCAAATAACAGCGGCGGGCCGCACACGCTCAAATACGGCGTGACCGTGAACCATATCGCGTCCGTGCAGGTCGTCCTCGCGGACGGAACCATCGTCGAGATCGGCGAGGACGACTGGGGCATGGACCTTCTGGGCGTCGTGGTCGGTTGTGAGGGGACGCTAGGGATTGTTACCGAGGTGACGGTGAAACTGACCCGTGCGCCCGAAGCGGTTCGCACGCTTCTTGCGGTTTGCGCAACCGTGGACGACGCTACCAATCTGGTCGGGGCGATTATCAGGGCGGGCATTCTTCCCGCCGCGCTCGAAATGATTGACCGCACCATTTTAGAGGCGGTCGAGGCCGCGTACCATCTGGGCTTGCCCACCGATGCGGGCGCGGTTTTGCTGATCGAGGTGGACGGGGCGGAAGCCGGTATTGACGATCAGGCCGCGCAGATCGCCGCCCTGTGTCAGGCGGGAAACGCGCTTCGGGTATCGGTCGCCAAAGACGCCCACGAGCGGGCGCAGTTGTGGATGGCCCGCAAAAAAAGTATCGGCACGATTGGACGCCTCGCGCCGTCGTGCGCGACCCAGGACGGCGTGGTTCCGCGCACCAAACTGCCGGAAATGCTCCGCGAGATCGCCGTGATCGCCGCCCGGCACAATTTGCGCATCGCCAATGTTTTCCACGCGGGCGACGGCAACCTCCACCCCGCCGTCCTGTTCGATGAGCGCGACCCGGACGAGGTGCGGCGCGTGATCGCGGCGGGCGGCGATGTTCTGCGGGCGTGCGTTCGGCTGGGCGGAACCCTGACCGGCGAACACGGCATCGGTATCGAAAAGCAGGAGTTCTTAGGGTTGGTCTTCTCGGACGCCGACCTCGACACGATGCTCCGCGTCCGCGCCGTGTTCGACCCGCTCGGCCTGTGCAATCCGGGCAAACTGTTCCCGTCCGGCGCGACCTGTTGCCCGCAACTCCCCCGCACGGATACGGCAACCCTCACCGCCCTCTCGCAGACCCGCGCGGCGGCGGTGTAAATGACTATCTGCCTGCGGCTCGCCACTCTCCGATAAAACAAAAACGGCCCGTTTGTTGAACAAATGGGCCGTTTTGTACGCCTCACTATAGCAAGACGATGAACGTGTTAATCCATAATGAAACTTGGCATCTTTTCATCGTGTTTTACAAACAAGTCTACGATATGACTTCTCATTTCTGGTGATGCACGAACGGAGATATTGGTGAGTGTTTGCTTCGCGCCCGCACTATTTTTGTTCCATGCTTGTTCCGCCAAGAAGTCAACAATCTCAGGGGTCGCGGCCCGCGTGAGTGTTCCGTAAAAGATCGCCTTACTACGACTTGGTTGTTGGGCTATATCATCAACTAATCGCTCTTGCACCCGTTGCGCTACAGGCCCGGTAAGCGAAAACAACTCTATGATTGTGTTAGCGACTGTCTCGTCGTTTTGAAGCCCTGTGAACTCAGAACTGGCCCCACTGATTTTGTAGCGTAATCCTTCCGCTTTTTTCAGCAAAGCAACGTCATCAGTTTCAACTAAAAGCGGTAGTTCCACCGCGTCAACACCTCGTACAAGGGCAAATTCTTCACCGCGCTTGCTATCCGGTGTTTGCGTTTTACGATCTTGTGGCGTCGGAACTTTGCTGTTTGTCCCAACGGTTTTGGCGTTGTTCACTGCGTCCGCTTCAAAAGATTTTGAACTGCGAACCTTTCCGAGGGCTACAGATACTTGATAAGTACCGTCCTTAAAGATTGAAACTTGCTCTCGTAATAGCCAAACATGGACCTCGATGCTTCCCTTACCATTCTCGATATAGGTTGCCCGCTGTCGCGAGTGGAGTTGCCGAGTGAACCTTTGGGGTAGAAACGGCCCGTCAAAATCAAGTTGGTCTTGGCTAAGACGAGTGGAGGACAACTGCTTCGTGGCGTCATCTTTTACGATTACGCGCACGAGGGCTTGACCGCCTAAGAAATCAGGAAGGACGGATGGTTTTTTCGCCCCCCCCTCGTCAACCCGAAACACAAGTTCAACCGGTTCACCAAGTACGATTTTCGATGATGCTAATTTAACTGTTAAACCGTTGGTTGTTTTTGAACTTGTTTCCGTAGATGTTCCTACCAACGCATTGGCTCGAACGGGACGGTTGCTACCCTCTTGTCCCTGCAACGTACGTGTTGCAGGGACGAAGGCGATTAGAGCATTCAATATAACCGCGCCGACAAGTCGAACACTTATCGATATCATAAACTCCACTCCTTTTTGGCTACAAATCTTTGTTAGAACTGAAACCATGATGAAAGCCCGTCTCGCGTGATCGTATACCTAAAGTACGTCGGCGAGTTCGTCTCCGGGTTTGTAGCTGGGTTAAATTCTACACTTCTTGTAATCGTGTGCGTCGCTGGCGTCCCTGGTGCAAGTTTCACTTGGCGATAAGTGAATGAACTTATGTCTCGGTACCAGTAGGTTTGAACGCCTGTGTATGAGGCCACGTAAGGAAGACTGAACCCAGGAATGCTCGTGTCCAAGTCGTAGTAGAATAAAGATGGCACGTTACCAGCATGCTGAAAAAAGTCAGTAAACTGGCCTACTGTTGCAGACGCTACAAGTCCGTGATTGGTCAGAGGATAATCAAGCGGATTGTGTTCGCTCCAAGTAAATGGCGGACTTCGGGGTACGAATAAAATAGACATGTCGCTAGGATCAACCCCTGGCCCTCCGTCACCAGAGAATTCGACATGTTCATACACTATTGCGTTTGGAAGGTTCGCAAGATTTCCCGTAGTTGATTTCCAGATGTAGGTGAAGTTCAGATTGCCATCCGACTCTCTGAACCCATTACCTTCGTTCTGCGCGTCAATTTGTCGGAAGCCGTATTGGTCGGCAATCACACCAGCATCGCAACTAAAGGATGTTTCCAACTTGCCGCCGGTACCGGAGTTGGTGCTGGCCGTAACCGATGCGCTAAGTTGAAAAGTTTCTGTGAAACTTGAGCCGCTTTCCGTGACTTCCTCGGAGCCGGACATACCACCGAATCTTGGGGCAACGGGGTCACTGTTATATGGCCCTGAGGGTGTGGTGGAAGCCGAGCCTGTTATTGTTAGCGGAACATATTCGGGCGCTTGGGGAGGCGGGCCGCCCAAACCAAACGTTGTGGGAACATTCCAGCCTGCCGAGGCTGTTTTCCGAACACGCACTGTCTCCGGCGCGGCATCGGCATCGTAGTAGTACATGCCGGTTACAGCTACGGGAATGTCCTCTCCCGGTAAAGGGTCAGGGAGGATCGGCGGAACTCCGTACCAGGGTACATACACCCACCCGGGGTGAGGAACCCATGTGAAATTTACAGTGACGGTCCCGCTGGATGTAACCGTTGCGCCATCCGTAAAAAAATATTCGCTCATCCCGGCGTTTAAGCCACTTGGATCCCAAGCCTCGCTGTGGGTCGCTCCCGTTTTCAGGTTCGTATACACGTCCGTCCCGCTATACGTGTACGTGACATTCCAAGTCGCCTGCGCGGGTTGCGGCTTAATGGCGAATGCGGCGAGAACCGCCGCTAAGAGTGCGAGAACCGCGACCGGGCTACAGACCCAAACGC
>CAXUMS010000015.1:19169-34627 GCA_964252165.1 uncultured Armatimonadaceae bacterium
GGGGGGGGGCGTTTTGTCCGCGACGTTGCGCGAACCGACCGCGACGGCGTTTGCCGCCAAATTCTGAGACATTACTTCCAACTCCGTTCCCGCCGCTTCCCTGCGGCGTCCGAATCAAGCAACCTCACCGACACTATAACAAAAAAAAGCCGGTTTGCTTCACTTTCCAAAATTTATTTTTTCGCGCGTCGCCGTAACTTCGTGCGCGTTTTACACGTTCTTGTTGTATGAGCGACGAAACAACAAGCGCGGCAATCGCGCGAAGCGGTGAGAACGCCCTGGTCGGCTGTCTCTGGGGCGGGGCGGCGGGCGATGCGGTCGGCCTTCCCGCCGAGGGTTTGACCGCGCGGCGGCAGGCGCGGCTGTTCGGCGGGACAATTTGCGAGCATCGGCTTTTGCGGGGACGCGGCATGGTGTCCGATGACACCGAACACGCCGTTCTCACCGCCGACGCCCTCATCGCATCCGGGGGCGAGCCGCGCGCGTTCTCCCGCCATTTGGCGCGCGGTTTGCTCCGCTGGTTCTGGAGCCTGCCGCCCGGCGTGGGCTGGGCGACACTGCGCGCGTGCGGTCGGCTCGCCGTCGGCGTCGCCCCGGAACAATCAGGCGTTTGGTCGGCGGGCAACGGCCCCGCGATGCGCGCCACCGTTATCGGCGCGTTTTGCGCGTATCGGTTCGGGCCGGAACGCGATGACGATTTGCGCGCTCTGGTCCATATGGCGACGCGCATCACGCACACGGACGCGAAAGCGGAATGGGGCGCGCTTGCGGTTGCGTGCGCGGCGCGCTTGTCCGCGCTCCGGCGAATGACCGGCCCCGCTCTGCTCGCCGATCTCGCGCGCTGTTTGCCGCCGAACGACGCGGACGCTCAAGAACTTTTTAGCCTTGTTACGCGCGCCGCCGATAGCGCAAGCGGGGGCGAAACAACGGTTGACTTCGCCCGCGACGCGCTCGGCCTCCGCGACCGTGTCGGCGGCTATATGTACCATACGGTTCCGGCCGCGCTTCACGCCGCCCTGCGCTATCCGAACGACTTGCGCGCCGCCGTGGAAGGCGTGATCGCGTGCGGCGGCGACACCGACACCACGGGCGCGATTACGGGCGGGATTGTCGGGGCGGGCGTCGGGCTGGACGGCGTTCCCGCGTCGTGGCGGGCGGGTTTGCGCGATTGGCCCGTCA
Source organism: uncultured Armatimonadaceae bacterium (assembly GCA_964252165.1). GTDB lineage: Bacteria > Armatimonadota > Armatimonadia > Armatimonadales > Armatimonadaceae > CAXUMS01. The sequence continues at coordinate 20,349 of CAXUMS010000015.1, forward strand.
GCGCGGCGCGCATCGAGGAAACCGGGGCGCGGCTGGCTCGTGTCGCCGCGACAGCAACCCCGGAAGCGACGACCGCGCCCCTGCTCGTTTTGCTTTGGCTACGGAACCAGTTCTTTCTTTGCGTGGTACTTTATCATGGACTGCGGCGGCTTTTACCGCCGTATTGACGTACGCAGAACCATGATAGAAATTGGCGCGAAGGAAAAACTAAAGGCGGAGACGACGCACGGAAAAATCTTGCGAAGCGCGGCGCCGGTGATGCAAAAATTTCAGCCGCGGACAGCGGGCGTGTACGTTCATATCCCGTTTTGCGTCAAGAAGTGCGGGTACTGCGACTTCAATGCCTACTCCGGCTACAAGGATGCGACCAAAGCGCGTTATGTCGCCGCGCTTCGCCGTGAAATCGAGGCGCGACGCGAGCCGCAAACGCGCGTTCCAACCGTGTTCTTTGGCGGCGGCACGCCCACCACGCTTCCCGCCCCGCAGTTGATACGTATACTGGACGCGGTGCGGGGCGCTTTTAATGTGGACCCCGACGCGGAAATATCCATCGAGGCGAATCCGTCCGACGCCGACCCCGAGTACCTCACCGCCCTGCGCGCGGGCGGGTTCAACCGCTTGTCATTCGGCGTGCAAACCTTCAACGACCGTCTGCTCAAAACCATTGACCGCGTTCACTCCGGCGACGATGCGCGCCGCGCCATCGCCCATGCCAAAGCCGCAGGGTTCGACAACCTGAGCCTGGATCTGATGTTCGGCTTGCCGCGTCAAACCGTCGGGGATTGGGACCGCTCGCTCGACGCCGCGTTCGCCCTTGAGGTTCCCCACCTTTCGATGTACGGCTTAATTGTCGAGGAGGGTACCGCCTTTTTCGCGCGGCGCGAGCGGGGCAAGTTGCCGCTCCCGTCCGAGAACAGTGAGGTCACCATGTTCGCCCGCGCCATCGAGCGAGCGCACGGGGCGGGCTACGAGCGCTACGAGGTGAGTAACTACGCTCGGCCCGGCTTCCGCTCCCAGCACAACCAGATTTACTGGCGTAACGAACCCTACTTCGGCTTCGGCGCGGGCGCGGCGTCGTATCTCGATGGCGCGCGGCTGATGAACGAGAAATCGCCGCTCCGCTACGCCGAGCGGGCCGAACGCGACGGAACCGCGATTGCGTCGTCCGAAACCCTGACCCGTGAGGAGGCGATGGGCGAAACGATGATGGTCGGTCTGCGCCTCGCCGATGGCGTGGACATGAACGCGTTCCGTATCCGCTTCGGCGCATCGCCCGCCGACGTTTGGCCCGAGGTTATCGCCGAGATGCAAACGCAAGATCTGATCGAGGTCACGCCAAGCCGTTTGCGCCTGACCGAGCGCGGGCTGTTCTTAGCCAGCGAAGTAATGATGCGTTTCCTCCTGTAGCGCGTCGCAAGCGCCGCCACGTCGCCCGCCGCGTGATACCATATTTGCGCTATGGCAAACGACGATTCTTCGCCCTCAAACTTCGCCCCGCCCCGCCGCGTTCGCACGCGCTACGCGCCGTCGCCGACCGGCTCGCCCCATGTCGGCAACATTCGCACGGCCCTTTTTTCGTGGCTCCTAGCGCGCCATTTCGGCGGCGATTTTATTTTACGGATCGAGGACACGGACCAAACCCGACTGGTTCCGGGCGCGCTCCACAACATTATCGCGTCGCTTGCCGCAATGGGGATGGACTACGACGAAGGGCCGGATGCGGCATCGGTCGCCGCGCTGGACGCCGCGCAGTACGGCGATGTTCCCGCTGACCTTCTCCTTGCGGACGGCGGCAAGTACGGACCATACTTCCAGTCTCAGCGCCTCGCGCGCTATCACGATGTTGTGAACGGCCTGATCGCGGACGGCAAAGCGTACTACGCGTTCGAGAGCAAGGAAGAATTGGACGGGATGCGGGCCGCCTGCGAGGCGCGCAACCAGCCGTTCTTATACGACCGCAAGTTTCGCGATTACCCGCTCGCCGACGCCCAGGCGCGGGTTGACGCCGGGGAGCCGCACGTGGTCCGATTTAAGATGCCGACCGAAGGCCCGATTCGGACATGGGACGCCTTGCGCGGCGCGACCGACTGGGACGCCGCGACGCAGGACGATTTCGTGATCTTAAAGGGTGACGGCTACCCGCCTTACCACCTTGCCGTAGTCGTGGACGACCACGATATGGAAATCTCGCACGCCCTTCGCGGTGAGGAATGGCTGTCATCGTCGCCGAAGCACTTTTGCCTGTACGCCGCGCTGGGCTGGGAGCCGCCCATTTTCGTGCATACGCCGTATGTTTTGGGGCCGGACAAGAAAAAACTGGCAAAGCGCACGGGCGCGCGTCCGGTTGTGGGCGAACTCAAAGACGCTAAAACCGGCGAGATCTTGACCGGCTATGTGGATAACGGCGTTCTGCCGGAAGCCCTGTTCAACTTTCTCACCCTGGTCGGCTGGTCGCCGGGCGGCGATGTCGAGGTGATGCCGCAAACGGAACTGATCGAAAAATTCAACGTGGACGGCATTTCGCGCTCGCCCGGCATTTTCGATGTGGAAAAACTCCACTGGATGAACGGCGTGTATATCCGCAATCTCGCGGGCGACGATCTGGTCGCCCGCGCCTTGCCATTCCTCGTTAAAGCCGGTCTGGTGACGGAAAACCCGGACGCGGACACGCGCGCGTATCTGGCCCAGGTGATTCCGCTCGAACAGGAGCGAATAAAGACGCTCGACGAGGTTCCCGCGCTTACCGATTTTTTCTTTCCGGTTCTACCCTCATATCAGGAGAAAAGCGTCGCCAAGTGGTTGCGCAGAAACGGGGCGGCGACCGCGTTGCATCTGGACGAAACCGCCGCCGCGCTGTCGGCTCTTCCAATATGGGATCACGATCATATCGAGACGGCGACGCGCGAGGCGGGGGGGCGACACGAGCGTGAAAAGGGCGAACTCACCCACCCCATTCGGGTCGCGGTGACGGGACGCGAAAACGGGCCGGGCTTGTTCGAGACGATGGCGGTTTTAGGACGTGACCGCGTTCTCGCCCGTCTCGCGCGCGCCGCCGAACTCGCCCGCGCCGCGGAATAAACACAAGCCGCCATGAACGACAAGGCCGACGACAAGCCCCTCGCGCCGATTCGCACCGGCACGATGGGGTGGAGTTACGAGGATTGGCGCGGACCGTTCTACGAGGCGGGTTTGCCCGCCGCCAAGATGCTGGAACAGTATGCCCGCGTTTTCTCCACCGTGGAGTTGGACACGACGTTCTACGGGTTTCCCCGCCCGACCACGCTTGACGGCTGGGCGGCGCAGGTTCCCGCCGACTTCCTGTTTTCCGCTAAAGTCCCGCGCGCCGTCACCCACGAGCGGCGCTTGTTCGGCGCATCGGAGATCGCGAACGATTTTGGGCGCTTGTTGCAGGAGCGTTTAGGCGAGCGTCTGGGCGCGCTTCTTTTGCAATTGCCGCCCGACTTCACCGCAAACGACAAAAGCGCGTTCGACGAATTTGTCGAGGGAATCGCCTCGCCAAGAAACGGAACGCCGCTTCCGTGGGTGGTCGAGTTTCGCCACGCCTCGTGGAAAGACGCGGGCGTTTTGCCATTTCTCGACGCGCACGGGGTCGCGGTCGCGACCACGGAAAAATTGGATTTGGGCGGGCCGCTCCGGTACGTTCGTTTGCTCGGAACCGAGAACAGCGTCGCCCGCTTCGACACACGCCAGATGGACCGAAGCGCGGATCTCGCATCGTGGGCCGCCCGCCTCGATTCGGCCCGCCGCGCCCCTACGGACAGTCGCCCCTTGCTCGTCTATGTGCGCAACTTTTTCGAGGGCCACGCGCCCGTAACCATCGCCGACCTTCGCGAGCGTTTGAACCTGCCGAACGCGCTTCCGCCCGGTCAGCAACAAATGAGTTTGTTTTAACGTGATACGAGCGACGCCGCCGACAAAGCCGCTTTCTCTTAAGTAAAACCGATCAGTTCATCCGCCATTAAATCACGCGAAACGTACTAACAATTATCACTTCTTTGCGAAGGCGCGCTCCCGGTTGTTCGATATACTAACGCCGTGGACGCTTTAATTTTGTTTTCTCACGGATCGCTTTTGTGCGGCGCGGGCGAGGCCCTCGAAGCGCATGCGAACCGCCTCCGAGCGCGCGGCGACTACGCCCTTGTAGAGATTGGTTATCTTAACTACTCGGAGCCATCGTTCGCCGAGGCGGTAGACCGTGCGGTCGCGCGCGGAGCGACGCGGGCGGTAGTCGCGCCGTACTTTCTTATCCCCGGCTACTTTGTTTCTACGAGCCTTCCCAAAGAAATCGAAAAAGCGCGACAGTCGCATCCCAAACTCGCGTTCACGGTCGGGGCCGCTTTGGGACACGATGACGCCTTAGCGGACGCCCTTTTGGAAGCCGCGCAGACCGCCCGTCCGGCGTCGGAGTGGCGCGACCCGCTAATTCGCGCCGCCGCCTCATGCCGACCAAGCCCCGGCTGTCCCCTGTACGGCACGCCCGCCTGCCCCAAAGTCCCTGCGCCCCCGCAACCTATCGAAGAGAACGCCCCGCATGATTGACGCCTCGGCTACCGTGGTGCGCGGGGATGCGCGGCGCATGACGGAACTCGCCGACAACTCCGTTGATCTTGTCGTGACATCGCCGCCTTATTGGCAAATCAAGGATTACGGCGCGCCCGGTCAAATTGGCTTTGGGCAGTCCCTCCACGAGTACTTATATGACCTGTCGCGTGTTTGGGCGGAATGCGCCCGCGCGCTGAAACCGGGGCGGCGGCTATGCGTCAATATCGGCGACCAGTTTGCGCGCACCGTTATTTACGGACGCTACAAGATTATCCCGCTTCACGCCGAAGTTATCGCGCAGTGCGAATCGCTCGGGCTTGATTTTTTAGGCTCTATCATTTGGCAAAAGAAAACCACAATGAATACAACTGGCGGAGCCACAATTATGGGATCGTTTCCCCATCCGCCAAACGGCATTGTGGAACTTGATTACGAATATATTCTTTTGTTCAAAAAGCCCGGACCGCCGCCCAAAATCGTCGCATCCGTCAAAGCCGCATCGGCGATGACTAAAGAAGAGTGGAAACTTTATTTCGCGGGGCATTGGAACTTTGGCGGCGCGCGGCAGGCGCTACACGAAGCGATGTTCCCGGACGAACTGCCGTACCGGTTGATACGAATGTTCTCGTATGTCGGCGAAACGGTTTTGGACCCGTTTATGGGAAGCGGAACCACCGCGAAAGTCGCGGTTGAAAATGGGCGGAGCGCATGGGGCTACGAAATCAACCCCGATTTCCTGCCGCTCATTCGCGAGAAAGTTTGCGCCGCGCCAACGCTGATGAACACCGGCGCGCGACTTCAAATTATCGAACGCTCGGAAGTCGCCTCCCCGCTTCCGCCGCTACTGTCGCCGTACCATCCCGCCGTTCAGGACGCGCAACCCGTTCGCGATGTTAAAAAGTTCCGCTTCGGAGCCGACGAAACGTATAAAGTGAGCGATGTAGTAGACGAACGAACCTTGCGCCTCAATACGGGACTGTTAGTTTCCCTCTTAGGCGTTGCCATACCGGACGCGCGCCGGGTCGCCGCTCGCGCTTATCTTGGTGAATTCGTGCGCGGAAGCAAAGTGATTGTTCGGTTAGAAGGCGTAGCGCCGGACGACGAAAACGCCCCGATACCCGCGTACGTTCAGTTGTCGAATAAAATTTTCATCAACCGTAAGATGATAGAAATGGGGCTTGCCGTCGCAGAACGGGAAATGCCGCACCGCTATCGTGATAAGTTTCTCGCCGCCGAAGCGGTTGCTGGAGAAAACAAGGTCAAAAATCGTGCGGGTTAAGATTATCTCGGTTGAAATGCAAACGTTGCTCGACAGCGAACCAAATACATTCCCCAAATACGCCACACAAATTATCAATCTTGCAAACCAAAACGCGCAGGGAACACGCCCCAAAGTAGTAGGTCAACAAACGGAACTTATTCAAGCGTTTCCTGGCAAAACGCTTGCAGAATGGGAAGATTGGTATGTAGAACGCTATCCAGACGCTTTTAAAGATGCCACGGATCGCATCTACCCGATGATCGAACGGCTTCGGGAGGCTATCGCTAAAATTGACCGCCCAATGGTTGAGGAGTGGGTGCGCGATCTTGTTCTGGTGAAAACGTTCATCGGCCTGCGTTTTCAGGAGGCGATTTTGCGTAAAGTGGCTGAGCAACGCGGAATGGATTGTCGTTTCTCGATTCCTGCTGAAGAAGCGCGCGGCATTGACGGCTACATCGGAGATTTGCCCGTTTCTATCAAGCCCGACACGTACAAGGCAATGATGCAACTACCGGAGACCATCGAGGTTGGAATGATCTTCTACACGAAAACAAAGGATGGTATTGTCATTGAGTACGATTTCTAACGTAACGGCGGCGCCAACAAACGCGCTTGTTGTGATGGTTCACGGTTCGCCGCGCCCGGTCGCGAATAACGATATGTTCGCGGTCGTGGAGGCGTTCAAGGCGCGACCGGACGCGCGGGCCGCATTCCCCATAGTCGAGGTTGGTTTCATGGAATGCAATGAGCCGACCATCCCCGAGGCGATTGACCGGTGCGTCGCGCAGGGCGCCCGAAAAGTGGTTGCGGTTCCGTACTTTCTGCACACCGGTACGCACGTTTGCGACGATCTGCCGACCTTGTTGGAGGAAGCGCAGGCGCGGCATCCCCGCGTCACGTTCGCGATGGGCGACTACCTCGGCCTGTCTCCGCGCTTGACCGATCTGCTCGCGCGCCGGGCGGAAGCGGCGACGGCGTCGGTTTAGTCGGCTAAAGAAGCGGGCGTTTCGTCCAGAAGTTTCTGCATGAATGTCACGTCCACCCAAACGCCGAACTTTCGCCCGACACGGCGCAATGTCCCCGCGCTTATAAACCCCTGTCGCGCGTGAAGACGAAGCGACGCTTCGTTGTCCGACGAGATCAGCGCGACCAGCGACACGAAGCCGCGTCGCGCGGCCTCATTGATAAGGGCGGAAAGTAGCGCTCCGCCGATGCCTAAACCCTGCCAGTTGCAGTGGACGTATACCGATGTTTCCGCCGTGGCTTGATAACCGGGTCGGGGAATATATGCGGACAATGTCGCATAGCCGACCACATCGCCGATCTCGACGGCCTGCGCGACAAGGCACGGATACGGAAAGCCGTCATGCGCGGTCATCCACGCGGTTTGGGCGTCAGGCGAGCGCGCTTCCGTATCCATTGTCGCGGTCGTGTTGGCGACAGCGTCGTTATAGATCGCGCGCAACGCCTCGGTGTCGCTCGCTTGCGCGGGTCGGATCACGCAAGCGGGCAAAGCGATCCTTCTTGACGGGCGGCGCGCACCCCCGGTTCCGCGCAGTCTGACGTTGTCATGTCATGAGCGAAAACGACGCGGTTTTTGCCAGCCGCCTTCGCTTTATACAAACGATCACCGGCAATAGCAATCAGTTTTTCAGCGGTGTTCGCCTCGCCACTATGCGAAATTCCGACGCTGATGGTTACGCCAAGACCTCTATAAAGATCGCGCCACGGGTATGCGCCTATGGCCTTTCGCAACCGTTCGCATACGGCGGACGCATCTTCGCAACCAATGTGATTCAGGACGAAAACAAACTTGTCGCCCCCGTAGCGCGCCAGAACATCACCAGGGCGAATGTTCTCGCGAATCAAGTGAGAAACGATGCGTAGAACGAAATCGCCGGTCTCGTGCGAAAAACGGTCGTTGATAGGTTTAAAGTTATCGATGTCTATCACGGCGACGCTAACGTTCTGTTCCGCCGCTTTAAGCGTTTCTGGAAGGCGACGGTCCATAAAGCATCGGTTGTACAGGTTCGTGAGCGGATCTTTGTCCGCGAGTTCCGCGAGGAGTCGCGCCTGCTCGCGAAGTTCTTCAAGAAGCGTTCTCTTCTCAATGATCGCCACGGTTAAAGCCTGGTTGGTCTCGTTTAGTTCCTGTTGCTGACGCCGCCGCTGTAAGCTCGCCTCGCGTTGCGCCGCCTCCATTTCGAGTTGCGCTTTCCCTAATCGAACCGCGAATAAACTCGCCTCGTACCGCCGGGCGGCGGCGGCGGCTTCAAGTTTTTGACTCGCGCGATAATGCTCCTTGTAATAATGCAGCGCAGTCGCCGAGTCGCCGGATGCCTCGGACACGATGGCAAGGTACTGGAAAATCTCAAGCGTATCCGACGCCCGCTCGGTCTCGCCACTAAGCAAAAGCGCTTCGTCCAATAAAGCGATTGCCGCCTGATTGTCATTGCGCGCGTGCGCGACCAATCCCTGCTCCGCACGTAGTAGCGGTAGCCGTTGACGATCCCCCGCGCCGCGCGCCTGCTCATAACCGATTTTAAGAGTGGTTTCGGCTTCGTCCAAACAGTTTGTCAGCCGTAACAGTTTTCCGTGCAACGTTCGTATCCGCGGCTCGGTTTGACGAACGCCAAACGCCGCCGCCGCTTCCAGCGCTTCGATGCAAGCGGCTTCGGCCTCAGCGTATCTGGCCTCCGCTAATGCGTTATGCGCGAAATTTCCCAATGCCTTGATGCGGGCGGCGTGCCTGCCCCGAAGCGCGTGGCGGCGGGCGATTTCTGCGAAAGTCGCGGCGGCTTCGTGGTACTGTCCCGACGCGCTTTTGATCAACGCGATGTTGCTCAGAATAAACGTTTCCAAGGCATTTTGACGATTAAGGCGCGCCCATTCCAACCCTTCCGCCAGCAAAGACTGAGCGACCAGGTAATTCCCGGCGTCAAGAAAAATTACGGCGACGCCGTTCAAGGCCCCCGCGAGCGGCGCGGAATTGTTCTCCTTTTCGTGGAGCGCGCGGGCGAGGGCAATGTTCCGCTCGCCGTACGCGAAGGCCGTCGCCCGGTCACCGCGCATTTTCGCCGCACGAAGCAGGCGGTTCAGAGCGGCGCCTTCCAGCAACGGGCAGGCCGCCTTTACCGCGGCGTCTCGGGCGAGAAGGGCGGCATTTTCCGCCTTCACCGCCGCGTCCACGCCGCCTCCGAAGTAATGGATGTCGGATTCAACCAGAAGCGCGCGAATTACGCGCTGCATGTCGCCGCTTTCCTCCGCGAGCGTACCGGCGCGCCGTACAAGATCAAGCGCAGTGGCGGAAGCCACGCCGGGAACCGCCGCCGCATCGATCATTGCGACGATTTCCATAGCCGCTTCCGCGCGGGACGATAGCCGCCCCCGCGACGCCGGATGCGGTTGTGGCGCGCAAAGCGGGTCGGAGCGGTGTGGCGGCGAGGGTCGCAAAACGTCTATTTTCTCGTTTGATCTTTCAAGCACGGCGAATTGGGTTCCTCGCGCGCGGCGGTTCATCGCCGTTGATAAAATCACCAAACGCCCAAGAGGTCCGTGGCGATCTCACTTGCTATCATTGGCGTTTCTGCGCCGATTTTTCAGGGGCGGCGGGGCTTCACGACGCGCGAGCCGTCCCCAAAATAGCGGCGCAGGAACGCCCGCGCTACCGCATCTCCTGCCCCCCGGTAACGTTGATCGCCTGCCCCGTCATATAGGCGGCATCGTCACTGCACAGGAACACGACCACGCCGGACACGTCCTCGTACGTCGCGCCTCTGCCGAGCGGAACCTGACCCTCGTACTTGGCGCGCAGTTGCTCGGGCGTCATCCCCTGCGTTTCGGCGTACTGCGCGAAAAGCGAATCCTGCCACAGCGTGCCATCCAGAAGGTTGCCCGGACAAACCGCATTGACGCGAACATGGTGCGGGGCAAGGTCCAGCGCGAGGCTTTGGGTCAGTCCGATGCCGCCGAATTTGGACGCCGCATACGCCCCGTTTCGGAAACTGCCTTTTTTTCCCGATTTAGAATTGATCTGCACAATGGAGCCGGAGCCTTGTTCGCGCATGACGCGAGCGGCGGCCTGCGCGCACAAAAAATAGCCGGTCAGGTTGACATCAATCACGCGCCGAAAGTCTTCCGGTGTCAGATCGGCCACATCGCCCGCTTTCAAAATTCCGGCGTTTGCAACCAAGATATCTAATTTACCAAACTCATGAACGGCCCGCTCCGTCATCGCGGCGCAGGACGTGGCATCGGTGACATCCGCACGTACGCCAATCGCGCGCCGCCCGGTGTCCTGTGCGATTGCTCTCGCGGCGGCTTCGGCCTTGTCGCCGTTCACATCGGATAGAACCACGTCACAGCCTTCGATTGCGAGCCGCCGCGCGATAGCCTCGCCTAATCCCTGTGCGGCCCCGGTGATAAGGGCCGATTTCCCTTCCAGTCTCATTCCGCGACCTCCGCTTCCGTTTGTGTGGCAAGGGCTTCTTTGATAAGTTCCGCCTCGGCCTCGTCGGTCCAGTACCGCCCGTCACGCAGGAGCGCGAAAACGTCGGGGCGCACCGTCGCGAGGTCCGGCAGGGCGGTCAGCGGCAAGTCCATGATTTGCGGGAAGATAACCGTTTTGCCGGGGAATCGCCCCGACTTGACCGCCTCCAAACCGTCCCGGAACGCGGGCAGTCCCCCTACGGCGGCGAGCGACGCCCCGGTATCGAGCCGCCCCGCCTCCATCAGATCACGCGTCTGGCGCATATCCGCGATCGTCGAGCCGGTAGTGCCGACAATGCGGACGTTTTTGGTCACAATGTCGGACACGTCAATTGTCGCCGTCACCCCGCGCGCGACGCCCGCGAAGACATTCAAAACGCCGTCCGGCGCGAGAAGCGGAAACGCCTGCTCGATAAGACCCGCGTCCGGCACCATCAGTACAATATCGTCGTATCCGTCCGGCGCGAATGCGTATGGCTCGGGCGCGTCCGCATCGAACGGGTTAAACAAAATTAACTCCACGCCCTTTGCCTCCGCGAGCGGCCCAAACCGGGCGCGTAACGCTTCTAATCGCGCCGGATCGCGGTTCGTCCCGACGATGCGGGCGGGCGGGTTTTCCAGCCCCAGCGCCCGCTGAACGTGCATCTGCCCCATCGGTCCCGCCGCCCCGATAAACCAGGCTGTTCCGCCCGCTTTGAGTTCGCTTCGGCTGTTTTCGGTCGGGCCGACATACTCGTGGAAGTCGTAGTGAATGCGTCCCACGTCTACCGCGACCGGGCGCGACAACGGCGCTTCAAAATTCAAATGAGCCTGTCCATGTTTGGCGAGAAGCGCGCACGCCTTCTCGAACGTATCCGGGTCGGGCGTATCCCCCGCGAACAAAATATCGTCGAAGCCCGCCCCGGAGCGGGAGGGGGGCGTTGCGCCGCCGCTCCACCAAACCGTGCGTCGTTTCTCCGGGTCCGGCTCAAGGCGCATTTTGACATTGGTAGCAACAAGAAGATACTCGCCGCTTGTCTTTTGCTCGGCGCGATGGCTCCAATGGTACGCGGCCTCGACACACGCCCAGGGTTCCACCAGAGCGGCCTCAGCGTACCCGGTTTCTTCTTTTATCGGGAGAAGGTAACATCCCTCGTCGCCGTTCAGTACCTCCGGCCCGACCAAACCGTACTGACTCATGCCGCCCGGAAGCGCATACCCATACGCTAAATTCGCGCCGTTGTAGAACACATCGGCCTGCACGATAAACCGCTGGCCCGGCGTGAACGTTTCGGCAAGGTTCGCGCCCGTCTTCACCACGGTCAGCGCGACCTCATGCCCCATCACGACCGGCTCATTGGCGAGGTCACGCCCTTGCAGGCGCGGGTGCTCCGGGCCGAGCGTGATAATCTTGATGTCGGAAAAACAGATCCCGCACGCGTCGTGCCGCACTAAAATCTCTTCCGGGCCGGGTTCGCCCATCGCGACAGTTTCCGTTTTGCCGTCCCGCCCCACGTTCTCCAATCCCGCCCCGTACAAATGCCAACGCTCGTATGCATCGGGGAGCGGCAGATCGGCGCGCTCGTAGCGTTTCAAAAGCGAATCCGCGCCTTCGTCGGCGTTTGCGGTTAGATCATTGTTTGTCGTGGTCATCGTGTTTTGCGTCGCGCGTTGTTTAAGCATCGTCGTTTCGGTTCCCCAGGCTGTTCGCGTTTTCCTGCCGCGAAACGTACGCCCGTCCGCGTTGTCAATAAAGGGGAATATCCTTTATGCTATATGCAGTATATACGGGACGCGCCCCGCTCCCCCACTTTGCTTTGTGAGAAAGAACCGTTTCCTTTGAATATGTTCCCCCGTCGCGCCGCGCTTGCGCTTTCCCTCGGTATGGCAAGCGTCGCACTTGCCGCAACTTCGTTTGTTCCGTCCGCTGTGTACGCCGCCCCGGATGGCGCAACGCAAAACAAACCCGCCCCGCCGCGTTACGACAAGGAAGGCCGCCCCGCCGCGCCCGTGCCGATCACGCTTCCCGCGACCAATGGAGGCGTGGAGCCGGTGCAGGTCGGAACGCCCTTAGTGGACGATGCGGGCCTTTTGTACGAGAAACAGCGTATCAAGCGAACCGTGCCGATGGAAATCGAGAGCGGTCTGAGCGGCAAATGGGACCCGCTCTACAGCGTAATGGACCCGAACACGGGACGGCGAACCTTCTACTTCGACTGGGACGCGCAATATCTGTACTTCGCTGTGGAATCGCCCGCCGCCGAGGATATCCGCTTCGATCTGGACGGCGACAACAACGGCTGGCTACGCGGCAGGGATAACCTGAGCGTGCAAATTTCCCCTGACCCGTCCGGCGGTCCGGCCCGCGTCAACGCCCAGCGACTGGATACGGAAACGAGCCGCGATTATCCGGTCTGGGACGCGTCGCCGGTTCCGGTCGGCGCGATGAAGGTTGTCACCGGCAAAACGCCGCAGGGGACGTTTGCCACCCTGTTCGCTTTGCCGCGCACGGAACTTATCGGCTTGAAGCGCGAGGCGGGACGGCCTTTCGGTTTGCGCATTGAAACCGGCGTTTCGCCCGCCCCGGTCGGCGATGCGGGCATGGTATCGCTTCGTCCCTTGCTCCGTCTCGCGCTCGCGGACAGCATTCCCGCGTCGGGTCAGGGCTTGACGCTCAAGATCAATATCGCCGGATCGCGCGAGGTGACCGTGGGCGATGGCATCCGCGCAACGCTGGAAGCCCGCAACGACGGCGCGACGCCCCTTCATATCGCCCGCCTGTTTATGCGCGGCTCGCAGAGTGCGCAAAGCTATCTGGATGCGGCGACCTTTACCGGCGTCGAAATCGCGCCGGGCGCAAGAATCACGCGCGAATTGCGCTCGGCGGTGTCGCCCGGCACGCCGGTCGGCTCTCTTGTGCTAACGGGCGGGGCGGAATGGGGCGATGGTTCTTCTATCGCCGCGCTATCGTCATTTGACCGCGTCGAGCCGTACAGCGTCCGCGCCGACGCCGACGACAAACCCGTGACGGTGGGCGCGAGCGGCGTGTCTGGCGGCGCGCGTAAGGTCACCGTGACCGTGAAAAGCCGCGTCAAAGAGAAAGCCAGCGTTCGCGTCGCGCTCGCGCTTCCTCCTGGTTGGTCGCTCGACACGTCCGAGCCGACCCGTGAGTTCACGCTAAGCGGGATCGGATCTGTTGGAACAGTGACCTACAACGTTTTGGCGCCGGGAACCGCCGCGCCGGGCGTGTATCCCGTGGATGCCAGTGTCACCGTGGGCGGGAAAACGTACCAGGATTCGGCGACGATCCATGTCGCCGCCGCGCCGCAAACCGCGACCACGGCGCAACCGTAGGGTTACGTTAGTTTGAGATTTTGTTTGGGATAACGCGCGTCAACAACACAAGGAGATCAACTATGGCAAGTGCGGCGGGCAAAGCGGCGGCGGATTTTATGTTTCGGCAACTCGCGCATGGCTTGCTGGACATGGTATATCCGCCGCGCTGCTTCGTGTGCGAAACGCTCGACCGCCCCGCCGTTTGCGAAACGTGCGCCGCCTCGTTCACGCCGATTCCGGCCCCGGCCTGCGGGGTATGCGGGCGTCCCGTAGACGAGGAAAACGCCGCTTGCCGCCACTGCGCCGAACAAGATGCGCTCGGCGGTTGGGTGTTCGAGGCCGCTCGTGCGGGCGCAATCTACGAAGGTCCGCTCCGTCATGCGATCCACCGCTTGAAGTACGGGCGCATCGAACCGCTCGGCGAAACGCTCGGCGCGTTTCTCGGCAACCGGCTTGTCGCCGATAATCTTTTGGACGAAGCGCAAATCAAAGCCATCGAAACGGTCGTTGCGCTTCCCGTTCATGCCCGCAAGGAGCGTGCGCGCGGCTTCAACCAATCGCAACTGCTTGCGACCCCGGTCGCCGAGATGCTGGGCGTTCCGCTCCTGCCGCCCGGCGCGCTCCGCCGCGTCCGCGCCGCCGCCGCGCAGGT
>CAXUMS010000015.1:34637-46463 GCA_964252165.1 uncultured Armatimonadaceae bacterium
GCAACGTCGCCCGCGACTTTTTCGCCGTGCGCGATCCGGGCCTTGTCGCGGGAAAAACGATACTCTTGATTGACGACGTTTTCACGACCGGGGCGACCGTCAACGCCTGCGCGGGCGCGCTCCGGGACGCCGGGGCGCAAGCCGTGTTCGTCGGCGCGCTCGCGGCGGGCGGCTAACATTGCAACGTAAATCATCAAGCGAAGCGGAAACCGTGGACGATACAACACCTATAACGCAAAGGGAAGACATCCGGCAGGCGGTCTACGATGTTCTATCGCTGAGGAACAAGTTGGTTCGTTTCGAGGCGGAAATTGATGAACAAACTCGGGTTGCCCCGTCGCGTCTCCGTGGCGTAGCGCGCGAACTACATGAAATGAGCGACTCACTTCAGAAAATGGGCGAACGCTTAATAGGCATCAGGGACATTTGGCCCTTAGCCCCAGAAGAAGGTTTAGATATTAACCGATTGTTGAACGAGGCGCCGGACGCGGACGTACCAAACGAAAACGCATAATCTGAATTTAAAATGACAAGACGACAAATACTCTCCCACGGATTGATAGCCTCCGCCGCTTTGCTTTTGACCGTCGCCGGTTGCGGACAGCGCGCCGTGCGCGTCGGGCTTGCCGATGTGACGGACCTGACAACCTACGCTATCTTGAGCGCGGTTGCGGGCGCACCGTCGAACGCGCGCGGCGCGCTTCCGTCGCAACCGACCGAACCCGCCCTGCTCGCCCGGGGCGCGTATGAAACCGTGGTCGTTTCCGCCGACACCGTGGGGTTCGCCCGCGTCTCGAACGGCGCGCTGACTGAGCGCGATCTGGAAACCGTAGCGAGCAATGTCGCGGCGGGCCTGACGAAAGAATTAAAACGAGAAGGCTTTAGCGCGCGTCTCGCGCCGTTCCCCGCGAACACCTCTGCGATTGCCGCGTCCGAGGATAAACCGCTTCTCGCAACGCTCACCCCGACCACGGAAGAGGCCGGATCGCCCGCCGAGCGCGCCGCAGGCAAAAACCAAACGTTCGTGAAAATTCTGCTGACCATTACCGATCCGAAAACGGGAACGCTTTTGCGACAACGCGAGTTTTATTCGGGTGCGAACGTCAAAAAGAAGTAGCGAAACGTTGTCTTTCTTATCCCCTTCGGACCGCGAAACGCTCACCCACGCCCTCGGAACCGGCGCGGACGCGGTCGGCGTTTCCCTGACCGACGCGCAAATAGAAGCGTGCATCCGGTACGCCGATCTGCTTCTCGAAACCAATCAGCACACCAACCTGACCCGGATTGTCGAACCGCATGCGGTCGCGATCAAGCACTTCGCCGATTCCCTGACCCTCTTGCGCGCCGTTCCCGATCTCGCGGACGGGGCCGTTGTCGCCGATGTCGGAACCGGCGCGGGCTTTCCCGGCGTGGTCCTGAAAATCGTGCGCCCCGATCTGCGCCTCGTGCTGATTGACTCGCTCGCCAAACGCCTCACCTTCTTGGGCGCGGTTGTCGCGGACCTGAACCTTGCGAACATCGCCCTGGTCCACGCCCGCGCCGAGGAGGCCGGGCGCAACCCCGTCTACCGCGACGCCTGCGATCTGGTCGTCGCCCGCGCCGTCGCCGCCCTGCCCACGCTTTTGGAATGGTGCGCCCCGCTCGTCCGCCCCGAAACAGGCCGCTTCGTCGCCCTGAAAACCGCGTCCGCCGATGCGGAAATCGAAGCCGCCCGCCCCGCCGCCGCTCTGCTCCGCGTCCGGCTGGAAAACGACTTGGCGCTCACGCTCCCCCCCGTGCCGGGCGAGGAAGGCGGCGAATCGCCTCGCCGCGTTCTCGTCTACCGCAAGTTCGCCCCGACCCTCGTCCGCTACCCGCGCAAGCCTGCCGAAATCAAAGCCAACCCGCTTCGGCAGTGACTGACATAGCAACACACTTTTTCACAAACGTGCTATAAAATATCCCTCATAGGATCTGACGATTTGGGTATTAGATACTTCACGTCTTTCGATATAAGCCCGTGATGGTGGTACAAACGAAACCGAAGTAGCATGGGCAGTAGCACAGCTCGGTCTTTGAAGTTGTCTTGTTGAAGTGCGTACTTGAACAGTATATTCTCTAACAACCCTAAAGTCTCATCCTCTCCGAGATAGGCAAGCGACATCACTTCGGCAAAACAAGCGTAAAAAAAGCACAAGACACCTAAATTCTTGTACAGGAAACTTAGGTAGTATCCGTTTTGCAATTCAATTATAGTGTCAATTCCGAGGTAGTTTGCCCAAACGCGAATTTTGTAGAGCAACTCCAATGGATTACCGTATCCTGTCAGTAATTTTATGAAATCACGCTCTAAATCGTAGACAGTCCGCCGCATATTCCCTTGATCACGTGGATAAGTAGCATACTGATAATTCCAAAACGATTTGCTTTGACCGCGAATGGCATTAATATCACCTGCAATTGGGTTAGTAAGATTGAATGGGTAGGGAATCAGCCGGCCTGAGAACTTCGGCAACAAAGCTCCATTAAAGTGACGTGTGCTTTTACGGTGTTCGTCTGTTCGTAAGTTATCGGAGTTTGTAAAAACTAAGGCGTTGACAAATTCGTATACAGCATAGTAGCTCTGGGTGATATGCCATGCTACCGGCTTTCCTTTTGAGTAGTCAGGGGAAGTTTGGGTGCCGATAGCCAGCATTTCAGGTTCCAATGGTGCGGAGCGGGCTAATTCGTTGTACCAACCTTTGCTAAGGTGGAACATGAATTTTTCCTTCGAGTTGGCCTGCCCAACAAGCCTTGACAAACGCTTCATGTCGAATTTTTGTTCTGTCAAGAATTCATTGAGCAACCCATGCAAAGTATATTTACGGCTTTTTATAACATCCTTTGTTGAATAACGAAGTTTTACCAGCCAAACCCATATGTCTAAAGCACCGTGAAAGCACATATAATCTGTCAGTTCAGGGTGATAATCGAGTATCAAACTATCATCTACTACAAGTAGTAGATTTTCAAGTTCGGGGCGCGCGGCTATCTCCGCGAGTTTTTTTTCACCACTCTCAAAGATGTAGCGAACCCCGTTGTATACAGACGATCTAACATAGTTAGACTGACAGTACTGTTCGAGTTCAGCCGGTTCAATACCATATCTAAGGGCAACTGCAACAACGCTATCATCTCTTATGGGGACATTTATACGATCGTCGTTATCTATATCCATTAGTAAACTTTACAGACTGCTACTCCGCCGCCAACAAGCAATTGACCGCGCGCCGCGCAAATGGCGTTAAAGCAAGGTCGCCAAGTGCGCTAATGGGCAACCATTCCGCGCCGTTTGCATCTTCGCCGTCCGGCGCTTCACGCGGCGCGGCAAGTTCTCCGTCCTCTGCAGTGTTCGCGCGGTATATTAGCCCCCGATGGTGCAACGCTTCCGGTTCGCTTGCGCCGGGCGGCGTCCACGTTTCGATGTGCGACCACGCGCTGACGAGGCGCGGCGGCGCATCTTCGAGCGTCAGGCCGGTTTCCTCGCGCACCTCGCGGCGCAGGGCGTCCTCCCACGATTCACCCCACTCCACCGCCCCGCCCGGCAAATCCCACGCGCCCGTGTACGGCCCGCGCGCTTTTTTGACCATCAGCAATCGCTCACCTGCTTCAATGGTAGCGTAGACGCCGGTGTGCGTTATGCGGCGCGCGAGCGGCGTCACGGTGCGACGACTTCAAGAACCACGGTTGCGGTTTGCTCGGCGGGCGCAAGGCAGGCGGTTTCACTGCACGGTTGGAAGCGCACCGTGAGCGTGACGGAGTAGCGGCCCGGCGCGGCGTTTGCCACAACCGCGATGGGAACCTCGAATGGCGCGGTTCCTTGAAACGTGGGGAGCGATTCGCCGCCGCCCTGCCACAGCGTGGGCGCGGGGTACGTCACCGGGCCGACAGCGGCGGGCGCGTCGGTCGCGATGGTGGCGACAGTCGAAATCAGGTACTCGCATCCTTCCGTGTGGTGCGCGTTGACATGGTAGCCGGGCGCGATGCGAAGCAGGAACGCGGCGGTTGTCGCGCCGCCCGCCGCGACCTGGAGTGGGTTCTGCCCGTCGCCGGTCGTCAGTTCGACCGGCGTTTCGGCGTTTCCATTCGTCGCAGGTACGGCGGCAAGCGGAAGCGGCGGCGCTTCCCCTTTCGTAACCGCGAACGCGTCCTGCGCGGCGAGTATCAGCGTTGCGCAACCCTGCGGGGCGCGCTCCAGAACGCCCCGGTACGCGGTCAAGAGGGCGCGGGCCGTCTCGCCGAACCGCGCGCCGTTCGGCAGATTTCCCAGCCGCGCGAGCGCGCGGGCGGCGACGCCGTTCGGGGACGGGGTCGCATTGTCGAACAGGTCTTTGGGGCGCGCGATCAACGCCTCGCCGTCGGACGACGTATAGAAAAAGCCACTTTCTTCGGCGTCCCAGAACCGCGCGATCATCACGTCGGTCAAACGCTCGGCCTCGGCGCGGTATTGCTCTTCGCCGGTCGCCTCGTACAAATCGAGCAACCCGTCCGCGAGATACGCGTAATCGTCCAGAAACGCGGGCAAACCCGCCTCGCCCTTTGCGTACCGGCGTAGCAGGTTCCCGTTCGCATCGGTGAGCGTGGTTCGGCAAAAGGCGGCGGCGCGAACGGCGGCGTCCACATGGCGCGGCTCGTTCAAAATTCGGCCCGCGCGGGCGAGCGCGCCGATCATCAGGCCGTTCCACGCGGTAATGACCTTGAAATCTTTACCCGGAGCGATGCGCCTGTCTCGGAACAGGCGAAGCCGCAAAAGCGCGTCGGCCATACCAGCATCGAGCGCGTCCGGGAGTGGAGCGGTCGCGGCGGCTTTCCCGACCGCGAGGTGCGGAATGTTGGTTCCGGTCGCGTGTCCGGTCGCCTCGTCGCGGAAGTTGCCTGATGAGCGAATGTTGTAGCGAACCGCGAATGGCAGACCGGCGTCCGCGCCCAGAATATCGTTGACTTCCTGAACGGTCCAAACGTAGTATTTGCCTTCTTCGCCCTCGCTGTCGGCGTCAAGGGCGGCATGGAACCCGCCCGTTTCGTCCGTCATGTCGCGCAACACCCAGTCGCACGTTTCCCGCGCGATACGCCCGTACGCGGTTTTGCCGGTCGCCTTTGACGCTTCGGCGTACACACCCGCGAGGAGCGCATTGTCGTACAACATTTTCTCGAAATGCGGCAGGAGCCACACAGCGTCGGTCGCGTAACGGTGAAAGCCGCCGCCGACATGATCGTAGATACCGCCCTGCGCCATGCGGTCCAGCGTGGTTGTCAGAATTGGCAAGGCGTCAGTGTCGCCGTTCTCGTACGCTTTGACCAGAAGGCGCAGGGCGTGATGCGGCGGGAACTTGGGGGCGTCGCCGAAGCCGCCGGTTTGCGCATCGAACCGGTCCGTCATCTCGGCTACCGCATGGGCCAACAGCGCGCCCGCGTCCAACTCCCCGCTCGTGGCGCCCGCAACAGGCCGTTGCCGGGTGATCTTCCGCAAATCCTCGGACACGCTTTCGGCGACCGTTTCCGCCTCATCTCGGCGCGTCCGAAACGCGTCGGCGAGTTGCGTGATGAGCGAGCCAAAGCCGACACGCGCTCCGTTCCCGTCCGGCGGAAAGTACGTGCCGCCGTAGAACGGTTTGCCGTCCGGCGTCAGGAAAACCGACATCGGCCAGCCGCCATGCCCCGTCATCATCTGCACCGCCGTCATGTAAACCTCGTCCACATCGGGACGCTCTTCCCGGTCCACCTTAACGCAAACGAAGTTCTCGTTCAGGATTTGGGCGACCGCCTCGTTCTCGAACGATTCGCGCTCCATCACATGGCACCAGTGACACGCGGAATAGCCGACCGACAGGAAAACCGGCTTGTCCTCGGCCCGCGCCTTTTCCATCGCCTCGGCTCCCCACGGGTACCAGTCCACGGGATTATGGGCGTGCTGAAGCAGGTACGGCGATTTTTCGTGCGCGAGGCGGTTGGTAAAACGGGACGAATGGTTATCGGCGACAACATGCGGTTCGGACATGATACGGGTTCTCCGCGTGTGTTATACCCGCCTGCGCCGCTCCCGGCGCAGGGAAGCGCGCCCCGTTTGCGGAAAGGCAGTACTATCAAACACCTCTTGAAAGATTTTCCTTTGGACAATTCCCAATCCCCAACGCCTCGCCCGACAACGGCGGAGGATCTGCTTCGCATCAAAACCGCGTCCGACCCGCAAATCAGCCCGGACGGAGCGCGCATCGCGTATGTCGTGAAAACCATCGACGCTGACAAAAACCGTTATCAATCCCGCATCTGGGCGGTTGCGGTAGCGGCCCCGCACGAAACCCGGCAGTGGACGTACGGGACCGGCGATAACGGCAAAAGCGGCGGGGAATCGTCGCCGCGCTGGTCGCCGGACGGTTTAAGGCTCGCGTTCACCAGCGCGCGTGAAGGTAAGAAAAGTCAAATCTACTTTTTGCCCACGGATGGCGGCGAGGCCGAGCGCATCACGGATCTGACGCAGGGAAGCCTGGGCGCATTTCGATGGTCGCCGGACGGAAGCCGGATCGCGTTCACGTTCCGCCCGCAGGACGCCGACTACGCCGAGGACGCCGCCGAGGAGCGCAAGAAATCCGATAAGTCCACGCCCGCCCGCGAGATTACCCGCCTTCATTTCCGCGAAGAAGGAACCGGCTTTCTGCCGTCCGCGCGGATGCGCCTTCATGTTCTGGATGTGGCGACGCGGCAAGTCAAACCTATCACCGGCGACGATTTCGATGTGGACGGCTTTTGCTGGTCGCCGGACGGCGCGCGGATCGCGTTTGTTCGCAATACGGCGGATGACCCGGATCTTGCGCCGAACGCCGAGGAGATCTTCGTGGTTGACGCCTACCTGCCGGAGGGCGACACGGTGGCGGAAGCGATCAAACTCAACGCCCCGCTCGGCCCCAAGCAAAACCTCGCGTGGTCGCCCGACAGTCGGCATATCGCGTATTTAGGCCACGAAAACGCGACTGAGGTGTGGGGCGTCACCAACTCCCATTTGTGGGTTGTCACGCTGGGCGAGAATGGCGAATCCAACGCCCGTGATCTGACGCCGGACTGGGATGTGACGTTCGGCAACACCACGCTCGGCGATGTCACCGGAAGCGGCGAGGCTGGCCCGGTTTGGGCCGCTGATAGCACGTCTCTACTCGCGCTTGTTTCACAGAACGCGACCGTGGATGTGTACCAAGTTTCGCTGGACCCAAGCGCCGCGCCGCGCCGCGTGACCGAGGGCGTTCATGTGGTCGAGGGCTTCACCGCCGATGCGAAAGCGGACAATCTCGCCCTGCTCGTCGCCCAGCCCACCGATGCGGGCGACGTGTACGTTTTGCCGTCCGGCGCGTCGTTCTTCAAGCGGCTGACCCGGCTCAATGAAGAACTGTTTGGCGCGCTGGACCTGCCCGCCCCGCGCTATTTCGACGTTCCCTCGCCCGAAGGTCATATGGTTCCCTGCTTCGTTCTGCTTCCGCCCGACTTCGACCGTAACCCTGGCCCGCATCCCGCCGTTCTGTATATACACGGCGGCCCACATTTGATGTACGGTCACGCCCTGTTCCACGATTATCAGGTATTGGCGGCGCAGGGCTATGTTGTTTTGTTCCCGAACCCGCGCGGCTCGAAAGGCTACAGCGAAGCATGGACCGGCGCGATTAAGGGGAACTGGGGCGAACCGGCGCAGGCGGACTGCCTCGCGTGCCTCGACTATGCGATTAGCGAAGGCTGGGCCGACGCCGCGCGTGTGGGCGTTGTCGGCGGCTCGTACGGCGGCTACCTGACGGCATGGATGCTGGGACACAGCGACCGGTTCCGCGCGGGCGTCGCCGAAAGAGGGGTTTACAACCTGGTTTCGATGGCGGGAACATGCGATTTCGTGTGGCGGGACGACCGCTCGTACTTCAACGCGAACGCGACCGACGACACCGAGGACTACCGCCGCAACTCGCCGCTGACGTATGCGCAAAATATCGTTGCGCCGCTCCTGCTCATCCACAGCGAGGGCGATCTACGTTGTCCCATCGAACAAGCGGACCAACTTTTCGCCGCCCTGAAACGCCTGGGCCGCAACGTGACCTACCTGCGCTACGGCGCGGAGTCTAACCACGGCCTGACCCGAAACGGCCCGCCCGACCTGCGGATTGATCGCCAAAATCGCATCATCGCCTTTTTTGACCGGTATTTGAAAGGATCGTAGAAAATGAACCGCTACATATTTCCGCTTGCCGTGAGCGCCGCCCTTGCCGCGTCCGCCACCGCACCCGCTTCGTGGGCGCAGGGAACGCAACCTATCGCCTCACCCGTTACCGCCGCGCCTGCCGTGACGCCGGACCCGCGCGCCATCGCCCTTCTCGACAAAGCGCAAATTGCAATGACGACGGCGAAAACTCTTTCATCCGTGGTTGAAAGGTATACCGAATCCCGGAACCCCACAGGGCAAACCCGGCAAAGTCGCGTTGTTACCACATCGCGCTTGATGAAACCGAACTACTTACACATTGATTTGAAGTCATTTGGCAAAACGCCGGACGGTGTCTGGAAGCCACAACCCGGCGGCATTGTGTTCGCGTCGGACGGCGAAACAAACTGGTTGGTGTTCGGGAACCGTTACCAAACCCAACCCGCGAAGAAAACAGGGTTGCTATACACGGCTTTGCAACCGCCGTTGAACGGCTTCCTTCCTGGCGCGTTGTCGCCGCGCGCATCGCTTGCGTACCTGATCCGAACCAAAACGCTTACGGAACTTTCCTACGCCGGTAAACAATCCTGGAACGGCAAAAACTACGATGTCGTCGTGATGCGTACAAAAAGCGTTACCAAAGAAGGCGCCCTTGCGGCGTCGCGACGCTACTTTATCGCAAAAGATGGCGTTATTCGTCGTATTCAGGAAACAACCGCCATCGGGGAAACCGCTCCGATTTTCAATGATTGGCGCGTGACTCGTTTTGTTGCGGACGCCCCGATGGAACCTGCCGCTTTCGCATACGCCCCGCCCAAAGGCGCGCTGTCGCAGGCGCAAGCCGAAGCCGCACGGCCCAAACTACTCACAGCGGGAACGCCCTCCCCCGATTTTTCTGTTGTGGACAAGGACGGCAAAACCGTTAAACTGTCCGACTATCGCGGTAAGATCGTGGTTCTCGATTTTTGGGCGACATGGTGCGGGCCGTGCATGGCGTCGCTTCCGCACACCGCCGAGGTCGCTAAGAAGATGGCGGACCGGGGCGTGATCACGCTTGCCGTAAACGTGTGGGACAAAAAGGACGCTTTCGACGCCTGGCTTCCCGCGAACGAGAAGAAGTACGACGGCATCACATTCGTTCTCGACCCATCCGAGGGCGGGCGAGCCATCGCAACGCCACTGTACCACGTGTCCGGCATCCCAACGCAGTACATCATTGACCGCGACGGCAAAATCCGCCAATCGTTCTTAGGCTTCAACGGTCCAACGGACGAGTTGGAAAAAGCCATCGCCGCCGCCGACAAACCAATGACGGATGCGTCTGCATCTGTGGCGAAGAAAACAAATCGCTAAACCCATGAACGAAGCCCGCCGCCCGCGCGCCGCCACCATCGCCTTTGTCGGGGCGGGCTTGGCGGTGGGCTTTCTCGTGACCGCCGCGTTTCGTTCGTGTCATTCATAGATCCGCGCGCGCTTGCGTTGCTTGAAGCGAACGACCAACGTTTACGAACTCTGAACTCGGTTTCAGGCGTTGTCGAGCAGGATCAAAATGCGACCTCGCGTCAGGTTACGACGTTTCGGCTGATGCGGCCCGCGTTTGCGATTGTTCGCACGGATTTCTTCGAGAAAAAAACGGGAAGCGCAGCGTGGACGTCGAGCGGATACGTGTCGGAATCGCGTTCCGACGGTAAAGTCCAGTGGCTTCATCATCAGGCGCCTGGCGGTAAGCGGAAAGGCGCACGAATCCCAGCGGACCCGCACTTTGTCGGCGCCGATGTTCCTTTGTTCATCGGCATGTTAAACGCGAATTGGACCTGGTATCAAGGATTCTTCAAAGATCCAACGTCGCCAGCGCGCAATGACGCGATTTCCCTCCGCTACGAGGGCGTCAAAACATGGCGCGGCGCCGCGTACAAAGCCGTACGTATCAGGGGCGCCGTTCACAACGAACCGCTTCCGTGGGACGGCGTAGCGCGGGGAAGATTTTCGCCTATCACTTGGGCGCGGACGCAGTTAGACGCTGTAGCGGTGTCTTATCACTACGAGTATCTTCTTCTTATCGGCGCGGACAACCTCATTCATCGGGAAACGTATACGATGCACAACGGCGTAGCCGCCCCTTTTGTGCGCGATACGCAGTTACGCAACGTACAAATCAACCCGCCTTTAACGTCTGGCGCCTTCCGCTTTGCGTTGCCCGCCGCGTCCGTCAACGCGGCGGCTAATCCATGAATCGCCGTGCATTGGTCGCTCTTGCAGGCGCAGGCGCGGCTTGTGTCGTTCTAATTTGCATGGCGGCTTTTCGGGCGCATCGTACAAGCCGGGATTTTGACCCCGCCGCTATCGCCCTGCTCAGGCTGAACCACGAACAACTTAGAAACGCGCGTACGCTGAAAGGCGTATATGTGGAAACCGACAACGCTTTTATGCGGACGGTAACCGCAATTCACCTGATGAAGCCGAACTTCGAGCGGCGAACATCGCGATTTGAAACGAGAAATAGCGGAAGCGGTTCGTGGAAAGCGGAGCCGCAAAGCGCGGCGGAGGCGGAATTCTCCGATGGTAAAACGGCGCTAACGCTTGGCCTTAACCCGGCGGGGACGGTTACGTTTACCTCCCGGTCGGAGGCGGCGCAGGCGAATGGCGGAAATCTCTGGCTGTACGAGCCGAGTTTATGGGGCTTTTTTAATTCAGGAGATACCCATCTGCGGCTTGTGGCGATGGCGCAAAAACAGGGCAAACTGGATTTTGTCCGCATGGGCGACGCACGAATAGCGGCAGGCGTTTCGTGCCGCGCCGTGACGTACCAAACGCGGACCGGGATCGGCGCCAATCCGGCGTTCTGGGAGGTGTTGATCGGTCGCGCCTCGTTTGCCGATTGGCGCTCCGCGCGCTCGCGGAAAGGTCGCCCCCTATATCGTCAGCGGTTCACGCTTTGGATAGATAAAGGAGGCTTGATTCGTCGCGTTCAACAAAACGCTACCGACCCTGCGGGCCGTACGTCTATTACCGCGTCGGAATGGCGTCACGTGCAAATTAATTCGCCCTCAACGCCCGCCGACTTCCGCTTCGCGCCGTCCCCTGCGCCCGCTAAAGGAACCGCTAAACCATGAACCGCCGTCGCCGTTTCGCACTCGCCGCCGCAACATTGTTCGCCGTCGCCGCCGCAGGCGCGCTTTTGACGGTCGCGGCGTCGCGGCGCGGTCGAGCGAACGCGCGCCGTTTTGATCCCGCCGCTATCGCCGTGTTGCGCCGAAATCACGAACGAATGAAGTCGCTCCGCTCGCTGTCCGGCACGCTCGTCTGGAACAACAGCAACTCGGAGCGGTATCGCCTTGTCACTGAAGCGCGCCTGCAAAAACCGAACTTCGCCTTTTTGAGAAGCCATAGCGAGGAGCGTTCCGAGCAAACGGGCAAATGGGTCGTTACCCCCGAGCCGTCCATTGATTATTTTAGCGACGGCGTTACGGTACGAACCGTCGCCCCTGCCTCCTATGGTGTGGCGGCAGGCGAGCCGGTCGAAGTGAATGGCGGGAATATTCCCATTATTGACCCTTGTTTAGAAGGTTTTTTTATTGGAGCCAAAAGCCCCTACGAACGTTTAATTAGCGAGCGCGACCCTGAGGATTATTTTG
>CAXUMS010000016.1:0-6888 GCA_964252165.1 uncultured Armatimonadaceae bacterium
CTTCGGATACCATAACCCGAAGTATACGGCGTCAACGCAAAAAAGACGATAACCTGGGATGTTGTAACCTTCGCAATTAACTCTTTGACATGATTTACACCTGCGGTCGTAAGGTACCACGTTGATGGATCATTGGTTGTATTCTCACCAACCAGAGCAGGATGCTTAGCCTTTGCTTTTCCTAAATCACGCGTCACATTGTTGGCGATGATGACCCCGGATTGTTTGAAATGTTTGTTGAATGTAGCCGCTATCTGCCTTCCTGTAAGTTCCTCTGCCAAGTTGTCACTATTCAAAATATGCAAAAGCCACATTGCTTTATTTGACGTAACCCATTTTTGGTCGGGAGATCCCCATTTTTCTCCATCATGAACAAAATTAATGGGAGCAACTTCTGACGGGTTACTGCTATTAGTTTCATTACTTTTTGTCCTTGTTCGCGGTTTTACTACCCGCTTTTTCGCAGGTGCCGACGCCGACCCAGCAATCTGAGCAGGAGGTGCGGTTGTCTCTGATACAACCTCTCCTTCAATAACGTCCGAAGCAGGCGCAAGTAAACCAGACAACTGCTGACCAACCGCCTGAGTCATCAACGGGATGTCTTCGCGATTACCTTCAATTTGAACCTCAAGCCCTGTTAATTTGAAACTGATTTTGAATTTTGCCATCGAGTGATTTTCGTCGAACACCGCACTGTTGAGTTAAGATTGATTTTAAGGTAAAGGTCTGACTTAGTCAAGTTTGATAAACTACAAGGGTGTTCACCCGATTATTACCCACCGGCGTGCCGGAGATCTTGCTGTTTCTTGTTTTCGTGACCGTGTTGTTTTTGAGCGTGCGCGCCATAATGCGCCGGCGTTCGGTTGTTTTGCCGCCCGCGATGAGTGACGCCGAGATGCCCAACCTCGAAACGCAACAACGGGTTTCCGGCGCGATCCGGCGGGTGTTTCGCGACCCGGCGCAAAAGGTGAATCTGGTCGAAATCGCGGTCGGAGCGCGGCGGCTGATTTTCTGTCCGACCGATTGGGAGCGGAACAGCGCACGGTATGCCGCAGGCGTGGGCGAGGTCGCCGATATTGCGCTGTTCGCGCTTGCAACGCTTGCGCCGGGCGGCGTGGAAAGTATGCGTGACCTGATTAAAAACGCGGACAAAGCGAACCTCAAGCCCGATATGGTCACGCTCACGCACGAGGGCGAGTTTCCCAACGACTACGTCGTAATCGGGCGCATCCTTGACCACCGGGCGGAGCGTTGGGACGAGTTGGAAATGACAGCGTACCGAACACAGGTGTTGCGCGGGTCGGACCTGACGCTGGTTCTGGACCTTGCCGTGCCGCGCGCGAACACGCCGGAACCCCTCCCGTCCCAATCGCTCGCCCACGGTTCGGCGCGCTTGTTCGGCTATCTCGCCGCCTGATGTTGCGCTAAAAGCGCCGACACGATGGCGTCCCGTTCGGCGTCGAGCGGCCCGGATGCGACCGGTTGCCCCGCGCGGCGGTACCAGTAAGCGGCATTGGCGGCGTCGCCTTCTTTGCGATGGAGGTACGCATGTACCCACGAACCAGCGGGCGAGTTGTCGTGCTGTGATAGATCGTGCGCGGCGGACCAGTCGCCGCGCGCATCCTGCCACAACGATTGTAGCGCAACCGACAAACCGGGCGGGGACTGGCTTTGCGTCAATGAAGTGTTAAAAGCGGCAAGGTCCATCGAAGCGTTTCCTTTGGGCGGTTTCACCGCGTGACGGATGACACTGTTTTTCTGGTTATTGGATGAAGAGGCCCCCTAACCCCCAATAATGGGGGGACAAGAAGCCTATCGCCAAAGACTGATTTGTTGGTTCGCAAGATAAAGGCGTCGCCGCTTGGCATCTCTTGTCCCCCCATTATTGGGGGTTAGGGGGCCTCTTCACCCAACAACCAGCGACCTACAATCAGAAACCAATTCCCTATAGGTTGATCATTTTCATGCCGGACTCCGTGTACCGCGTCCCGGAAACCGAGCCTTCCGGCATCAGGGCGTTGATGCGGTCAAGATCGGAAGGGGAGAGTTCCACATCGGCGGCGTGCGCGTTCGCTTCCAGATTGGCGCGGCGGGTCGTTCCGGGAATGGGAACGATGTCGTTCCCCTGCGCGAGAGTCCACGCAAGCGCGAGTTGGGCGGCGGTAACGCCTTTTTCCCCGGCTAACTTTGCGATCTCATCTACCAACGCGATATTGCGCGCGAAGTTTTCTCCCTGAAAGCGCGGCAGGTTGCGCCGGAAATCATCGGGGGCCAAATCGTCAATGGTTTTAATTTGACCGGTCAAAAAGCCGCGACCCAGCGGCGAGTAGGCGACCAATCCGACGCCGTTTTCGCGGCGCGCGGGCAATACGTCCGCCTCAATGTCACGGCTCCACAAACTGTACTCGCTTTGCAAAGCGGCGATAGGGTGAACCGCGCACGCCCGCCGAATCGTGTCCGCGCCCGCCTCGGACAATCCCAAATACCGCACCTTGCCCGCCGAAACCAACTCCGCCATCGCGCCCACGGTCTCCTCGATAGGAACGTTCGGGTCCACGCGGTGCTGATAGTACAAATCAATCACGTCCACGCCCAGCCGCGCCAAACTCGCATCACAGGCGAACCGGACATATTCGGGCGTGCCGGAAACCGCGCGATACATCGGGTCATCCGTACGAACGATGCCAAACTTCGTGGCGAGCGTCACCTCGTCCCGCCGTCCCTTGATCGCGCGCCCCACTAACTCCTCATTCGCGCCCCGCCCGTACATATCGGCGGTGTCCAGAAACGTCACGCCGACATCAAGGGCGCGCTGAATGGTCGCAACCGCCTCGCCCTGATCGGCGTCGCCGTAAAAATCCGACATTCCCATACAGCCTAAACCGATGGCGGAAACGGACAGGCCGGTATTGCCTAATTGACGAGTTTGCATTTTATAATCTCTCATACATAACGTTTGCAAGATTGTCCGAGTGGCTCAAGCCCGCTCGCTACCGGGCGCGAAGCGCGCCGTGATCCCGCTGAAGCGGGAAGAAAAGACAGATCGTGTTGCAGATTTATATCGCGTGAACTTTGCTCGCGGCGGCGTGAAATTACCGACCGCAATGCAATGCCAACCACACGGGCCGTTTGTTTTTTCCCGCTTCAGCGGGATCATGGCGCGCTTCGCGCCCGGTAGCGAGCGGGCTTGAGCCACTCGGACAATCACACAACCGTGACACACGACGTACCGAACAAGCGCGCGGCATTACGCGAGCTTTGCGTCAAGGGTGATCTCGGTTCCCGCGAGGGCTTTGGAGACCGGGCAACTTACCTTCGCCTTTTCCGCGATTTCCTTGAACGTGTCGGCATCAATACCCGGCACGGTTCCCTCGGTCGTCAGTTCGATCTTGGTGATGGCGAAACCGCCGTCTACCGGACCGAAGTGAACCTTCGCTGTGGTGTGGATGCGGTCGGGCGTGTGACCGGCGTGGTCGAGCATGGCGGAGAACTGCATCGAGTAGCAACCCGCGTGGGCGGCCCCAATAAGCTCTTCGGGATTGGTCTCGACGCCTTCCTCCATGCGTGACTTGAACGAGAACGGCCCCTCGAACGCGCCGCTCCCGAGTTTCATTGAACCGCTCCCGGCTTTGAGATCACCGGACCATTGCGCTTCTGCATTTCGTACCATGTTAAAATTTCTTCCTAATCTTAGTGGCTCAGGCTTACGCCGCGCCGTGTTGTTTGAACCAGTCGAGCAGGCGCGCGAACCCCGCCTGGGCGTCCTTCTCGTTGTAGGACGGGCGGTAGTCGGCGTAGAAGCCGTGGCCCGCATCCGGGTACACCACGATTTCACTGCCGCTTTTGCCCTGCGCGAGCGCGGTCCGCATTTGCTCGATAGTTGCAAGGGGTATACCCGTATCCTGCCCGCCATATTGACCCAAAATCGGAACCGACAAATGCGGCGCGATTTCGACTGGGTACAAATCTTGAAGCGGGTTGGATTCGCCGACCAGGCGACCATACCACGCACCGCCCGCCCGAACGCCCTTGTTGTGCGCGGCGTACAGCCAGGTGATGCGCCCGCCCCAGCAAAAGCCCGTAATCGCGAGCCGCGACGTGTCGGCCTTGCCGGTGGATTTCGCGTACGCGACTACGGAATCCAAATCCGTCATCACCTGCGTATCGGGAACCTTCGATACCACATCGCGGATAATCGCCTGAAAATCCTCGGTCTTCGACACATCGCCCTGCCGGAAAAACAATTCGGGCGCAATCGCAAAATAGCCGCGTTTGGCGAACCGGCGACACACATCCTTGATATGCTCGTGGACGCCGAAGATCTCCTGAATGACGAGAACGACGGGGAACGGCCCCGCGCCGTCCGGCATCGCGCGGTACGCGGGAATTTCGATGCCATCGGTCCCCTTGAACCGCACCTCGCCCGCCGTCAAACCAACCGTATCCGTGGTAATTGTCGCCGCCGAAACCGGCGAAACCGCGAGCGCAAAGCCGGAGGCAAGCCCGCCCGCGACAAACGCGCGCCGCGTCAAAGTATCCTGCAAAATAGCAACCTTTCGAGAGAGAAGAGGATTTTAACCGCAAAGGCGCAAAGAACACAAAGTTCAGAAAAGATTAAAAGTTAAAGCAATTTTTATTTTTTGCTCTTTATTTTCTGAACTTTGTGTTCTTTGCGCCTTTGCGGTTAAAATCCGATCCTAAAAAACGTCGGGGCGGAAAAAATCGCCCAGGAACCAGCCGAAGGCGAACGTGAGAAAAATGACGTTCCCGCCGAACAAGAGTACCTGAACGTGGCCCGGATCGTACACGGCGGCGAGAAGAAGCGTGATCGTAATCACCGCCGCGAACACGCGAAGCATAGATTTCATCGCGATTTCCTGCAACGCGGCGACGATGACATACAAAAGCGCGGCGGCGTAGAACGAAACCACGGACACCACGAGAAGAAGCAGGCCGAGCGGTGCGGCCCCGCCGCGCAGACCGCTCGCAACGCCGGAACCGGGCAATAAAAGTTCGTCGTCAATGCGACGTATCGCCCCGGTGATCGCCATTGTCGCGCCCAAAAGAACGCCGGACAACGCCATTACGAACAAAAGCGGGCCGTTCCAGGACGAGATCGGCGCGAGGTCGGGCGCGAACGGCTTTAGTTTGCCGCTGTTGTCGCTGAGAAATAAAGTCGCCCATAGAAGGAGCAGGAACACGCCGCCGTAGCCGAAAACGCCGGTGAGCAACAGCCCGATGGGGCTTTTGTCGCGCGGGTCGGAGGCCGCCGGTCTGCCATACGACGCGGGACGCCCCGGCGTTCGCGCGCCGCCGCTACCGCCCGCGCCTTGAAAGGGACGCGAGCCGGGCGTTGGCGGCGTGTCGCGGTTCGAGAAGAAGACGCGGTCTGCGGACGCCCCGCCGCCCGTGTCGTAGCGGTTTGCGCTTTGCGCCGCGCGCGACATTCGCTCCAAACGTTGCATCACGGTCGAATTGCGCGGATTGATTTGCAGGGCCATCGTGTACATATTCATGGCCTCCTCGGTTT
Organism: uncultured Armatimonadaceae bacterium; assembly: GCA_964252165.1. GTDB lineage: Bacteria > Armatimonadota > Armatimonadia > Armatimonadales > Armatimonadaceae > CAXUMS01. The sequence goes on from CAXUMS010000016.1 coordinate 5,531, forward strand.
TACCCTGAAGGCGGTACACATCGCCCAGAACTTCGTACGCCTGCGCATTGCGGCGATTGAGGCGCAGGGCTTCCTGCGCGAGCGAGCGCGCTTCCACCAATTTGTTGCGGACAAAAGCCGCCTGCGCTTCGGCGACGAGCCGAGATACATCCGCCCCGCTGGTATTCGCCGAGGAACGCCCGCCGGACGTTGATTCCGCCGCGCCCCCCGATGCGCCGCGCGGCGGGGCGTTGAACGGGCTTGTGGGCGGCGGCGTGTACGTTGAGGTCGCGCGGGCGTTGGCGCGGGCGCGCTGTTCTTCGATTCGGGATTGGTCGTAATCGTAGACGGCCCGGCTGTCCGCATCGGTCAGCGTTTTGTACGCGGTGGTGACATCGGCGAACAAGCGCGCGGCCCCGGCTTTGTCGGGGTTGACATCCGGGTGCAGTTTGCGCGCGAGTTCGCGGTAACGTTTTTTGATCTCGTCGGTGGTCGCGGTGCGCGGAACGCCTAAGAGTTCGTAATAATTTTTGGTCGGCGGCGTGGGCATAAAAGCGGTTAGGCGCGCTTGCTCTAAATGCAGGCGCACACCCCTTATTGTACCGGACGCCGACGCGCAAACGAAAACGCCCCGGCTCCTCTGGAAAATGAGCCGGGGCGTGCGGTGTGTTGACGACCGGCTTGTCACCAGTTTCGGGTTATATGGTCGGCGGTGCGGAAGGCGAGGGCCATAATCGTCAGGTACGGGTTAAAACCGCCGTTGGTGACATGGGCGGAGCCGTCGCCGACATACAGGTTGTCGTGGCCGTGGACGCGGCAAAAGCGGTCCACGACGCTTTGAACCGGGTCGTCACCCATGCGGCAGGTTCCGGCTTGATGCTGCCCCGATGACAGATACAAACCGGGCGGCGTTCCCCAGACGTGAATCGCGCCCATCGCGCGGAGCCAGTCTTTCGCCCGTTCGTGCATAAACGCCGCCGTGCGGACGGTTTCCGGGTGGGTCGCGCCGGACAGCCGCGCGACCGGCTGACCCCATCGGTCGCGCACGGTGTCATCGAGCGTGATGCGGGAATCCGGCGACGGGATTTCCTGCACCGGCCCTTTGATGTCAAGCCCGCGCTTGTAGTTGGTTCGCATCCAGTCTTTCGCCGCCTGTCCCCAGCGCGGCACTCCGGGCGGAATCATCCCTTTATAAAACGCTATCGGCATCATAATAAAATCATCGGCGAGCATCCCGCCGCCGATAATTCCATCGTTGCCGTGGTTGAATTTGGCGGTCGCGGTGGACACGCCCGGCCCCAGACCATCCCATATCTCGTCGGCAAACACGCCCGCCGCTCCGGGATAATAATGGCCTTGCAGGTGCCTACCTACCTGAT
>CAXUMS010000016.1:6898-43918 GCA_964252165.1 uncultured Armatimonadaceae bacterium
TGCCCAGCCCGCGCGGGTGGGCGGGAGCGGCGGAGTTGAGGAGCAACCGCGCCGACTCAACCGCGCCGCCCGCAACCACAATCACCGACGCCATCTCGGTAATCAGTTCGTCACGGTCGTTCCAGTACGAAACGCCGACTGCCCGCCCGCCCGCGTCGGTTTCCACGCGCCGGACCATCGCGCCGGTGACAAGATCGCATCTTCCCGTTTCGAGCGCGCGGGGGAGTAGCGTGTTTTGCGAACCGTTTTTGGCGTCGGTCGGGCAGGCGAAGCCCGGACACATCCGGCACCGGGCGCACGCCGCGCGCCCGCCATGCGGGACGGAATTGACGCCGAGCGGAACCGGGAACGTTTTCCAGCCAAGCGCGCTCGCCCCCGCCCGTACGCGGGCCGCTCGTTTGCCATACGCGAATGGCGGCAGGGGGTAGGGCTTGTTGAACGGCGGCAGGTGCGACGCGGTCAGCGCGTCCGCATCGCCGCAAACGCCGGTTTCGTGTTCCGCCATCTCGTACCACGGCGCAAGTTCCTCGTAGCCAATCGGCCAATCGGCAAGCGACGATCCGTTGGGAATGCCGTAGGTGGACGCCATCGCGAAATCCAGCGGATGAAAGCGCCACGCCTGCGCGCCGTACACGCGTGTTCCGCCACCCACGGTCGCCGCGTTATTGCCGTACCCGCCGTGATGGGGAAGAACGACCCGTTCCTGACCTGTTTTGAAATTTACGTCCACGCGCGGATGATCCGGCCCGTCAGGTCCAGCATTGTTGCCGTACAAACTGACACGCTGGTTCCGCAGATGATCGCGCCCGACCTCCTCGAACGACAACGAGCGGCCTCGTTCCAACAGGAGAACCCGCTTGCCCGCTTCGGCGAGAACGCCCGTGATCACGCCGCCGCCCGCGCCCGCGCCCACGATGATCACATCGTATTGCGTTTTCATGGCTTCGCCTCGCTTGCGCCGCTTGCAATCCCGGCGGCGCTTTCCTCCGGCGTCGCGTCCTCGGTGAAGCCAACCAGTTTCCAGCCGTGCGGCGACGCGTAAAAACCTTCCTGCGTATGCTCGACCAGTTCGCGGAAAAACGCCGCTGGGGAAAGCGCGCCCCAATCCGCATGGGTTCGGCCCGCACTGATTTCGGTGAGCAAAGCGTCCTGCGCGATTGGCGCAAGGTCGCTAAGTGACAGCCCGCCGTGCGCCAAACGCAATTCGGCATCAAGCGCGGTCAAGCCCGCGCGGTATTCCGGCAACCGGTCGGCAAGCGATGTTTCGAGTTGCCGCAAAAGAAACGGGATCAGCCCCGCCTCGGACGCGCTCGGCCCGTATTCATCAGCGGGAATGATTCGGTCAACAACGGCCCGCAGAACGCGCATTTGTTCGTCGGTCAACAAAGCCGATCCGTGCGCGGCATCGGAGTTGGTAATTGTCGTCATAATGATCATCGCGATAAACCATCGCGCCATTCGGCGTGAAGAGCCTAAACATTGCACAGATAGAACGCGTTTTCGAGCGCAGTAACCGCATCGCCTTCCGGTATAAATTCGTGAGCGACAAACCCGCTGTAACCTGTCTCGCGAAGGGCGCACACGATAGCGGGGTAGGCGAGTTCCTGCATTGCGCCATCCAGATCATGCCGTCCCGGCACGCCCGCCGTGTGGACATGGGCGATAAAGGCGATGTTCTCGCGGATACGGGCGATAATGTCACCTTCCATCAGTTGCACATGGTAAATATCGAACAACAACTTGACGCGCGGCGAGTTGACACGGGCGCATACCGCCGCGCCCCATGCGGTCCTGTCCGCCTGATAGCCCAGATGATCCCGGCGCGAGTTGAGCAGTTCGAGAATTAATGTCGCGTTTGCGGATTCCGCAAGCGGCGCGACGCGCGCGAGGATTTCCGCCGTGTTATCCGCGCCCACGTCGTCGGACACGCCGTCGTCCCGGTTGCCGGAGAACACGACGAGGTTGGGGATATTCCAGCGAACCGCTTTTTCGAGATTTGCCGTTATCTCGCGCTCGATACGGTCGTGGTTCGCGCGCCGGTTCAGGCCGTCCGCGAGCGATTGATGCCCGCCCGCGCAGACGATCGTTAAGCCCGCGTCGCGCGCCAGGCCCCAGTGCGCCTCATCCAAAAGATCCACGCCTCTATACCCGATCTGCGCCGCCGCTCGGAGCAGATCGCCGGGCGCGAGCGGGGTGCGGTTATGGAAACTCCACCACGCGAACGATTGCCGGAGGCGACCGGGCGCGGCGGGTATGGGTTCTGCGGAGGGTAAATCGGTCATGTCGGACAGCCTTTGTCGCGCCGGGATAGAATTTGTTTCCCCGTTCCGATGGGTAAAACCTTCCCGTGCGCGCAGGGTTTTCACGGTTGCGCGGGGAAGAAGTAGCCATGAATACCGTAGCCGTTTTTATAGATTTCGAGAATATCAAATTATCGGTAGACCAATATTTCAAAGATGAACGCGTAGATCTGAAACGTATATTAGACGAGGTGCAGCGTGTCACGGAAGGCCGTATTTTGCTTAAGCGCGCCTACGCGGATTGGGGCGCGTTCAAGGATTATCGTTCGGATTTGTTGGATAACGCAACCGAACCGGTGCAAACGTTCGCGCTGACGTACAAAGGCAAAAACGGGTCGGACATTCGTATCGCGATTGATGTTATGGATGTCGCCCTGCGCCAGCAAACCGATATAACGCATGTCGCGCTGGTTTCCGGCGATTCGGACTTCACGCCGCTTGTGGTGAAACTGCGTGAGTTCGGTTTGTACGTCATCGGCGTCGGAGTTCGCAACAATACATCCAATTATTTAGCGAAATCGTGCGACAGTTTTTATTATTACGATGATTTGCGCGCGGCGGGCAGCGAGGTTGCGCCCGAGCGTGCGGTGCCATCCATGCCGATGGACCCGGTCGCCCTGATCGCGCTCGCCCTTGCATCTCTCGGGAACCGACCCGTCACCGCATCGCTATTAAAAACGCAGATGCGGAAAATGGACCCGATGTTCGACGAAACCCGCCACGGTCACGGCTCGTTTTTAGAGTTTTTGCGCGCTCATCAAGAAATTCTGGACTATTACAAACCCGCCGTGGGCGATGTCACGGTCGCGCCCAAAGGCCAGATGACAATGCCTTCGATAGAGTCCGAAGACGGCGGCGGTGACTACGACGAACGGGCGGATACCGCCCCGTACGCGGGAACCAGCGCAAATGGAACGGTTCCGCCGCCGGAAGGGCCGCCCGAGGTCCGGGCGTACCGGCACCCGTCGTACACGCCGTATGGAGGACCGGTCGCCCCGCCCCCGCTTCCGTCCGCTCCGTTTTCCCCAGTGACTGCGCCGCTAACGACATCGGACAAGTACCGTTTGTGGTTGCGGGACAACAATTTCCGCTATGTGCCGTTCGCCGAGCGGCGCGAGATTATCGGCGTGGTTTATGATATATTTACGGACCCGGAAAATGGCGCGTTGTCGCTCAAGGAAGGAAAAGATCGCCTGCACTTGTGGTTTGAAACCAACCGCCCCGCCGTTTCATGGGAGTCGGTCAACTCCACGGTGTACCATTTGTTTTACACGTGGAGTTTCGACTTCGATAAATCCGATGCCGACGATGGCAAGCAATTATGGGACCGGCGCACCACGCTTCGGGCCGAAATTCGCAACATGAGTGATTTGGTCGCGCACAGCGAGCGGGGCATTGTTCGCAAACTATGGGAGCGCGACCGGAGCGCAGTAGATGCGGACGCGCTCAATGATTGGCTGTTCGACGGCAAACCCGAAATGCGCCCGGTGGTTTTCGAGATGATGCGGTCCGTATCCGCCGCGCCCGCGTCCGGCTTCGTCCAAAACGGTATGAACGGAAACGATGTCGGCATCGGCGGACTGGGTGGCCCGCTTCCCACCCGCACGATTTTGTAGGCGAAGAACGCGCTGTGAGAGCGCATTTTTGGGCGCGAATTTTATGGTACTCTGAAGATATGCGACTTCAACAATTGATTAAAGACGGTGAGACGGGGCAAGCCGACAAGCAAGAGTGGTTGAACGCTGTTGCACAACTGACGCGGGATGTAAGTGAGTGGTCCAGGGCCAACAAATGGGAAACGACTGCGTCTGAAACGGAGATTTCGGAAGAGGTCCAGGATGACAAAGGCGTCTATGACGATGTGGTTGATAATTACATTGCGCCGGTTGTGACGATTGATACAGGTAGCGGACGTGTTGTGCTGGAGCCAATCGCTTGTAATGTTTTAGGCGCGCGTGGACGCGTTGATTTGTACGCCTATCCAAGCCTGTTTCGCGTCATGTTGCTCCGGCAAGTAGATAAGGAACGGCCTGAGTGGACCATCCGTACGGACTCCGGTATTGATTGGCCCAACGAATGGTCAAAGGACGAGTTCTATGCGCTCGTCAAGGCCTTGTCCCGATAGAAATGAGTTATCGGCGCATCCAGAAAATGAAGATTGTACGTGATGAATTTCAGGCGGCGCGAGCGGCGTTGCAGTTTGCAACTGCAACGTGGCCAGTCATTGATGACAAAACACCGCTTATAACAGGCCTAACATTGCGGCATTTTCGCATGGCGCAAAATAACTTGGAAAACACCTATATCATCCGTTTGTTCACTCTGTTTGAGGAAGAACTAAAACAGCATCTGGTCGAGACAAAACAAAGTGTGCCTTACAAAGCGGTACATCTCGTAAATAAGGTTGCTTCTAAAGAACACATATCAAATGTTGTGCGCGACAAGGCGCACACGGTGCGTGATTATAGAAATGATGTTGTGCATTCACCTTCAGCAGTTGCAGCCGCTATCGATTTTACCAGCGCTCTCGCCGCCTTGAATACATTCTTGTCCTGGCTTCCTGAGCCGCCGTAATCCCGATATATGAATATACAGATCTATAACACCATGTCGCAGGCGAAGGAAACGTTCGCCCCGATTATTCCGGGCTTTGTTGGACTATACACCTGCGGCCCGACCGTTTATAACTACGCCCATATCGGTAACCTGCGAACGTTTTTGTTCGAGGATTTGCTGACCCGGATGCTCCGCTTCAACGGTTACGAAGTTAAGCATGTGATGAACATCACCGATGTCGGGCATATGACAAGTGATGGCGACGCGGGCGAGGATAAGATGGCGGTCGCCGCCGCCCGCGAGAAATTAGACCCGTACGCGATTGCGCGCAAATATGAGGAAGCGTTTGTGCAGGATTTGGCGCGACTGGGCATCAACCGCCCCACCGTTTTGCCGCGCGCGACCGAACACGTTCAGGAGATGATTGACCTGAACGCCACGCTTGAGGCGAAGGGCTTTACGTACACGACGCCGGAGGGTTTGTACTTCGATACGAGCAAGAACCCCGACTACGGGAAACTCGCCCGGTTGCGCCTCGATGATCAGTTGCAGGGCGCGCGCGAGGATGTGAATGTGGACCCGGACAAGCGCAGTCCCGCCGACTTTATTTTGTGGTTCACGAACAAGCCGAACCACCTCATGCAGTGGGAATCTCCGTGGGGAACCGGATACCCGGGCTGGCATATCGAATGCTCCGCGATGAGTATGAAGTACCTGGGCGCAACGTTCGATATACACTGCGGCGGGCGCGATCATATTCCGGTTCACAACACCAACGAAATCGCGCAAAGCGAGTGCGCGACCGGGCATACGTTCGCCAACTACTGGATGCACGCCGCATTCCTCAATATGCGCGGCAAGATGAGCAAATCGAAGGGCAACTTCGTGACCGTTCAAACCCTTGTGGACAGCGGCTATGATCCGCTCGCGTACCGGTATTTGTGCTTGCAGGCGCACTATCGAAGCGAACTCGAACTCGCATGGGAATGGCTGGACGAGGGCGTAGGGCCAAATCGGCGCGGACGCGCGGAATCGCTTGATAACGCGGCTACCGGCCTTGCCCGCTTGTACGAGCGCGTGGCGCGCACCGGCGATGAACCCCTCGCGTCCGAGGACGGTTTCCAAACCGCCCATACTGAGGTGTTAGCGCATCTGAACGACGATTTGAACGTGCCGCGCGCGGTCGCGACATTGCACACGTACGGCTCGCCGCGCTTATGGCGGGCGTTCGATGCCGTATTGGGGTTGGACTTCGACACAAAAGCGGTTCAGCGCGAGGCCGAAGCCGCGCCTGTGGAGATTCTCGCTCTGGTGCAAGCGCGGCAGAACGCCCGCAACGCACGTGACTTCGCCCGCTCCGATGTCCTGCGCGCCGAAATCGCCGCGCAAGGCTGGGAGGTCGCCGACGGACCGCAGGGACCGACCGTAAAACGAAGATAAATTGATGCGCGGAAATGCGCCCGAAAAAGAACATTTTATGTGATAATGGAGGCGAGCGATTCTACGCGGAATCGTTCGCCTTACTTTTTTGCGCGCTCACCCGCCCGTACCCAAATTTTGGAGGATAACAATGCCGTTTGCACCCTTTTCACGCCGCCAGCGCCGTCTGACCGCGTCCCTCGTTTTATTGACCGCCGTATCAGCCGCAACCACCATAGCGCGTGCGGACACGCTCGCCTACTGGAACTTTGAGGATGGCGCGGCGGACCAAAACCTTGCTACGCAACCTAACTCGCGCACGCTTGACGTCTCCGGCAACGGTAACAACATTCGCGCGTTCGCCGATTTCACAGCCCCGATTTATCGCAACGCGGTTCCGTCTCCGACAACGCCGCAAACCGGACAGCCAAACAACCGCAGTTTGCAGTTCTTTAACCGCGTTCCTGAAGGGACGATCGATTTGTACACCGCCGTCGATGCTTATACGGGCGTTGCGGGCCGCAACATCAACAATTACACGTTTAACCAGTTCACTATCGAGGCGTCTGTGCGCTTCGATGACGTTACCGGTTACCAAACGTTTGTGGGCAAGGAAGGCCAAAACATTCCCAACTCCGGCGACCCGAATCGGGCCGGGTTGTACTTTCAACTGGTCGGAGGCGGGGGAAATCAAGGGCGAGTAGCCCTTTCCACGCACCAGGCGAGTGGCGCGCAACAAACCGTTTTTACGCAGGCTCCGGTTGTCGCCGGTCAATGGTACAACTTCGCCGCCGTGATGAATGGAACCACGTTATCATTGTACTCCGCGGCGCCAGGCGGGCAGTACATCCTTCAAGATTCGCAACCGTTCACCGGCCCGATGTTTAATCAGGACCGTTTATGGACCGTGGGCCGAGGTATGTACGCGGGAAACCCCGCCGACCAGTTCCGAGGAAATCTTGACAACGTTCGCATCAGTGACAACGCTCTCGCCCCGGCGCGCTTCCTCGGAGCCGCCGCGGTTCCCGAACCCGGCACGCTCGCTTTGTGCGCCGTGGGACTTGCCGGTCTCGCCGCGCGCCGACGAAAAGCGCGGCGCTAAACCCGCGTTTTCTATTGAACAAAAAGCCCCGACCTTGCGGTCGGGGCTTTTTGTTTATTGAGGAAGTCGCATGGCAGGGTCAATTATTCTACCCACGGGGTAGCGTCCGATTTGTTTGTCGAAATAAGGAGAGCGTTCCCAAAAAAAGTTCAAGCGCACCGAAGGATTGGCGGCAAAGGCCGGTTCGTCCTTTAGTTTTTGCTCGAAAACGCGCTTCAGTTTCGCGTCATTTGCGAGCATCTCGCGGGCAACCCGTTCCAGAACGTAGCCTTCCGCATACTCCTTTGGCTCGAAAATAGCGTTGAAAAATCCCCACGAGACGAAGGAGTCCGGCGACGCGGGTTCGAGAAGATGAATCGCGATATTCGCCGCCGGTTGATCGAGCCGCACAAGAACCGAGCCTGCCGGAAACATTCGCGTTTCCTGTACTTTTGCGGATTGAACGGCGTCGAGCGTGATCCGGCCTTCAAACGGCGATGTGGCCCATCTGGGTTTTGTTAGACGGTAACTCTCCACGTTAACGGTCACGGCGGAGCGCAACCGGGTTACGGCGACGCCGTGCGCGCGAAGGCGTTCAATAACGTCGGTCCATTGCGGCGGGATGATATACGCAAGCGGCGGAGCGACAACGAGGGACGGGCGCGCGTCGTCAAAAAACGGAATGGTTTCATCGTGCCGCTTCGCTTTATCGTACACGCCGCGGGTTGTCCCGGAAACGCTCGACGTTTCTAACCGGAGCGCGACGCCATGAAACAAAAATGGGGTCGCTTTTTCCGTTAACGTCCACTGGAGCGGAAATTTGCGCGTCGGATCATAGGTTTGCCCGCGCCGAGTGGTTTGGGCGTCGGCGGCGCGAACGGCGTGCAAAAGGCTTTGGGGGTCACGGTTGATTTGCTCCAGTGTTTTCCACAGAAAATCATACGTCGCCCGAACACGCGAACGATAACCCTTGAGCGAATGGGTTTCGATCAAGATGCCGGGGCGATTCCGCAGGGCGGCGTAGCCGGTTGAAAAGCGGGGCGAGGCGATAAAGGCGTCCATGCCTTTTTGCGGGTCGCGGTTGTCGCGTAACTGAAGGTACGGCGCGACCAAATTGCCCGCGCGCTCCACGGCGGGAACCACGGTCTGATCGATAGCGCGTTTTTGCCATGCTTGAACGGGCGCGGCGACCTCGCCGTGTCGCGCCGTTTCGTACGTCAGGTTATAGCGGTAATCCGCGCCATCCGTGACATGGCAATCAATAAACAGGTCCGGATTCCATGCGTTCCATAGGCGGAGGAACGCCCGCGTTTCCGGCGCGTCCGCCTTTGCGTAATCGCGATTGAGATTCAGGTTCGCGGCGTTCGCGCGAAACCCCATCTCGTCCGGTCCGTTCTGGTTGATGCGATTGAACGCCCCGAAGCGCTCGTGACCGTCCGGGTTGTAGATCGGAACGAACAACACGACAACGTTGCGAAGCAAGCCAGGGCGGGCTTTGGTGATAACCATGTCGCGCAGAAGCGCGAGGCCCGCGTCCTTGCCGTCGCATTCTCCGGCATGGATGCACGCTTGTATTAGAATAACCGTTTTCCCGGACTTGCGTGCGGCGGCGGGCGTGAAGGTTTGGTTTGTCGCCGCCAAGACAAGCGGCAGGTCTCGTTGTTCGCCGCTTTTGCCAAAGGGCTGGTAGCGGATTTGCTCCGATGCCCGGTCCAGGCGGCGGCAGTAATCCACGGTTTGCGCGTAGCGGGGCGTTTTCCGGTAGCCGGTTTGCTCGGCTACGGTTCGCCACTTCGGAGGCGCGGGCGGGGGCGGGCTTTGCGCTAACGTCCCGCGTAAGACGCCGAACGCAATGAGTATCACGAATAACGCGACGGTTTGGCCTTTGAATGTCCGCAGAGCGGGTCGCTGGATACAGGACGAGTTGACGCTTATTCTGTTAGAAATAGGGCTTCTCCTTCCCCGTACCCGACCCCGCCCATACGGTGCGCGGCTAAAACGCCTTCCAGTTTCGCGGCTATGGGCTTGGGTAGTTTCGTAAAGCCGTGAACTTCAAAAATATAACGCCCTTTTGGCAAATCCGTTAGAATATCAAACAGCGCGTCAGCGTTTCCGCCGAACTCGGTCATGTTAAAAAGCGCGTGGTTGAATTGATGAGCGACAGCCTGAAAGTCTGGGCAATTTCCGACATGCACTTTGATAAATGTGTAGTTTCTTTTATCTGCAGAACGCATTTCATCCAAGAAGTCTTTGGCTAAAGGGTTCACCGCGTCAAGTAAGCGCGCGTCACGCAGGACCGACCAGGTGTCTAAAGGCGACTGTATTGATGTGTCAGGCATGAAAACGGATCCGACGTTAAGGCTACTTTTGGGCGTTTAGTAGCGGGTGGAAAGGGCGGTCAGGTTCACGCCGAAGCCGAATTGTTGATTGAGTTTTCGATAGCCAAAGCGGGGTTCCAACGCCTGACCCCGGTAGGCGATAGCAACCTCGTAGTCGAAGAACTTGCTTTGACTGGTGTCGTAGCGGCCCTGCGCGGCGAGCGTGACGCGGCCCAAACCGATCTGCCCGCCCAATTGCGCCTCGTTCGATGTATCCACCTGATCGAAAAAAAACGGGGTCTTGCCGCCGACCACGCGCTTGATCACGCTCGCGCCGAGGGCCGTGCGCGTACCGAAAACCACAGCCCCGGTCAGGCTGTACTCGGTCGTGTAATACCGCTCGCCCGTGGTGTAGTTTTGCGTGGTCAGGGTCGCGCCGCCGCGTACGAGAAAGCGGCTTCCTAACAGGAGCGGGAGCGTGGAAATATCGGCGGTCAAGATGGTTCGGCCCCGCGACGTTTTTAACCGGCTTTCATCGAGGCGCGTTTCCTGATACCGCCCCGTGGTAATATCGAGACCGATCACGGGGCGCAAGCGGCGCAGGTACGGGCGCGCAAGATCGTTGGTGCGCGGAACGCTTCCGCCAAACGGATAAACGCCTGTCACACGCGCTTCCGGTTGACGCGTGAGAAGGAGCAACCCTTGCCGTTTATCGCCAATCTCCTGATTGCCGACGGCGCGAACCTCGGCCCGCAAAAAGCGCGGCACGGTTGCGGTCGGCGATGACAGCGTGTCCGGCGCGGACAAGATGGCGACAAAGTCCAAAACCGGGTCAGGCGGCGGCGGGGGACGGCGGGCGGTGAGAAGTTGCCGGAGCGGGGACGGACCGGGCGGCGGGGCGGGAGCGTTTGGGTCCGCCTTTTTACGCGTAGCGAAAACCCCGCTCAAATCCTGACCGAGCGACAAATTGTACTGAAGAGGTTGCTTTGAGGGAAACGCAACGCCGACATTCAACTGTGTGTTACGCGTGATCGTGAACGGCGAGTTAAAGCCAAAAACAAACCCGGAAATCTGCGACGACCTAAACGTGACAGGTAGCGTGACCTCGCTAGAATTTTGACCGGGCGCGCGGCGGCGCGTGCTGAACTTGTAACTTTTGAGCGTTAAAAGGCGCGTCCCGAACAGGTAAAACGACGGTCGCTGAAGCGTGATGCTGTCGCCTTCGACCACAGTGACGCGGCGGGCGCGAATCTGGAATTCGCCGGTTCCTCGCGGCGCCGTGGACACCGACGCGTTATCCGCGCTAAGGCCGGTCGGCGTTCGCTCGATACGTTGTCCGCGAACGTAAAACGGCGGCGAGGCCGCCGTTGCGTTTTCTGTAAAGAAAAGACCATCCGCAAGATTAATCGTAAACGCTTGCCCGCGTACGCTTTCGTCGCCGCGGGTGACCACGGCGTTGCCGGTCGCGACAATCCGCGAGGTCGCCTCGTTGTACTCGACCTGATCCGCATCAATGCGGAGGTCGCCGCACGTCACGATCACGCCGCCCGACGCACGAATGACGGCATTGCCATTTTTGCCCAGGATGGTTTCGACTTTGGACCCATCGCGACTGTAGTTGATCGTGAGCGGCGGCAACGGAGCGCCCGCACCGGAGGTCGCGGGCGATTCAGGGGCCGGTGGTGATGCGTCGCCGCTGTCCGGGGGCGGGGGAAGCGTACCGGGCGGGCGCGTCGGTCGCTCCGTGGACGGCGGAAAACCGGGAACCTGCGCTCTGGATGCGCCGCCGCTGATAAAAACCGTCAGCAAAACCGCAGATACGACCGCAAGCGGCGACGCAACCTTAGGCAAAATCCAACTCCATCGTGCGCCGCACACGCGCCGCCGCTTCTTCGGCCTCCCGCGCGGCCTTTACGGCATCGGCGTCTTTGTCACCATTCACGTCACCATTCACGAGCGACGACAAGGCGGGAACCGCGCCGCCCGGTAGCGGCAGGGTTTTGTTGAACGAACCCATCGCCCGCCGAAACTCCTCATCATCGTAGGTGCGAATCTTAATCACCACCGGCATCGGGACCGCATGCCCCAAAACCAGCGCTTGTTGCTTGGAATCCAGCGACGCCAGCACGGCGCGCAACTCTTTCGAGCCGGATACGCCGGTGAGAACGGCGTCAATGTCCTTGTCATCGTTCAAAAGGCACGTCATCCGTGTGCCGATTTGACTTAAAACCTCGTCGTCAATGCCGGAAGGGCGCTGATCAATGATGAGCAGGGTGACATCATACTTGCGAAGCTCGCGCGCGATGGTTCCGAAAATGGTTTGCCCGACAAGTTGCGGCGATAAAAACTTGTGCGCTTCCTCGATGGCGATCACGAGCGGTTTTTTATCGCTGTCGGTCACGCCGCCCTGCGCTTCTTCTTTCTTGCGAACATACGAGGCGTGGATGCGGCGCGTCAGGATGTTCGCGACCAGCATATAGGACAGCGTTTTATCTTCCTGACCAAACTCCAAAACCACGGAAACGCCCCGGTCTAGCCGGTTCAAAATCGCGCGAACCGCATCATCCTCGGGCGGCAAGCTGCGGACGAGAAACCCCTCGCACGTTTTCGCCATCATCTTAAGGCGTCGTTGAAGCGCGGAGAGGGCGTTGACGTTGCCGTTGTGTTGTTCGGCGAAGTCGGACAAGCCGGTTCCGTCCATGTCCAGAAACGCGGCGAGCCAGTTGTCGCCGAACGCGGCGTTGAGCAGGTACGTGGTTTCCGCCGATGTTGCGGTCAGGTTCAGTTCGCCCGCCAGCAGTAAAATATCTTCCGGCGACACCTGCGAGTACGGAATGCGAACCGCGAAATCGGGCCGAACGCCTCTTCTCCGCGACGAGGCGGGATCGAGCGTGAATATCTCGACATCGCTACGGAAAAAGTGCTTCAAGCCGTTGGTTTTGCCGCTCGACGCTCCCTCATGCGTGCCGTACCAGCCGTACTCGGAGTGCATGTCGAAGATCAGCGTCACGGCTTTTTTGGAGCGCAAAATCCCGCACAGGCAGATGCGCGTCAGGAAGGTTTTGCCGGTTCCCGACTTGCCGAAGATGCCGGACGAGCGTTCGACAAAACGGTCCAGGTTCAAACAAACCGGCGTGTCCATGTCAAGAGGCTGGCCCAGATGGAAAAACTTCGCGGCGGTTTTAGCGTCGCCTGCGATGGCTTCGTCTTCGGACCCGAAGATGCGCGCAACATCCGCCTCGCTCGCCTCAAACGACGGGCGAAAGTGCGACGGGATGGTTTTGACCGGGCGCAGTTCGTCCTGCGCGACGCGGGCGAGAGCGGCCTCGTTTTTCTCCAACATCAGCATCGGTCGGAGCGTGACGTTCGCGAATGTACCGACGCCCGCAAGTATCCGTCGCAAAAAAGTATCCGCGCCGTTGTCGCTGATGGGCGGATTGGCGAGAATACGTTGGTCGGTCGCGGCAAGCTCGACATCCGTCACCATACAAAAGAACGTTTGCGTTTCGCCGTCAATCACCACGAACTTGCCCGCACGCATCGCCTCAACGGACACTTGGGCGTCCAGTTTCATCGTCACGCCTTCGGACAGCGACCCGCGCACGATCCGCCCCAACTCTCGCCTTGCTTGGTCTTGTTCCATCGTCTTACCATATCGTTGCCGCCCCGCCGCCGCAACGAAAAAACGTTATTGCGGCGTTCGAGGGCGTTGCAACGTTCTTTTTCGCAGATGTCAGGAAAATTGTCGCGATTTCCTGTCACCGAACCGTACAGACGCGTGTCAATACAAACCGTGAGGAACTTATTATCGCCTGGAACGGCGCACGAGATGAAGCGATGTCCCGACTGCAAAGCGCCGAACCCGCAGGCGCAGACTGTCTGCTACTCCTGCGGCCAGAGTTTGAGCAAGCCGCCCCGCGATGCGATTGCGCCGGGCGCGCGGACGTTCCCCTGTGTCAACTGCGCGGGTGACATCCCTTTTGGGGCGGGAGAATGCCCGCACTGCGGTCGCGCCGCCACTGCGGCAAACGGCGCAACCGCAACAATCTGGGAACCGCCGACGGTGACCCGCGTTTTGCCGCCGAACGGTTGGGCGACCGAAACGTTGCCCGATGGAACCGTTCGCTTGACGCGGCCCGTCTCGCGGCGGGCGTTGCGTGAGGCGGGCGCGCTCTCCGGCGTTGTCGCCGTTATCGCCTATCTGGTGTTTTACGAATTGATAAGCGAACAGCGCGGTACGCCCGGCCCGCATTTTCCCGTCGCCTTGTTGGTTGCCGTGGGCGGCGTTCTGCTTACCGGCGCGGCGGTCTGGGCGTTCGGCGGGCGCGAAACATTGCGGGCCGGCCCGCGCTTCCTGGAGTTCCAACGCTCGTTTGGACCGTGGAAGCGGGCGCAAAGGATCGAGACAAGCGGCGCGCTTCGTATCGGAACACGCCGCAGTAGTGCAAGCGTAGACGGCGGAGTAACGGTACGCCGTGTCCTGTGGGCCGAGGGCGGAGGAACGCGAATTACGATTGACGCCGCCTCCGAATCGTCGGGGCGTGATTTTCTCGCCTCAACGCTTCGTTGCGACCCGTGGCGTCCAACCGGCCTCACGCCCGCGCCGGGAATGTCGCCCGTCGCCGCCCCGTTCGTTGTGGAGGATGACCCGCATTTTCTGGGGCGTTACCTGTCCGACATCACCGGCTGGCCCCTTGATGACCCGGAAGCCCGCGCGCATTAACCCGCAGACGCAATCCCGCCTACGGCGCGGGCGATGGCGGCGGCTGTGACAGCTTTGGGTCCTTGAGGTAGTCGCCGCGATACTTCATCCCCTCAATCAACAGGCGTTCGTACCGCGCGACATCGGCGAGGTTTGTTAATTTCTTTTCCTGCATAATGCGCGCGGCGACCGCATTGATCTCGCGGATATTGCCCCGGTTGACCTTGCGGTCCATCAGGGTCGCCATACCCGCCTCGGATTTAACCAAATCGGACACCTTCGCCGTTAATGTCGGGGAGCCGACGGACGGCGCGGGCGCGCCCGTAGAAACCGGCGCGAAAACCGTTACGACGTCATCGCCGGGCCAATATCGCGCGCGGGCGGTGCGGATTTGCGCAATCCGAAATTCGTCGCTCAGCGTTCCCGCCCGCTCGAAAACGGCGGTGAGGCGTTTATCGTTGATAACCGCTTGTACTGCGTCCGCGCCGCGTAATTCGCGCCCCGTTTGCGGGTCAATCACGACCAGAACCGGGTCAGCTCCCGCAACTGTCGCGACATCAATACCAAATCGGCGGAAGGTGGTTTGATAATCGCTCGGCGCATCGGTCCGGTGCCGCAGTAAAACCGCGCTGAGCGATCCGTCGCCATTCCGGGCCGTGATGAACTGGATAAAGCCGATGGACACAAAACCGGTGTCGTACGTGTTGACCGCCTCGAAGCCGCCTTCCAGCGCGGACACCGCTTGCACCACGCGCCGCTCGAACGGATCGCTCGCCGCCTTGCCAAATAATGCCGTGGCGCGTCGCAATTCGTCGCCCGTGTACTCGTGGAGCCGTTTGCCCACGCGCATCACGCCATTTGCCGACCGGAACGATGGCGAAGCGTCGTAGGACGCATACGCATCATAGTACACGATAGGCGCGGGGGCGTCTTCGGGCGCGAACGTGATGGTATACCGATTGGGCCGCACGCGCGCGAAGAGGGGCGGCGGCTCGCCCACGGCATCGCGCAGAGCCTGGGGAACGGGGCCGGGGTCCGATGGCGTCGGCGCGCCCGGCGTCAGGCGGGCTTTTTCCCACGCCGTTCGCATTTTAATCCATGCATCCCACGTCCTGACGTCAACATCGCCGCCAATGGTTTGCCGTCGCCGGGTCATCTCTTTGTTGACCAGCGAGCGCCAGGTGGAACCGGCCACCGTGATACGAACCGCTTCTTCCTTATCCGGCGCGGGGGACTCGACCACATAACGTCCTGTCGCGTTCCAGTACGCTTGTATCGCGCGCCGCTCGCCATCCGTGAACTGCGGCATTGTTGCGGCGGTAGCGGCGGGCGGCTCCTTCCGGTGGCGGTTGCACGCAAGCGGCAAAAGCGCCGAAACCGCGAGAAGCGCGCCGACCAAAAATCGGGCGACCTGAACCCGGTCAGATAAGGTCAGCGACGTGGACGATGGGGTAAAAGCCATTGTTAAGACGTATGGTCCTGTTTGCCGCCGTCCAAAACGCGCTGGCGGAAAAGCTCGTCGGGGCGTGTGCGGATGCGGTCGGCGTTCGCGGGGCTGAGGAAGCGCGGACCGCCCAGCGCAAACGTGTCAACCAGCGCGCGGGCGACCTTGCACGCCATCGCCGTCACGCGCTCCACCTCATCGGCGGTTTTACCCAGCGCGAAAAGCCCGTGATTGCGGAGTAAAACCACTTTCGGCGCTTCGCCCCATTCGCTTTTGTGGGCGCGGATCGCCTCGCGCGCGGCCCGCGCGAGCGGCGGGCCGGGGTCGGTATACGGCACCAAACACGGCGCGATACCGCAGACCACAATCTCATCGGGGAACAACCGACCGGCAAGCGCGGCCTCGGCCTGTTCCGAACATAAAAGCGACAGGAATGGCGTTGGGTGCGTATGCCCGACCACGTTCGCCTCGCCTTCCGTGAGACAAAGGGCGTGTAGCGAGGCCTCGGTGGACGGGTACAGGTCGGCGGTGCCGTCCGCCCGCGCCCCAAACAGCAAATCCTTGACTTCCTTATCTGTCAGGGTTTCGTGGTCCATGATGGACAGCGCGCGGTCGGTGTCCATCAGAACGAACTGGTCCGCGCCCATGCTTCCCATACTTGAACCGCTCGCCTTGAGCCAGTACGTTTTGCGGTCCGGGAGGACAGCGGCGGAGACATTGCCTTCGGCTAAGATAGCAAGGTCACGGCTCGGATCGCCGAGCCAGTGGGCGAGTTTGTGCAAACGGTCGAGCGTCGCCCGCGCCGCATTGTCCGCGCTTGGGTTACTTATTTCATTCATGGTTTTCCTGAAGGCCTTTTTACGCGCCCAAACCGCCGCCGCTCGCGCGCGGCGCGGTAGTTTGCCGCGCTTGCCGACGCTCTTTTGTGATTTCGTCGTCGGCAAGCGCGCGCAACGGATCGTCGGGCAAACCGCGCTTGGCGCGCTCACTTGCGAGAAGGGGACGTACATCGGCTTCGTACGCGTCGCGCAGAACCGCATGCGCTCCCAGAACATCCTGCGCTGCCTGGCGCTCGCGAAGGGCGTCGCGGTCCACCAGAAGGGCTTTCGCGTACGCGGTTTGCACGTTCAAAACCGACAGAACCATCGCCTCGATTTTCGGCTCGATAACGTGCGCCTGATCCAGCATATAGGCGACCGGCGCGGCAGTAACGCCATCATGCCCGTTGATGAGTTCGTGGAAAATCAAGAACAGGCCAAATGGGTTGACGCTACCGACGATCAGGTCATCGTCGGCGTAGCGGCGGTCGTTGAAATGAAAGCCGCCCAGCCGTTTTTCGTCCAACAGCGTCGCCACGATAAACTCGATGTTGGTTCCGGTCGCGTGATGCCCGGTGTCCACCAGCACTTTGGCCTGCGCGCCCAACCCCATGCACGTCAGGAGCGCGACGCCCCAATCACACAAATCCGTTGTATAAAACGCCGGTTCAAAAAGTTTGTACTCGACCAGCATTTCCACGTTCGGCGGCAAAGCGGCGTACCCGCGCGCAAGCCCATCCCGCAATCGCGCCCGTCGCTCCCGCAGATCGTCCTGACCGGGGTAATTGGCGCCATCCGCGAGCCACACGGACACGTAATGGGAGCCGACCTCGCCCGCGATCCGCGCGCATTCTTCCAGATGCGCGACCGCCTTATCTCGGACGGCGGCGTCCGGATGGCATACCGAACCAAATTTATACGCGCGGTCTTGAAACAGGTTCGGGTTTACCGCCCCGATTTGGACGCCCTCGCCGCGCGCGAACTCAGCCATATCCGCCCAGGTTTTTCCGGGCGGCGGCGTATCCCACGGGATATGGACCGCAACCGACGGCGCGCCGCCGGTGAGCCGCTGAACCGTTCCCGCATCCTCGATCTTCTCGTAAATGTCGCGCGCCGCGCCCGGCTCGGGGAACGCCCCAAACCGCGTTCCGGCGTCGCCGAATCCCCACGACGGCAACTCAATCGGTAGCGCAAGAGCCGCCTCGCCCGCTTGTTCGTGTGTCATCCTCATTCTTATGCGATACCCATGCGTTCCAGGTTGCGGAACGAGATGGCGACGGATTCCAGCGGCGGATGGTCACGGCAAACGTCCTGTTCCACGACGTAGACCTGCGCGCCGCCGACCGGCGCGGCGGCGAAAATGGACTTGAAATCCATAATTCCCTCACCAACCTCGGCGAACGTGGGATTGTCGCCGGGCGTCATGTCTTTGATGTGGAGAAGCGGAACGCGGTTCGGGTACTTGCGGATATATGCGGCGGGATCTTCGCCCGCTTTCTTCACCCAGTACGTATCCATCTCGATTTGCACCAATTCGGGGTCGCTTGCCGCGTAAAGCGCGTCGAAGCCGTACACGTCGCCGCCGAATTTATCGAACTCGAAGTCGTGGTTGTGATAGCAGAACGTCAGGCCCGCCTCGTTTAGTTTCGCCCCGATGGCATTAAATTTTTCGCCCAACTTTTGATACGCGGCGAAGTCGGTTCGACGGTCAGCGGAAAGAAACGGACAGATGACAAACGGCGATTGGAGCGTTCGGTTAAACTCGATAACGTCGTCCAAACTGTTTTCGAGCGATTCAATCGGGTTGTGCGTTCCGGTCACGGTTAAGCCGTTGTCATCAATAATTTGTTTGACTTCGTTTGCGTTCTTGCCATAATAGCCTGCGAGTTCGACGCCCGCATAGCCGATCTGCGCCACGGTTGCGACGGTTCCGGCGAAGTCGCGCGCCAGGTCATCGCGCAGGGTGTACATTTGAAGGGAAACGGGAAGTTTTTCCGCCATTGGTGTCGGTTCCTTGAAAAGCGTGCGGCCCCGCGTAAATTAGATCGGGGCGGGTTTTGTTATCCCAACTATTCGCGCGGGTTGTTCGTCTTTCCTTCCGACGCCTTCTGTTTCAGAACGCGAACAGAGCGGACCGACAACAGCGCGCTTGGTACAATAAACCCGATGCAAGAAACGTTTGAAACTGCGGAAACGTCGGATGCGCCCTCTGTGACACGTTCTTTCAACAAAACCTCGCACGCCCCGCTTAGCGGCCTACCTCTTGTGTTCCGGGGGCTTTTATTCGTTTGCCCCGCGCTTCTTGCCGTGGTCGCGTTTGGCGCGTTTGTATGGACCTTCTGGGTGGCGCTATCGGCGGGGATGCGCGCGGCGGGGTGGGGCGAGCAATCCGGGGTTGTGGTTCCGGGCGCGCTTGCCGCCGTGGCCGCATGTTCGGTTTTGTACCTCGCGTCCGACCGTATCGCCTTTAGCGGCGGGACGCGGCTTCAGGCGCAACTGCTTCGCAAAGCGACGAACATTTTGCCCGCGCCGCTCCCCGAAGCGCGCTTTTTCGTCGAAGCCTACGCGGATAAGGGCCGCTTGCGCCTTGACAGCGACATGGGCTGGTTGTTCGTTTACGCGGATTATTTGGTTTTTCTCGGCGACCGGCAAACGCTAACCATTCCGCGCGCGCGTGTCGCCGAACCGCCACAGATAGATCGGAACCCGCTCGGTCTCGCCGCCGCCTGGATAACGCTCCCGCTCGCGCCGCCGTGGGGACGTCTCCGCCTTCTCGGTCGCGACAACGCCCGCCGCGCGTCGGATACCTGTCAAACCGCCACTCTCCTTCAGCATGCGTTGAACGATTGGATGCAGGCGTGACCTGCTTCGCTTATTCTACGCGCCGCCGCGTTTTCTTCTTCGCGCCCCGTTTAAGCGCCTGTTTTCTGAAGAAGGCGCAACCGGACGCTATGCCGCGTGTCCCGTATACTATGGGCGGAAAGTGAATGCGGCGACGGTCGCGTCGAAAGGCTACTTCAATGACGATTGGCGATGTGATGGCGTTTGCGCTCGGGATTGCGGCGACAGCGGGGACGCTTTGGGCGGCGATTGTGGGCGCGGCTATTTTGTTTGGCGCAAAAGCGCGTGTGGGCGCGAATGCCGTATCGGCGCGACCCGGCAACGCCATTATTACGGGAGCGATAATCGCGGGTCTTATGGGATTGATCGGTATTGTGTTGGCGAATGCCGGTCCCCCGATTATCAAGTTTGCGGGCTTGTACGTTTTGCTGACGCTCGTCGTTTTGGCGACCTTTGGCTCGGCTTGCCTTGCGCTTCTGGTCGCTGACCGCATCCGTGAGGCGGACTCCAAATTATCGCACTTTGCGAACGTGGGGCGCGGCGCGGCTCTGCTTGTCGGCGGCGGCTTGGTTCCCGGCGTGGGGCAGTTGCTCGTCATGCCGGTTCTTGTTTTCGCCTCGCTCGGGGCCACGTGGTTCGCCCTGTTCCAAAAGAAGGCGGCCATCGCTGTCGCCGCCGCGCCGGTTGCGCCTACGACGCCGTTGTCCGACTACCACTTGTAGCAAACGAACGGGTTAAAGCCATGAGCCAGAAAATTAGCCGCCGCGCGGCGTTGCGCGGAATGGGAATGGCAAGCGTAACCGGCGCGGCCCTCGCCGCATCAAGCGGTTGCGGTCCTATCGCCCAGCGGTTTACCAAGCCGCTCGCGTCCGCCCCGCACGCATCCGCTCCAACCCTGCCGCTCGCGCACGGCGGTGACGCGCTCCGCTTTCTAAATCGCGCCGCCTGGGGGCCTGCGCCTGGCGATTTGGCGCGTGTCGAGAAGATGGGACGCGATATATGGCTGGACCAGCAGTTGACCGCCCCGACCGGCGATGACGACGAGGATTTGGGCTTACGTTTCCGGCTAAGGGGCATTGAGGTTTTACACGCGAACGCGTATGACACGCTCGATCTGCCGCAGGAAGAGGTTCTCCGACAACTCCAGCAGGCCGCGATCTTGCGCGCCGCCTACAGCCACTGGCAGTTGCGCGAGCGCATGGCGGATTTTTGGACCAACCATTTCAACATCTACGCGCGCAAAGGACTGGGAACGTTCCTCAAGGCTACGGACGATTTGACGGTCGTCCACGCAAACGCCTTAGGCTCGTTCCCTGCGATGCTGAAGGCGTCGGCGAAAAGCCCGGCGATGCTCGGTTATTTGGACAACAACCAGAATCAAAAGGGTGTCGCAAATGAAAACTACGCCCGCGAAATTATGGAGCTGCACACGCTCGGGGTGGGGAGCGGCTACACGCAAAAAGATATTCAAGAGGTCGCGCGCTGTTTGACCGGTTGGACCGTGGAAGACCGTTTCCTTCATCGGCGCGGCTCGTTCAGATTTGATGCGGACCGACACGATGACGGCCCCAAGACCGTTTTGGGCGTCCGTATTCCCGCCGGGGGCGGCGAAAGTGACGGTGACCGCGTTCTTGATATTCTCGCCAACCATCCGTGGACGGAGCAATTTATCTCCAGAAAGTTAGTCCGCTACTTCCTGGGCGAGGAAAACCCCGTATGGGTCGCGCGCACCGCCGAAACGTACCAAAAAACGCACGGCGACATCGGCGCGATGCTTCGCCCTTTGCTGTTATCCGACGACCTTCTTCACGCGCCGCCCATCCTGAAGCGTCCTTTCGATTTCATGGTTTCCTCGCTTCGCGCCACTAGTTCGGACACGGATGGCGGGAAAGAGATTCAGGCGCACCTCGCGCAGATGGGACAACCGCTTTTTCTGTGGCCCATGCCGGATGGATACCCCGACAAAACCGCGTCGTGGACCGGATCGCTTCTCGCCCGTTGGAATTTCGCGCTCGCGCTTGCGGGCGGCTCTATCGGACGAATCGCAACTCCCGTGGCCGCGTTGCTCCCGGAAGGCGCGACCGGTGACGCGGCGACAAGCGCGTTGATCGAGGCGGTTTTAGGAACGCGCGCGGACGACGCGCAACTTGCGCCGCTTCGCAAAACTCTCGCCGCATCTGCGGATGATCCGGCGCAAACCGTCGCCCTGCTTCTCGCATCGCCGCCGTTCCAATGGCGTTAAAGGAAACTAACTGTGGCAGCAATGACGCTTGACGACTACCGGGCCGGTTGCGAGGGACACGCCGACGCCACGCCAATCGGTGAAACAACAATCGCCGCCGCCGCGCCGGACGCTTCTCGCCGTCGCCTGCTCGCGATGGGTCTGGGAACCGCGTTACTTGCATGGTCGGGCCGCTCCGCTCTTGCGCAAATATCCCTGAACCCTCATGCAAAGCAAAACGAGGGCCGCGCCCGCGCCGGAGGCGACGCCCTTGTAGTGGTTTTTATGCGCGGGGCCGCGGACGGCTTGTCGCTCGTGGTCCCGCATGGTGACGATGACTACTACCGCGCCCGCCCCAATATCGCTATCGCCAGGCCGGAAAGCGGACAAAGCGGCGGCAAGAAAGACAACAAAGCCGCTGGCGCCGCGTTGGATTTGGACGGCTTTTTCGGATTGCACCCCGGCCTTTCGCCGCTTCTACCGTTGTACAAGGACGGAAGCCTCGCCATCGTCCATGCCGTTGGCTCGCAGGACCAAACCCGCTCGCACTTCGAGGCGATGCTGACGATGGAGCGGGGAATCGCCTCGGACCGCGACGCGCAGGGCCAATCGAGCGGATGGGTCGCGCGCCATCTCGCCGCCGCGCCGGTTCGTGATCCGTCCCCGCTACGCGCGGTCGCGTTCGGCAACGTTATGCCGGAATCCCTGCGCGGCGCGCTCGATGCGTCTGTGTTGTCGTCGCTGACGGACTTTAAACTCGCGCTTCCCCCCACTGCGAAAGGAAGCGCGGTCGCGGCAACGCTTGCGGCCCTTTACGCGCAAGGCGATGACCCGGTCGCCCGCGCGGGACGTGCGACTTTGGGCGTCCTTGATACTCTGAAACAACTGGACCCGGCCCAGTACAAATCCGCCAACAACGCCGCTTACCCCCAATCCTCGCTCGGCGATGGCCTCCGGCAGGTAGCGTGCCTGCTCAAAGCGCGTGTCGGCCTTGAGGTGGCGTGCCTGTCCAGCGAAGGTCCGTACCTGTGGGACACGCATGTCGCGCAGAACAACATCATCGGCGCGCAGATCGGCGATGTCGGCGATAGCCTCGGCGCGTTCGCCCAAGACCTGGGCAAAAGCGGCCTGGAAAATGTGACCGTAGTTGCGATGACCGAATTCGGACGCCGCGTCGGCGAAAACAGCGGCCTCGGCACCGACCACGGTCGCGCAAGCGTCCTCTTTACCCTCGGCGGCGGTATCAACGGGGGCCGCGTCTACGGCAAGTGGCCCGGCCTCCACGACGACCAATTAGAGCCGCCCGGCGACCTGCGCGTGACAACCGACTACCGGACCGTCCTCGCGGAAATCATCGCCCGCCGCCTCGCCGCGTCCCCCGCCCACGTCGCCTCCATCTTCCCCAGCGCCCCAACCGCCTACCTCGGCCTCGCCCGCTGACGGTTGTGGTTCGTTTGGTTTGTGGGTTGCGATTTGTGGTCGCCCTACGCGGGCGGCGCCCCCTACGCGGGGGAGCGCCCCCTACGCGGGGGAGCGCCAACGCCATGCGTTGGGTCAGTTCACTTCAGATAAACGAAAGGCTTGCCGGTTTTTCCGTCACCACGGAAAAACCGGCAAGCCTTTCGTTTTCATAATGCACGGTCCAGCGTTCGGCTGGCGTCTCCCCTGACGTAAGGGGGCGCTCCCCCGCGTAGGGGGCGCTCCCCCGCGTAGGGGGCGCTCCCCCGCGTAGGGCGACCACAAATCGCAACCCACAAACCAAACGAACCACCATCATGCGCTGGCGCGGCGCGCGAGATGGCAGGGGAGGATGAATTGTTGGGGGGTCCAGTCGGCGCCCGCTTCAAGGCGGAGGATGGCGCGTTCGACGGAACGGCGTCCGATCTCTTCCAGAGGCATGGCGACCGAGGTTAGTTGGGGGTCCGTGGCGAGACAAAGTTCGCTGTCGTTGAAACCGACAGCCGCAACGTCTTTTGGGACCTGCTTTTTCAAACGGCGCAGGGCTTGCAAGGCGCCGGCGGC
The DNA here is from genome assembly GCA_964252165.1 of uncultured Armatimonadaceae bacterium. GTDB lineage: Bacteria > Armatimonadota > Armatimonadia > Armatimonadales > Armatimonadaceae > CAXUMS01. Next base: position 30,621 of record CAXUMS010000016.1, read on the forward strand.
GATAGCGTCGTCGGCGGCGAAGATCGCATCCGGCGCAACGGGGTTATCGGTGTTGGTCATCGCCCACAAGCGGTTCGTCAGGCGGTGACCCGCCTCGACAGAAAACTCATCGAACACGATAAAAGGGCCGTTTGGGGAAACGCCTGCGGCGCGGTGGGCGCGCAGGAAACCGGCGAGACGTTGCCGGGTGGCATTACGCTTTTCCGATCCGCCAAAAAAGGCGATGCGCTTTCGTCCCAATTCGAGCAAATGTTGCGTCGCGATAAAGCCGCCCTGCTCCTGATCGGCGACCACGGTGTCAAGCGGGGAATCATGGGGGGCGCGGTAAAACGCGATCACATAAGGAACGCCCGCCGATTCCAGGGCGGCGGTGACATCGGGACGTTCATCGGTCTTGGCGAACACGGAAACAATCGTATCCACGCGCCGGGCGGATAGGGCGCGGATGGCGTCGGTTGCGGTATCGGGGTCGTCGCGGTGTAGCGCGAGCAGAATCTCGTAGCCGCCGCGCCGGGCGGCCTCCTCGATCCCGGTCAGCATGGACGACGTGGTAAACGTGGACACGTTGTTGACCAGAACGCCGAGCGACTGCGTGCGCCGTGTAATCATGGCGCGCGCGAGGGGGTTCGCCGTGTAGCCGAGTTCGCGCGCGGCCTCTAAAACGCGCGCGCGCGCCTCGGCCCCAACCGATCCGGTGTTGTTCAGGACGAAAGAAACCGTGGTTGTGGAAACGCCGCTCGCGCGAGCAACGTCCTTGATGGTCGCCATTAGCGCATTTACCCGCGCCCGCCGAACGAATGGGACGCGCAAAACATGTCAAGTAACAAAAAAGCCAATCGCGAAGCATGCCAACAGGGCGGTCGCGTTAATCTATTGTTTAACCGTTTTAGTCTAATTTACCTGCAAAACAGCAACATTGAATAAGAAGCCAAGAGTAAATAGAACGCGGGCTGTCACCGGAGAAGGTGACAGCCCGCGCATTTGAGCGTACAACGCCCGTTGCGGCGTTATCCGTGGGCGTTACACGTTGTAGTACAGGTGGAACTCGTACGGGTGCGGGCGAAGGGCGATGGCATCCACTTCGTTTTCGCGCTTGTACGCGATGTAGGTTTCGACCAGGTCTTTGGTGAACACGCCGCCTTCGAGCAGGAAGTCATGGTCCGCTTCGAGAGCGTCCAGGGCTTCGGAAAGCGAGCCGGGCGCTTGCCGGATGCCTTTCTCGATGAACTCGGCGGGGGACATCTCGTAAATATCGTCGTCCACCGGCGCGGGCGGCACGATTTTGTTCTTGATGCCATCCAGGCCCGCCATCAGGATGCACGCGAACGCGAGGTACGGGTTCGCGGACGGGTCCGGGGCGCGGAACTCGACACGCTTGGATTTCGGCGACTTGGAGTAGGCCGGGATACGACAACAGGCCGAGCGGTTGCGGTTGGAGTACGCAAGATAGATCGGGGCCTCGTAGCCTGGCACTAATCGGCGGTACGAGTTGGTTGTCGGGGCGCAGAACGCAAGAAGCGCGGGCGCATGCTTTAAGATGCCGCCGATGTAGTGGATGGACAACTCGGACAGATTCGCGTAGCCGCTGTCCGCGTACATCAGGGTTTCGCCGTCTTTCCAGAACGAAACGTGGGTGTGCATACCCGAACCGTTGTCCTGGAACAACGGCTTTGGCATAAAGGTCGCCGAGTAGCCATTGTTATAGGCGACGTTACGGACGATGTACTTATACATCATCATGTCGTCGGCGTGCTTCAATAGCGGCTGAAATTTCAGGTCAATCTCGGCTTGCCCCGCCGTGCCGACCTCGTGGTGCTGGACCTCGACATCAATGCCGCAGTCAATCATGGTCAGCATCATCTCGGTGCGAAGATCCTGGAACTGATCGTTCGGCATGACGGGGAAGTAGCCGCCCTTGTACGGGATTTTGTAACCGAGGTTCGGTTTCTCCTCGCGGGCCGAGTTCCAGATGGCCTCGTTGCTGTCCACCGTGTGGAACGACGAGTTGGGCGTGTATGAGAACTTCACATCATCGAAGATGTAGAATTCTGATTCGGCCCCAAAGAACGCGGTGTCGGCGATGCCGGTGGTTTCAAGGTACGCGGCGGCTTTTTTCGCCGTGTAGCGCGGGTCACGCGAGTATGGCTGGCGCGTGATCGGGTCCTCAATGTCGCACAGAATGGACAGGGTCGGATGCTCGGTGAACGGGTCCATAATCGCCGTGTCCGGGTCCGGAATGAGCAGCATATCCGATTCGTTGATCTTCTGGAATCCGCGAATGGACGAGCCGTCAAAGCCCAGTCCGTCCTCGAACATATCCAGCGTCAGCGTGGAGGCGGGGAGGGAAAAATGCTGCCACGAGCCGAACAGGTCACAAAACTTCACGTCAATGACGACGGCCTCTTTGGCCTTCGCAAGCTCAATCACTTCCTGGGGGGTCATCGGGTTTTAGGTATCCTGCCGACGGCTCGAAAGGGGCAAGCGGCGTCGGTTTGTGGGGCGGGCGGCGTACGAAAACATCCATCGTGGAAACGAGCCGCGATAATGGTTGCGTAAGCGCCGAGAGGCGAAAAGGTCCCGCAGCGTTCATTGGGCGGGAACCGGAGGGTATCACCGCGCGCATCATTGCGGCGGCTATATAGCGAAGAATATAGCAAATGTTCCACCGGTTTGTCAAGCGATTGCGCCGCAATGGATATTGACGAGCCGAGGCGGCGCAAAAGAGAACGCTGCTTGGTTTACACCGGGGCGGGGACGGCGTGCGGGGCGGCTTGCCGGAAGGCGAGGAACGAAAGCCCTGCGGCGAGGAGCATCAGGCCCGCCGCCAGATACAAGCCCCCTCGTAGCCGCCGCCGCTTTGGCGTTTCATCTCATCCATCAGAATCGGGCCGATAAAGCCGCCCAGGTTCCCGACGTAATTGATAAACGCAAGGCCGCCCGCCGCCGCGCGCGCGCCCATCAAATTGGTTGTTATCGCCCAGTGGGAACCCGCGCCAACCCGCTCGCCAAGCGCATTGATCGCAAGGGCGAAGACCACGATCCAGGCGGTGGGCGCGTTCACGCACAGAAGAAAACCCGCCGCCGCGCTGGCGTAGCCCACAATTACATGGAAACGACGCTTGCCCGTCCGGTCGGAATGCCGGGTCGCGAGCATCATGGCGACCGCGCCCGCAAGCGCAGGGATAATCAAAACGGTCGCCACATAGGAATCCGACCACTCGTCCCCGCTTCGACTTTTAAGCAGTTAGGGGGCGAAGAAACCCACGGCGTTTCCCGCCGTTGACGCGAGAATAAATATCAAGCACAGGGACAAAATGCGCGGATCGGATAACGCCTGCCGCCAAGTTAAATGCTGAACGCGCTCCGCGTTTTCGGATTCTTTGGTTATTCGCGCGGACAACCAGCCTTTTTCGTCGGCGGTTAGCCACGTCGCTTGTGCGGGCGTGTCCGGCAGGTATTTGAACACGAGAACGCTGATCAGGATGGACGGCAAACCCTCCAGCAAAAACAGCCATTGCCAGCCCGCAAGCCCGTGCCAACCGTTGAGTTTGAGAAGCGGCCCGCCCAGCGGCCCGCCGAACAAGCCGAGAACCGCCATCAAGGCGAGAAGCCGGGAAATCACCTGCGCCCGTGCGTTCGCGGGAACCCAGTACGTCAGGTACAGGAGAATACCAGGGTTAAAACCCGGCCTCCGCGACACCCAGCAAGAAGCGCAAAACGTAGAAACTGAGCGGCGTGCGAACAAACAGCATCGCCGCCGAAACCGCGCCCCATGTCAGCATAATTCGGGCGATCCAGCGGCGCGCGCCGACACGCTCCATGATCAGGTTGCTCGGCACCTCGAACAGAAAATAACCCAGGAAGAAAATGCCTGCGCCGAAACCATAGACTGGGTCGCTGAAACGCAGGTCCTTTTGCATCGTGAGGGCCGCGATGCCGACGTTGCCCCGGTCTAAGAGGCAAAAGACATACAGAACCGCCAGGAACGGTATCAGTCGCCCGAGCAGTTTGCGAAGATACGAACGCTCGATTTCCGACGCGTCAGACGACGGCGTTTCCGTCTCCGAAGGGGGTGTATTCGGGCCAGCAACCATGCTTGATCCTCGCTACGCGTCGCGGCAAATGTTGCGCAGTGACATGCAAATCCACCGTTGGATTTTGTTTTTGTTTGGTTTCCTGCGAAACCGACGACGAGGGAGCCGCGAACCAAGCCTGCTTTCTTCCAGAACTTTATAGTTCGCGTTGTTCCGGCAAACTCCTTCCTGTGACTTTTAAAACAAAAAGGTCGCTCCCAAACGGGCGCGACCTTTCTAACCTTAAACCAGTAATACATATGGAACCGCCTACGCGATGGCTTGCTCGGTGTCCATATCGAAGATGTGGGCGGAGTTGGCGTCGAGGACAATGTCGAGCGGGGCGCCTTCTTTGGCGCGCGTGTCGGCGTCCACCTCGGCGACAAGGGTTTGCGCGCCGCTGTTTAGGAACAACGTGGAGACCGAACCCATCGGCTCGATCACATCCACATTCATGCGAACGCTTGCGCCCGTTTCCACGCCCGCCGGGGCGAGCGTTTTGTCGTGGATGTCCTGCGGGCGGATGCCGAAGATAACCTTGCGACCAATATAATCGTTCAGGGCGGCGGCGCGGGCTTCGGGCAGATGAACCTGGAACTCGCCCGCGTCGATCAGCGGACGCGCGCCGTTCTTGACCACGGTCGCCTCGTGAATGAAGTTCATCGAGGGCGTTCCTAAGAAGCCCGCGACAAACATATTGACGGGCTTGTGGTACAGCGTGAGCGGCGTGTCGCACTGCTGCATCACGCCGTCTTTCATAACCGCGATTCGCTGGCCCATCGTCATCGCTTCGACCTGATCGTGCGTGACGTAAATGGTTGTGATGCCAAGTTTGCGGTGCAGTTTGATAAGGTCGGCGCGGGTTTGAACGCGCAACTTGGCGTCGAGGTTCGAGAGCGGCTCGTCCATCAAAAAGACCTGCGGCTCGCGCACAATCGCGCGGCCCAGCGCGACGCGTTGCCGCTGGCCGCCGGACAGGGCTTTGGGCTTGCGGTCCAAAAGGTTCGCGATACCGAGAGTTTCCGCCGCGTTGCGGATACGTTCGTCAATATCGGCCTTGATTTTTTGCGCTTCGGCCCAGTGGGAGACCTGCCATGCGAAGTTGGGAAGGAGGCGCAGACGCAGACCAAACGCCATATTGTCGTACACGCTCATGTGCGGGTACAGCGCGTAGTTCTGAAAAACCATCGCGATATTACGGTCGCGCGGCGGCACATCATTAACGACCCGGTCGCCGATACGAATTTCACCGGAGGAGATTTCCTCAAGACCTGCGACCATACGCATGGTGGTGGTTTTGCCGCAACCGGATGGCCCGACCAGCACCATAAATTCGCCGTCCTTGATTTCAAGGTTCACGTCATTGACGGCGACGACTTCTTTTTTGGTTTGCGGGTCGGAGAAGACTTTGCGAAGATTACTGAGCGTGACCGAGGCCATCGTTGGTTTGGGTTCCTTAATTTATGCGCCCCTGCGGAGATACGAGGAAGCGGCGCGGAGAATCGGGGAGCGTCGCCACCAAATTATACAACGGGCGCGGGCAAGCGTCAAAGCGCATGCAAAACGGCTACCGTAACTGCGAAAGCAACACCTTCGCGATCATCAGGTAGATCGCGAGGCCGGTCGCATCCACAAGCGTTGTGATAAGCGGAGCGGACACGAGGGCGGGGTCAATCTTGAGGCGCTGGGCGATAAGCGGGATCAGCGAGCCAATCGTGTTCGCCCACGCGCAGATCACGAGAATGGTCAAACCAACCACCAGCGAGAGTTGCACGCCGCTATGCCACATCAGAGCGCGCCCGAACGCGATCAGCCCCAAGAGCAATCCGAGTAGCGCGCCGCTCGCGAACTCGCGGAGCAGAACGCGGCCTATGTCCTGCATCCGTATTTCTTTAAGGGCCAGCCCGCGAATAATCGTGGACACGGTTTGCGCGCCCGTATTGCCGCCGGTTCCGATCAGAAGCGGAATGAAAAACGCAAGCGCGGTGACTTTGGCGAGTTCGGAATCGAAATGGCGCAAAACGCTCCCTGTCGCGGTTTCGGCGACGAAAAGCAACACGAGCCACATCACGCGGCTTCGGACGGAGCGCCAGTTCGGAACGGTAAAGTACGGTTGATTGATCACGCCCGGCTCGACCGTAATACCGCCCTGTTTTAGGGCGTCCTCGGTTTGCTCTTCCACCAAAACATCAATGATGTCGTCCACGGTGATAATGCCCGCGAGCATCCCTTGCGCGTCCAGAACCGGCATTGCCAAGAAGTCGTACTTGGAGATAAGGCGCGCGACCTCTTCCTGATCCGTGTCCACCCGAACCGTAATCAGGTCCGGCGTCATCACCGCCCCGATTTTCTGGTCGGGACGAGCGCGCACCAACTCGCGCAGGGAAAGAACGCCGACAAGCCGTTCGCCGGTTCGCTCACCGCCTTCGACCACATACAAATCGGTCAACGTTTCCACATCCGGGTCCGACGTGCGAACCGACACGAACGCCTCATCCACGGTTTGCGCGGCGGATAAGCGCACAAACTTGTCCGTCATCAAGCGGCCCGCGCTACTTGGCGGGTACGACAACAACTCGCGCACCTCGGCGGCGTCTTCGGGCGACCGGGCGGTTAAGTCGGCGAGCAGGGTTTTGGCTTGCTGAGGCGACGCTTCCGCCAGCACCTCGGCGGCGTCGTCCATCGGCAAGCGGTCCAGCAGATCCGCGATTCGTCCGGGCGGCGCGTTGTCCACGAGGAACCGGGCAAGGTCGCCGTCCACCTCGTCCAACACCTCGGCGGCGCGGGCGTTGTCCAGCCAGTTGAAAACGGCGAGGGCTTCCGCGCGGTTCAAACGCTCCATCGCGTCGGAAATGTCGGCGGGGTGACGCCCTTTCAAGGCCGCGGTCATCGCTAAATCGCCGCCATCGCCCGGAGCGACGCGAAGCGCAGACCGCAGACGTGCGACGAACTCCGACTCCGCGTTATCGCTGGTTTCCTTCTCCCCCGCCATGTGTTTGTTCCGCCTATCTCGCAAAATAAAGGGCGCGACTTCAAGCGTCGCGCCCTCAACTTTATACCATTCACCGCCCTCGCAAACCCTATGACAAAACCAAGATTGCCGACCCGCTTATTCGTGCAGGGCGACGGCGGGCGGGGCCTCGTCGCGCAGAACCACGGTTCGCGCGCCGTTCGCATTGTCCGCCCAAACGCCGCACGGACCGCCGCCCCCACTGGTTTCAAGCGTCGCTTCCGTTCCGTCGAAGCGCAACACCGGCTGGTAGAACTGCCCGACCTTTTGGGCCTCGCCCGCGACGTAATGCCCGATCAGCGAGCGCCGGAAGCGATGCGCCGACGTATTCGGGTACGAGCCGTGAATAACCGAGCCGTTGAAGAACAGCACGTCGCCCGCCTCCATCGGAACCGGACGCGCTTCCATGTCCTCTGGGACGGGAACCGTGACATCGGTGAAACTTTGCGTCGTATCGGCGGTTGTCGTGCAAAGAAGCGGAAGTTTGTGCGAGCCGGGGACCACGCGCATACAGCCGTTTTCCTCGTCGCATCGGTCGAGCGCAAGCCACGCCGCCATACAGGTTCCGGGCGACACGCGCAGGTAAAAATTATCTTGATGGAGGGCCTGCCCGCGCGCGCCTGCGGGCTTGAAGTACAGCATGGTTTGCACAGCGAACGGTTCGCGTCCCAGAAGCGTGGTCAGGGCATCGCCGATCCGGCTGTCGAGGAGCCATTCGCGGCTTGTCTCGTCGAAGCGGTGCATATGAATTAGTCTGGGGAATCGTTTCAACGGGTCGGCGTCGTGGATGTTGACGCCCGCGAAGTCGCCGGGGTACGTGCCAGACGCGCGCATCGCCATATAATGGTCGGTGAGGCGCGCGACCTCGTCCGTGCTAAACATTTGGCGCGCGACCGTGTAACCGTCGCGCTCCATCTCGGACTGATTGTTTTCGTTTATCATTTCTTGTCTTCTTGATTTACGCATGATTTACAGACGAGGGGCTAAAGCCTTCTCGCTGATAGGCGCTTCGCGCCTATCAGCGAGAAGGCTTTAGCCCCTCAAAGAAGGCCAAATGGGGAAACCTTTGGCTTTTTGGAGGCGCTTTCCAAAACGGCTTCACCGTTTTAGCGGATTGCGGAGGCGTTCGTAAATACGCGCTTCCATCTGCTCGAACGACGTTTCGCCCGACATCAGCCGCCCGACAAGGCGGGTGCCAGCGGGGTTTTTGACGCCCAATCGGTACGACAGGTACGGCGCGCGGTGAAACACGCGCCCGACGCGAGCGGCGGCGTCGAACTCACCCGCGAACGCATCACGGATGCGATCCGTGTAGTTTGCGGCTTCGCCTCGCGCAAGGCACGACGCGGCCTCGGCCCCGCTCCGAATGGCGTACTGGATGCCCTCGCCGAAAAGGGGTTGGACCACACCCGCCGCGTCGCCGACCAGCAGAACGCGTCCGTCCGGGGTGGCGAGCGGCTCGGCTCCGGTCCAGTAGGGGATCGGGTGCGCCCAGAGTTTGGGAGCGTCCGCGCCGTCTGGGTAGCGCAGACTGACCGACTCTAAAAGCGTATCAATGGCGCGCTTCAAAACATGACCGACATTAGTTTCCGCTTCCGATGCCGGTTTTTTCGGGAGCAGTAAGCCCGCCCCGACGCTCAAACAGTTGCGCTTGGGGAAAATCCACGCGTAGCCGTTCGGGACGCTCCCGTAGTCCAAATACGCCGCGCCCGGCGCGAGGTCGGGATGCCATTTGCCGTTGTCCAAGCCGTCCAAAAACGGTATCTCGATCTCGCGCGCGATTCCCCAGCGTTTGCCCAGCCGCAGGCCGACACGCGCCCCGACAACGCCCTTCGCGCCGTCCGCGCCGACGACATGGCGAGCGCGCAATGTTTCGCCATCGCCGGTCACAACCGATACCAGGTCGTTTTCTTCCAGCCGCACATCGGACACGCGGACGCCGGTTCGCAACTCAGCGCCGAACGCTTCGGCCTGCGTGACCAGCCACCTATCGAAGCGAGGGCGTTGCACCATCCAAACCTCGGCGGGCGCGCCGTTCGATGTTTCCATCGGCGCGAGAACCGGGTTTTTGCCCTTCCACGAATGGCGCAGGTGCGTGATAGACAGGTCCGCCCATTCATGGGGATTCTCGAAACCGTCCACGTGCCGGGCGAGGGAAGATGGGATGCCGCCGCCGCACGGTTTGTAGCGCGGCAGTTGCGGAGCGCGGTCGGTCAGCAAAACCGAGAGGCCCGCCTGGGCGCACTTCCATGCGCACGTCGCGCCGCTCGGCCCGGCCCCAACCACCAGCACATCGTAGATAATTTCGCTTGTCGTATCGGTCATAATGGTTCTTCGATTGTACGCCCGGTTTGCTGAATTTCAAAATTTCCCCTGCGGAACGTGTGAGGAAAGCGGAAAACGGAGACATACTAATCGGCGGCGTTTTCCTCTTGTTCATAGGAAAACAGGCTGTAGCCGTCACAACCGTACACAAACGATAATTCGGGCCATTGGTTTAGAAGGGCGCAATCGGTAATGGGGACAACCACGAGCGAGAACGAGAACAATGGAATGTCACGGCGCGCGTTGCTCGCGCAAACCGGACGCGCGGCGGCGGTCGCGGGCGTGATGTCGGTAGTAGGGGCAAGCGCGGGCGCCGCTTCGGCGCAGCAGGGAACGGTGCAACCGTCGCAACCGCAGTCCGGCAACGCGCCAGATAGGGAACAGCCGCCGCTCCCGCCCGCGCAACGCGTCGGGATCGCGGTTGCGGGCATCGGCGAGTTCGCATCGCAACAGGTCATTCCGTCGTTCGGCGAAACGCGAATGTGTCGTTTGGCGGGTTTTGTGACCGGCGACAAGGCGAAGGGGCGCGCGTTCGCCGAGCGATTTGGCGTGGATCCGAACAGCGTGTACGGCTACGATGAAATGGCGCGTATGAAGGACAACAAAGGTATTGACGCTGTGTATGTCATCACGCCAAACGCTCTTCACAAGCCGAACGTTCTCGCGGCGGCGGCGGCGGGCAAGCATGTGCTATGCCAGAAACCAATGGCGACCAACTCCAAAGATTGCCAGGACATGATCGAGGCGTGCCGGAAAGCCGGGCGCAAACTCATGATCGCGTACCGGGCGCATTACGAGCCGTACAACTTCGCCGCTATCGAGATATGCCGGAGCGGAAAGTTGGGCCGCATCGTCTCCATCACCGCCGACCACGGGCGTAATGTCAAGCCGGAAGAAAAGGCGGACAGCTGGCGCGTTCAAAAAGCGCTATCCGGCGGCGGTTCCCTTGTGGACATCGGCATCTACAGTTTGAACGCGACCCGCTACCTTACCGGCGAAGAGCCAACCGAGGTATACGCCACCATCTACTCGCCGCCGAACGATCCGCGCTTCAAAGAGGTCGAGGCGAACGTTCATTTCGTGTTGCGGTTCCCGTCCGGCGTTATCGCCAACTGCACGTCGTCGTACGAGTACCACGATGTCAAACGGTACCAGGTATTCGGAAGCAAAGCGACCCTGACGCTTGACCCGGCGACCGATTATTACCAGCATACGCTTTTGCTCGATCATTCCGCCCCGGACGGCCAAACGCTGATTAGGGAGGACCATAAGATAGAGGAGAAAAACCAGTTCGCGCGCGAGATGGACCACTTCGCCGACTGCGTTCTGAACAACCGCGAGCCGAAAACGCCGGGTGAAGAGGGACTTCGCGATTTGCGCTACATCGAGGCGATCTATGAGTCGGCGCGGACCGGAAAGCCGGTTAAACTTCATGCGTAATGGAGTTGTCATCAGGCGGCGTGACTTGATACGCGCCGCGGTTGCGGGAAGCGCATCGGCGGCGTTCGCCGTTGGCGCAGGTAGGGAGGCGCATGGTCAGAACGCCACTGCGCCTTTGACGGGCGCTCCGACGTACGAAACGCCCCTCGGCATAGCATTGGAGGAATACCCGTACCCGTACGCGGTGCGGTTTTACCTTCCTACTATCGAGCGCAAGCAGAACCGCATGGCGTATATGGAGGCCGCGCCGCTCGCGGGCGCGCGGGGCGGGCATGTCGTGGTCCTTTTACACGGCAAAAACTTTTATGGCGCCTATTGGCAAGAAACCATCGCCGCTTTAACCCAAGCGGGCCATCGCGTTGTGGTTCCCGACCAGATTGGTTTTGGCAAATCCTCTAAACCCGACGACATTAACTACAGTTTTGATTTGCTCGCTCAGCAAACTGCGGGCTTGTTGGATGAAATCGAGGTTGAGCGGGCCGTAATCGTCGGGCATTCGATGGGCGGAATGCTAGCTGTGCGGTTCGCACGCGCTTACCCGGAGCGAACCGTGAAACTCGTACTCGAAAACCCCCTCGGGCTGGAGGATTACCGACTTAAGGTTCGCCCTCTTTCGCTTGACGAGGTAATCTACCAAGAACTAAATCAAACCGTGGAGCAAATCAGGGCGTACCGGAAGAATTACTTTGTTAAGTGGCTTCCTGCGTATGAGCGTTTCGTCGAGGTGGAAGCCCGCATACGGTTGTCCGGCGAATTCCCTCGCTACGCCCGCGTGTCCGCCCTTACGTCGCAAATGATTTATCAACAACCCGTCCGGCACGAACTGAACCTTTTGCGCGTACCGACGTTGCTTATCATCGGGCAATCGGATCGTACCGCTATCGGGAAAGACCGCGTTACGAAAGAGGTCGCCGCGACGATGGGAGATTATCCGCGCCTGGGCCGGGAAGCCGCCCGGGACATTCCCGGCGCGCGTCTCGTGGAAATTCCCAATGTCGGGCATATACCGCATATCGAGGCGACCAACGCGTTTCACGCCGCGCTTTTACCGTTTTTGGAAATGTCGTGAAATCGCCTTTTATGGCTTCGGTGTTGGCGCGTCCGGGAAAATAAACCGCAAAGAAAAAGCCGCGCCATTGTCGGCACGGCCTTTTCTTTCTGGTCTAAGCCGCTTTTTTCATCAGGGGCTTTTTACCCTCGCCCCGCTTGCTCGATCCGGGCGGGGAGGCGACGAGCCGAGTTTGCAAAAGCGCCATCACGGCGCGCTCCTCGGCGGTAAGGGCGGGGCCGTCCTTCTCCGTTGTTGTGGTCGCCGACGCCGCTTCGAGCGTTCGGGCCATATCACCTTCCAAATAAGCGTCTAAAATAGCGGGGTGAACGTAGCACTTGCGGCACACCGTCGGCGTATTGCCGAGCCGCTCGGAAACGGCCTCGATTGCGGCGACGATATTCTTTTTCGCAACCGATTCGCCGTCGAACTCCTCGAACCCTTGCAAAGTCAGCGCACATAAAACGGTTCCGGCCCACGTGCGAAAGTCTTTGGCGGTAAAATCGCCGCCCGTAATCTCACGCAGATACTCGTTCACGTCGTGCGATGTAACACGGTGCGCCTCGCCCGTTTCCCCGTCCACATACTGAAACAACTCCTGACCGGGTAGATCGCGCAGTTTACGGACAATATTGGCGAGTTTCCGGTCATGCAGATCGATCTCGTGGTCTTTCCCGCTTTTGCCTCGGAAGCGAAAATGCAATGTTCCGCCCTCGACCTCAATATGCCGGTTGCGGAGCGTGGTGAGACCGTAGGAGTTGTTCTCCTCCGCGTACTCCTCGTTCCCGACACGAATGCGTGTGGTTTCGAGCAGGCGCACCACAACCGCCAGCACCTTCGCGCGCGGCATCCCTGAACGCGCCAGATCGCGGTCTACTCGCTCCCGCAACGCAGGTAAAACCTCGCCGAACGCGAGCATTTTGTCATACTTATTTTCGTCGCGCGTTTCCCGCCATTTTGGGTGGTACCGGTACTGTTTACGCCCTTTTGCGTCCCGCCCTGTCGCCTGCAAATGCCCGTTCGCCGCCGGACAAATCCAAACATCAGCGTACGCCGGGGGAATGGCGAGCGAACGAATCCGGGCGAGCGTCGCTTCGTCACGTATCTCATCGCCGGTCGGTCCCACGTAGCGGAACTCCTTGCCGCTTTCATCGCCCGACTTCAACTCACGCCGAATGCCCGGCATGGTGTCGTGAACATATCGCAAATGCGCAAGCTTAGCGGCCTCGCGCGCGGCCTCTTCGGTATTGCGAGTCTCAACGGGCGGCGGAACCGCGTCATCCGTCTTCGTGGCGGTAGCCATTCGATTTTGTCTCCCTTCTCAAATTACCCGCCCCCGCCCGCCTGCTAACCGTGTTCGTGTTTGTGTTGGTCGTTTGCGTCTACTTAGCGGAAGTCTAAA
>CAXUMS010000017.1:0-33859 GCA_964252165.1 uncultured Armatimonadaceae bacterium
CATGGCGTTGGCGCCGTCCGGCGTGAGGACCGCCGCCCCGCGCAGGGGCAAAACTCTACGACACAAACAAACAAAACGATAAACAAATCAAGGGCGTTTCAAGACTTGGTTGATGCGGCGCGATGCGTCGTGGAGGGCGTTTTCGAGACCGTTTGGTGATGTGTCGAGGTTGAGTAGGACCGATTCGATGGCGGGGTCCACGAAGGGGCCGAGCGCGTTCGCTTTTGGGGTTAATGGGTCGTAGACGATATGGTCGAGTTGGCGGGCGAACGCGGACTGCACGGGAAGCGCGGCGAAGGCGGGGGAGTCGCGGATCGCGACGCGCGCGGGAACCTGCCCGCCCTCGGCCCAGCTCAGACTGTTGTCCGACAGGAACCGCATCAGGCGCCAGGCCGCGCGCCGCGTGTTCTCGTCGCCATCGGTTCCGCCGCGCGTTCCGGGCATCGCGAGAACATGCGAGCCGCCCCACGCGCCCGGTTGCGGGCCGAACTGCGGAACCGGCGCGCCCGCGTAGGCGAGGTCCTTCTGCTCTTCGAGCGACGCCAGCATATAAATCCCCTCCATCGCCATCGCCGCTTTACCCTGCCGAAACGCAAGCCAGGCGTCAACGCCTTCCGGGCGCGGCGCGACCTGGTGTTTGTAGATAAGATCGCTCATGTAGCGGGCCGCCGCAATCGTCGCCGGGGAATCCATCGCCGATTGGGACAGGTCCGGCGTCAGGATGCCGCCGCCCCATTGCGCGGCGAACGTTATAAAATTCGTATGCTGGTACGTGTAAACAAAGCCCCACTCGTCCGGCTGTCCGTCGCCGTCCGTGTCGCGGGTCAGCCGCTTCGCCGCATCTAAGAACTCGTCCCCAGTCCGGAGCGGTTTGGCGTCGCCGTTCGCGTCCACGATACCGGCTTTTTTGAACAGGTCCGTGTTGTAGTACAAGCCGAGGGGGTGAACATCGAGCGGCAGACCGTACTGCACGCTTTTGTAAAATGAGCCTTGCCACGGGATCGGCGCGAAATCCGATTCTTGAAGCGGCGTTGTATCGGATGCGTAAAAATCCGCGAGCGGGCGCAGGGCCTCGTACTCCGCGAACTCGGGCAGGCGCGCGGCATGGGTAACGAACACATCGGGCGCGCCGCCGTACGCGAGCGAGAGCGTCAACTTGTCGTAGTACGTTCCCCACGGGATAATCTGCATCTTCACCGCGACATCGGGGTTGGCGGCCTGGAAGCGCTTAACAAGCGCCTCCATCGTTTTGCCGTCCGGGCCGGTGAAGCCGTTCCAGAAACGGATGGTAATCTTGCCGTCCGCGCCGCGTCCGCTTCCCGTCGCGCTGCGCCGCCCGCACCCAGCAGGCAGAACCGACAGCGCAGCGGCGGAAAGCGCGCCGCCGATCAGGCGGCGCCGGGAAAGCGAAGCGTAGGAAGCAGCGATAGTGTCGCGAGCGGTTTGCATGAAAAGATTGAAATCAAGCGAGCGGCCCCGCGTCCCGATAGGGACGCGGGGCCGCTTCGCTTATGGGTTTTCGTTTGCCACGAACGACTTACGGAATCAGAATACCGCAACGGTCGTTGGCGGCGCCTTCGGTACCGTTGAAGTTTTGGCGCCACATGGTCGGCGTGACGGTTTTCGATCCGTCCCCAGTTTTAACATCCGGCGCAATCCGCTTCCACGTCGCGCCCCACGGCAGGGCTTTCGCGTGACCATCAGCGAACACGTAGTTCGACAGGCCATTGTTGCTACCCGGTAGATTTTCCGCCGTATGCTTGGTGTAGGTTTTGTAAGAGCGGCCTGGAATTTTGTTGATATGACGATCAAAGGCAACGTTGTTGGTGTAGTTGTCGGTCGCCTTGCCGCAAACATAGTTGCGGTCCTCGCCTTCCCAAGTCGCTAATTGGTTGAAGTTGTCGCCCGTTCCATCCGGGTTGTCCTGATTAACGCCGGGAACGCTCTCGGCTATTATGATGGCGTCAGAAGGACGATCCATCATTGAAAGCGATGTCGGGTCCCACGGACCGCGCGGCTGGTTGCTTGCATTGATGCGGTACGACGTTGCAAACTTAGTTCCCGCCCCAGGATGCGGTCTATTATCTCCACCAAGCGCAGGGGGCGTGTAGGTACGGGAATCAGAATCGGAGGGACAGGCAAAGATGTTACCATTCTTTGTATAAGAATAAATCGCCTCATCCCAACCTGTTTGGTAGGTCCAGCCTGTGTCGCCGTCTACCACATCGTTGAAGTAGGCTTTCGGCAAGAATTCATCGTGGTCCTGCGTGAACATCGCAATGCCGGTGCCGAGTTGCCGCATGTTCGACATGCACGAGGTTTGCCGCGCCTTTTCACGCGCCTGGGCGAAAACAGGGAATAAAATCGCCGCCAAAATCGCGATAATGGCGATAACGACGAGCAGTTCAATCAGGGTAAAGCCGCGCATAGCCGTGCGCGCCGGGGCGTTTCGCCGTGTCATAAATTCTGCCTCCATCGGTAAGAACAAACGTTGATAACAAACAGGCGGCGCTTGACGCCGCATTCTATATTGCCCGTTGGCTAACGCGCTCCCGGCGGCTTTGCCCCCGGTTGTTGCATACTGCGATACCGTTGCGCTTCCGGGCTGTTGTCCGTCGTTGCGTTGTAGCCTGCGGACGCGGGCGCGGCGGCTGTCGCGTCGCCGGTCGCCGCTGTCGGTGCGGTTGGGGGCGGCGTGGCCGCAGTTTCCTTTTTAGCGCCGCAACCGGCAATCCCAAAAGCGAACATCGCTACAGCGCTACCCGCCCCCAAAAGAACCCGCACACGCGAATTAAAAAAATTGAAGCGAACCGCTATGTTCAAATTTGTTTTCCTTCCAAACAGACCGAGCGTCAGACACTTTTTAGTCGTATCCGAACGCGATAAAGTTGAATTAAGACTACTATACCGTACGGCGGCGGCTTGATTCGCGCACCACCAGTTGCGTCGGGAAGTGTCGCAATCGGGGCGCATACGGCTCCGTCGCTTCGTTTTCCTCATCCCGTTCGCGCTCGCCGTGGACGATACGCTCCCGCAGAAGAGTCACGGCTCCCCGGCACATTGCGCCGAGCGGGTAGGCAATCGTCGTTAACGGCATATCAAGTTGCGCGGACAGCGGCAAATCGTCGCATCCGACCAGCGCAATATCTTCCGGGACGCGCAAGCCGCGCCGCCGTAGCCCCATGAGCGCCCCGAACGCGGCAAGGTCGTTAAAGCAAAAAAGGGCGTCCACGCGCGCGTTCGGTTCCTGGGTTTTCCAGTCGTCCGCGAACGCTTCCGCCCGCTCGCGAGAGGCCGCAACCCGGTCGCGCCCCTCGTTCTCATAACTGACCACGCGCTCGGTTTGTTCCCACGCGCTTATCGTTTCCGAGTACGTTTGGTAGCGCGGGTCGCCGTGGCGCGTTAGAGCCGCGACCGGCGCAAAGTAACCGATGCGCTGAAAACCCTCGGTTCGCAGATGCTCCAGAGCGTCACGGACGCCCTCGATCAGACTGCCGACCACGCTATCGCGTCCGGGAATATCCAGACCCATCACGGTCACATGGGCCATATCGGGACGCTGAACGCGTTCGCGCACCTCGGTGTTGGTTTCGCTCCACAGCAGAATGCCCGCAGGCTGGCGCGAAAGCAGGGTGTCGAGTAGGTGAAGGTCGTTGCGCCCGTCCCGCCGATGCGTCGCGAGAACCACCTCGAAGCCGTTCTGCTCCAACGCTTCCGAGCAAAGCGATACCATACGCGCGAAAAAGGGGTTTTCCACGTCGCCGACCAAAAGGCCAACGACACGGTTGCGGCGCGTTTTTAGTTGTTGCGCGGCGCGGTTGGGGTTGTAGCCGAGCGTTTCGGCGGCGGAAAGAACGCGGCGTCGGGTTTCGTCGGACACGCGCGTACTGCCGCGTGATCCGTTGAGAACCGTGGACGCGGTGGCGTAATGCACCCGCGCCTGGCGGGCGATATCGTGGAGCGTGACTTTCATTGTCAGAAGGCCTCAACAGCGAGACCGCACGGTTTGCACCAAACGTTTGGTGAACCGCGCTTAGTTGTATTATCACGCAAGCGGTCCGGGTTGTCAAGCGGGTCGGGGACGGCCTCTGAACTCACAGTAAGGGGGCAACAAAAAGTTAGGCGGTTGGGCGGTTGCGTTGATACAAGGAGATAAATCTCCTCGCTACGTGGCGCTTCGCGCCAGTCGTCCTACGGACGATGTGCAGGAACATGTTAACGGGTTGACTCAGGTTCGATTGGTTCAATGTGTGAACCGTTTTACCTAACGCCATTAGATTGCTTTATCAATAATTTCGTCCATTCCGTCCGTAGGACGAACGGCGCGAAGCGCTACGTAGCGAGGAGATTTATCTCCTTGTAAACCAATGCACGCTTTTCGCTACGGTACAATGACGCCGTGGCAAACGATGTAATTTTAGACGAATTGGAAGCGGTATCGGACGCGACAACGGCGCCTGTGGCGGACACCGCCCCCGCGATGACCGATGCGGAAACGTTGGAGCGCGCGTTGTTCGGGCGCGACCGGACCATTCGTATTGTCGCGGTGGAAACCGACACGCGGGCGGGCGAGGCGACGATTTTGCGGCGGGGCAAAAGCGGGGCGATTGCGCGCGAAACGGTTCCGTTCCAACCCTGGCTTATCTTGCGCGAGATGCGCGATCTGCCCGGCGCGCAGTACGAAAAACTGGACGGCGGCGGGGGCGGCTACGACCAGTTGGTGCGGTTTGATTCGTGGGCCTCATATCAGGATGCGCGCCGGATACTGCGGGATGAGCGGCGCGACCATCTCAACTACGGCTCGGCGATCAAGCAGTTTTTAATCGCGTCCGGCATGACGTTGTTCAAAGGCATGGCCTTCCCCGACATCGTGCGGATGCAGGTGGACATCGAGACCACCGCGCTTTCGCCCACCGCGCCGGACGCCCAGATTTTCCTCATTGTTTGCTCGGATAACCGGGGACACGAGGAGGTGCTGGTCGGAACCGAGCGCGAAATGCTGACGCGCCTTACCGAACTGGTGCAGGAGTGGGACCCGGACGTTTTGGAAGGCCACAATCTGTACTCGTTCGATCTGCCGTGGATTCGGATACGCGCCAAAGCGTCCGGCGTTCGCCTGTCCTGGGGCCGCGACGGGTCGGAGATACAGGTGGGCATGGCGGAGCGCAACTGCGCTATCGGGGCGAACACGCGCCCGTTTTTGCCGCACTATGTTTGGGGCCGCCATATCATTGACACGCTGTTCCAAACCCAGCGCTTCGATTTGGCGAGAGGAGAAATTTCGTCGTACGGCCTCAAAGAATGCGCGATCTCGTACCATATCGCCGAGCCGGACCGCGTGTATTTGGACCGCGCGCAGATCACGGATTTGTGGGCGTCGGACCCCGACATGGTCCGCGCCTACGCTCTGGGCGATGTCCGCGAAACCCGCCGCCTCGCCGAGATTGTCGCGCCGACCGAGTTCTACCAAACGCAAATGGCGCCGGACAGCTACCAGAATGTCGCGGTCACCGGGTCCGGCGAGAAGATCAACTCGATCTTCGTGCGTGCGTACCTTCAGTCCAATCACGCCGTCGCGCGCCAGCAAGCCCCGGTTCCCTATGGCGGCGGCTACACGGAAATGCGCGTTTCCGGCGTTGTCAAAAACATCGTTAAGGCCGATGTCGAGTCGCTTTATCCGTCCATTATGCTCACCCAGGGCATTACGTCGTCGAGCGACAAATTGGGCTTGTTCCTTCCACTTTTGAAAGAGTTAACCAAGCGTCGGTTGATGGCGAAGAACAAGGCCAAGAAAGCCCCGGATGGTCGCCTTGCCTCCTATTGGGACGGTTTGCAAGGCTCGTACAAACTTCTGATTAACTCGTTCTACGGGTACCTGGGCGCGCCGTTCTACTTCAACGACTACGCCGCAGCCGGGAAAGTGACCGAGATCGGGCAGGAGATCGTCAAAAATATCGCGCGCGAACTCGAAGCGCAGGGCGCAACGGTGATCGAGATTGACACGGACGGCGTGTACTTTCAAGCCCCGCCCGGCGTGGAGGAGCAGGAGGATGAGGAAGCGTTTGTGGCGCGCGTCGGGTCCACACTCGACGAGGGTATCCGCCTCGCCTTCGACGGTCGGTACGCCGTTATGCTGTCGCTCAAGGCCAAAAACTACGTTCTGGTGACGTACGAAGGCAAAAAAACATTCAAAGGCAGTTCGCTCCGGTCGCGCTCGGATGAGCGCTTCGGTCGTCGCTTTTTGAACGAAGCCGTGGACCTGCTTCTCGCCGAAGACACAAACGCCTTAGCGCAACTCTACGCCGACCTGCAAGCGCAAATCGAAAAGCGCGAGCTTCCCATCACCGAGATCGCGCGCCGCGAGCGCGTGACCGAAAAAACGTTCTCGTCGGACGCGCGCAAGCGAAGCGCATCCGCGATGGCGGGCCTGACGGTGGGCGAGTACGCAAGCCTGTACCAGCGCGAAGACAAGTCCCTCGCGCTCGCCGCCGAGTACGACGACGACGACGATATAGAGTACTACCAAACCAAGTTATACAAGTTCGCCCAGCGCCTCGAAGCCGCGGTCGGCGACGATTTCGAGCGTTTGTTCCCCAAGCCCCTGACCGGCGCAAAACGCAAAGCCAAAATAGACGCCAAACACCAAATGACCCTATTCGAGATGTAGTCTTGTTGTCCGTTTGGTAGGTGCATTACGATTTGTGGTTGCCCTACGCGGGCGGCGCCCCCTACGCGGGGGAGCGCCAACGCCCTGCGTTGGATCAGTTCCTTTTGATTCCGGCGAGGGGTTTAGTTGTTTTTCGCCGGGAGCGAAAAACAACTAAACCCCTCGCCAAGCGCAAAATGCCCGGTCCAGCGTTAGGCTGGCGCCGTCCGGCGTGAGGACCGCCGCCCCGCGCAGGAGCATAAACAAAACGAAACGCACTCACCTAACGAACAACAAACAAGCGCTCAAACCGGGTAAACTGCAACGTATCAAGCAGGCGATAGGGCGGCGTAGCGAACAAGAGGGGGCGGGGCGAGTATGGCGCAGGCGATGCATGACGATGTGGAGCAGGTTCTTTTTTCCGAGGAGCGTATACGGGAGCGCGTAGCGGAACTGGGTGCGGAAATCGCGCGGGATTATGACGGGCGCGAGCCGCATTTGATAACAATTGTTAAAGGGTCCATTCCGTTCATCGCGGATTTGATGCGCGCCATAGACATGCCGCTCACGATTGATTTGCTCGGCGTCGCGTCGTACGCCGGAACCTCGTCGTCGGGCGAGGTGCGCCTGACCAAAGATTTGGACGAGACCATTGAGGGGCGGCATGTTCTCGTGGTCGAAGATATAATTGACACCGGCCTGACGCTCGCGTATGTGTTACGGAATTTGCGACAGCGCGCGCCCGCGTCGGTGAAGGTCGTCACGTTTTTGGATAAACCGGCGGGGCGCGGCACACAGATTGACGCCGATTATGTCGGCTTCACCATTCCCGATGCGTTCGTTATCGGCTACGGTTTGGATTGGAACCAGCGGTACCGTAACCTGCCGTATGTCGGCATTCTCAAGCGCGATGTTTACGCCGGACCGTTATAGATCGCAGTGGTATATGTCGCGACGGGTATAACCTAATCAAAACGCGATAAAGGCGAGGCGGCGCAATTCGGCAACTATTATATGGCCTCGCGGGTCCGAAAGGCGTAACCCATGATTATTCTGGAGAATCGAAAACAGATGGCGGCAGACGATAACAAAGACGGTGACAAATCAACGGCGGCCCCGGACGCATCGAAGGTGACCGAAGCGACGGCGGGCGACGATAAGGTAACGATTGTCGAAGTGAAATCGGACGGCGGCGAATCGTCGGTGGGCGGAACCGCGCCGCCGTCGGGCGGGCTTGCCGAAAGAGCGCTTGACATCGCATTTGGGGCCGCGCTTCTTGCCGCCGAAGCGTTGGAAAAAGCGGTAGACAACCTGTCCGAAAAAGCGAAACAGGCCAAAGAATACGCCCCGGCGGTTTTAGACGCGGTACAAGAAAAGGGGCGGCCCGCCCGCGAAAAAGCGTTCAAATCGTTTCGTGACGATGTCACAAACCCCGTGAAAACGGCGGTTGGCGTTGCGCCCGCCGCGCCGGTTTCCGCCGAGGACGAAATACGGACATTGGAGGAGCGCGTGAAGACATTGGAAGCGCAGGTCGCGCCATCATCCCCTGATGCGGAAGCGGTCGGGCCGGAAACGACCGCCGCCGAAGACGGAACCCGTATCCCCGACGCCGCGCCGACCGCGCTGGCGGATTCCGACTACGCCGTCTCCGAAACCAGCGAAGAGGTTGCGCGGGAAACAGGCGGAAGCGATTCCCTGATGAGCGGCGCCGATACCGGAACCGACTTCATGGCGTACGTTGCGCCAGTCGCCCCGCCCGCTGTGACGACGGGTTCGCCGTCGCAGGTGACGGAAACGCCTGCCGAGGCGGTGACCGAAGTCGAGATGGAATCCGGGGATGCGAAATTCGGCGCGGAGCAAAGCGGCCCTTCTGATATGGGCGTGACCGTTGTGACCGAGGCGGCTCCGTCGAACTCGCCCGCCGATGAGTTCTATATCGAGAGCGGGAACGAGAAGCCCGCTAAAAGCGACAGCGGCGGGGACACGGCGTAAACGTTGTATGAGCGATGAACCAAGCGGTGACTTGGGAAACGCTCCCGGCGTCGCCGCGTCGCGCTTAATGCTTGCTTCGGCCTCGCCGCGCCGCCGCGAACTGCTGGGGTTGCTCGGCGTTCGCTTCACCGTCGTCACAAGCCGCTTCGACGAGGCGACGCTGTCGCATCTGCGCGATCCCATCGAGTATGTGCGGCGCGCGGCGGAATCCAAAGCGGACGAGGTCGCGGCGCGGCGGGCCGGGCTAATTTTGGGCGTGGATACCGATGTCGTAGCCCCGGACGGCGCGATTCTGGGTAAGCCTAAAGACGCGGACGATGCGCGCCGCTTGCTCCGCCTTCTTTCCGGGCAAACGCATTCCGTGTATTCCGGCGTCGCCTTGCTTGCGTCGGATGGGGTCGGGACGGTCACGCGGCGCGAGGTGCGGGTTATGG
Organism: uncultured Armatimonadaceae bacterium; assembly: GCA_964252165.1. Classification (GTDB taxonomy): domain Bacteria; phylum Armatimonadota; class Armatimonadia; order Armatimonadales; family Armatimonadaceae; genus CAXUMS01. Next base: position 9,073 of record CAXUMS010000017.1, read on the forward strand.
AAACCCGCGTGACGTTCGGCGACCTTCCCGATGCGGCGATTGACGCGTATATCGCGACCGGCGAGCCGTTCGATAAGGCGGGCGCATACGGCATTCAGGGCGGCGCGATGGCGTTCGTCACCCGAGTTGACGGCGACTTGTCCAATGTAGTCGGCCTTCCGCTGTGGGCGGTTGGTGAGATGCTCGAAGCCGCCGGTTATCCGCTATGGCGTCCGCCCGTTCCGGTTCCGCCCGCGCCGTAGTTTCGCTTCCGTCCGTTTCGCGAAAGAAAGTTCCCCTTCCGCTTTGTCCCTGCCACCTTCCGCGCCGCCGCCCAAGCGTCCGTATGAGTATAAATCGGCGCGCAAAGGCGTTCGGCAGTTTCGCGCGCCGCACCGTTTCCTACCCGACCGGTCGCGCCCGTCCGTGTATATCTTCGAGTGGGCGGTGATTCTGGTCATCATCGGCGTGACGCTGACCTTGTCGGTGGGCGCATACCGGCGCGCGAGCGGGGCGGCTACCGGAGCGTCATGCGCCGCCAACCTTCAGCGTTTGGGCCAGATGATGACGATGTATGTGCAGGACAACGACGGGCAGTATCCGCCGCTCCCGCGCAGTGAACCGGATGCGGATCTAATTCGCGCCGCGCGGCCTTTCGTGGGTGAGGAAGAAGCGTGGACAATACGGCTTGGTTCGTACCGCGAGGCGAAGCGGCGTGCGACCGACGCGGACGTTTTCGTTTGCCCTGGCGCAGACGCACCAACGTACGCCTACAACGCCGCGCTGGGCGCGCGGGTGTTTCCTGTTTTCGAGTTGCATGAGCCGCCCGCAACCGAGGCCGATGTCAAAAGCGCATCGGAAACGTTTTTATTCTGGGACACGGCAAATCGGGGCGCGGCGAACGCGCTGTCCGGCTGGCGTTTCTATATTGGGGCCGTGCGCGAGCCGAAGTTTCGAGCCGGCGATTTTGTCCTGCCTACCGGAAGCGTTCGGGAAGCATGGATGCGGCCCCGGCATAACGACGCGGCAAGCGTTTTGTACTGCGACAACCATGCCGCGCGCGTTTCCGATTTATCCGTGCGCCTCCGTAAGAACAACCCGTTCGATCCGCAGGGCGGGCCGCAAACGCCGCTCGCCGCGCCGGAAACAAAGAAGGATGCGGAAAAACCGACCACATCGCAACCTTCAGGCGCGGACGCTAAAACCGGTGCGCCCAAGTAGCCCGACGGCAAACTGTCGTCAAACGTAAACAGAAACGATCTCAGATGCCGGATAATCTTGCGGCGCGCGACGCCGCAACACCCGTTTTATACGTTACGGAAACCAACCGCGAGGGTGTATTGGATTCCGTTGATCTTTTTGATCTTGCGTTTTTGTTGCGCTCGTCGGATTACGAGGTCCAGGGCGTGTGTGTCGCCGCCACTGCGGAGGGCTTCGAGGCCGCATTGGGCGAGCTAATAGCCGTAACCGGACACAAACCAATCCCATTTTGGCGCGGCGTGGAAGGTTTCAGAAACGCGTTGGATACTGCGCCTGCGCCGCTCAATGTCGTTGCGGTAGGCGGATATGAGGTGATCGCGGCGGCTCTCACTGCTGATCAGGCGCGTTTCCGTGTGACAATCGCGCGCTTGTTTCTTGTGGGCGGCTTCGCTAATGATTACGCCAATTATCCGCAGGGGGAGCGTCTGCCGATTGACCCGCGCTTGCGCGAGCGGGAGCCGGAGCGGTTCGCGCCTACCAGCGACAGTCGCGCACCGATAGGCTCGCCCGCCGCGCAGGCGTGGGCGCGCTTGCTCGTGAGCGGCGAAGGCGTTATCTGGCTCCCGCGCGATATTTGCCTGTGGCGTTATTTTGCGCCGGGTTTGCTCGCGGGCGGCGGCGCCACTGCGGAGTTTTTGCTAAGCGCGATAAGCGGCGGGCGCGATTATGTAAACGGGGACGCGCAAACCCCGGTGTATCTGTCCGCCCTGCCCGCGCTTCTGCTCGCGCGTCAGCCGGACCCCTTCACGTGGATGCGGTTGTTTCGGGCCGTGACGATGCGCGCGGACGCAGATGCCGAAACCGGGCGCGTCACCGCGATTACGACGCGCACCGACACACCCAACCTCTACGCTGTGGTCGCCATTGATGGGGCGGCCTTGACCAAAATGCTCACTGCCCGCTTGCGCGACTGACGTAATTACGTTCGTTATTTATCCGCTTGCTTGGTCAGCGTCAGGCTGAAGGCAGGAAAAGGAACGGTCATTGTTTTGGCATCGTCCGCGATAGTTCCCGTCAGGCTGACATTCATCCCGGCGGAAGGGGCCGAACCCGGCGCGGAGGGCGCACCTGCGCCGCCCAGTTGAATCGTGACTTTTTTGTCCGCCTCTTCCTTCCATGTGACTGGTTTTTCGGGCGTCATAGGCGGGATGGCGACGGTTCCGGTTCCATCCGCCTTCAAAACCACAGTCGCGGTCGAGGTCATCGCGGACCCTGTCCAGGTTCCCACGGCGGGCGAGACTTTGGCGCACCCGGAAGAGGCGGCAAGGGTGACAGCGGCGAAAACGGCGAGCAGAGCGGGGCGGGCGGCAAGATACAAACGCATAAATTAAATTCTCCAAACCATGAGACAAGCGGCGCGCATCAAAGGTTGCATCGTACGTCGCCTGCCTGCAGGCTTTACTCCGTGCGGCGAAGCATAATGGGCGAGCCGATGTCGAGGCTTAACTCGTCGCCGTTCGGACCTTCAGTTGCAATAAATTCCGCGCTTCCAAACAACAGGACAGCGGGCGAGGGGGGCGTGGTAATCGTGATTTTGTCGCCATCCGCGAACCAGCGAACCGGCTGTTCAGGAATTGTTTTGTACTTCAGGTAACCCCGACCGCCTGCGCGCAGGGTCAACGTGACATCTGACCCAGGGGCGTTCTGTTGGAGCGACCACGTACCGGTTAAGGCGGGCGGGTAGGTGCGCCCGTACCACAGTGATGCGATGGCGATCACGGGGATAACGACGGATAAGACTTTGGGAGCGAATCGCATAAGGGATGGCATCCTTCCAGGGCGGAATGCTATCGTTGTACCCGAAACAATGTAGCATTCCCGTTTGGTTTCGCGGGCCGCGCGGCGTAGAATGGGAAGCATGGTAGTTTTGGGAATTGACCCCGGTACGGCGACAACCGGTTTCGGCGTAATTCGGTATGAAAAAGACAAACTGATCCCGATTGACGTGGGCGTTCTGCTGACCCAGCCGACAACCGCGATGCCGGATCGCTTGCTTTCGATTTATAACGACATAAACACGCTTCTGGATAAATACCAGCCGGACACGGTCGCGACCGAACGGCTGTTCTTCGACCGCAACGTCACCAACGCGCTCACGGTCGGGCGCTCCATCGGCGTTGTGCTGCTCGCGTTCGCCCAGCGCGGGCTACCCTGGTGCGAGTATACGCCGATGCAGGTCAAAATCGCGGTCACCGGATACGGCGGCGCGGATAAGCAACAGGTGCAGGCGATGGTGACAAGTCTTCTTAAACTACAGGAGATTCCGCGCCCCGATGACGCCGCCGATGCACTCGCCGTGGCGATCTGCCATGCCCACTCGTATCGCTTGGGAACGCTCGGTTTTTCGTCGCGGCGCGGTCCGGGCCGGTAAATACGCCCGATTTGCAAAAAAAATCACGATTTTTAGCAGGTTGGCCCGTTTCAGACAGGGGAACCGCTCCCTGAAGCGCGAAACTAAGACCTGCAGGCGGGCCGCTTTATTGTCGCCCGTCCCGAACTTTTATTTCACGTTATTTCCAGCAGAGGGAGCGTAGCTCAGAATGAGTACAGTCAAGGCCGCTATTATTGGATGCGGCGGTATCGCGAACGGTAAGCATATGCCGGGCCTTCAAACGGTCAAAAATGTCGAGATGGTCGCGTTCTGCGACATTATCGAGGATAAAGCGCGTCAGGCCGCCGAGGAGTACGGCGCGCCCGGCGCGAAAACGTATGCGGATTTTAACGCCCTTCTCGCCGCAGGCGGCGTTGATGTGGTCCATGTGTGTACGCCCAACGATTCACACGCCCAAATCGCGATTAAAGCGTTGCAGTCCGGCTTCCATGTGATGTGCGAAAAGCCGATGGCGAAAAAGGCCGCAGACGCCCGCGCGATGCGCGATGTGGCGAAGGAAACCGGCAAGAAGCTGTGCATCGGCTATCAGACCCGCTACGCCCCCGCAAGCCAGTACCTGAAAAAAATGGTCGAGGATGGTGACCTGGGCGAGATCTACTACGCCAAAGCCCATGCCGTTCGGCGCCGCGCGGTTCCGACCTGGGGCGTGTTCCTCGATGCCGACAAGCAGGGCGGCGGACCGCTCATTGACATCGGCACGCACGCGCTCGACCTGACGCTCTGGCTGATGAACAATTATGAGGTCAAATCGGTGATGGGCAGCGTGTACCGCAAACTCGCGGACCGCGAGAACGCCGCAAACGCGTGGGGACCGTGGGACCCGAAGGAGTTTACGGTCGAGGATTCCGCCTTTGGCTTCATCACGATGAAGAACGGCGCGACCATCTATCTCGAAGCGGCCTGGGCGTTGAACACGCTCGACATTGACGAGGCCAAAACGACGCTGATCGGGACCGAGGCCGGGGCCGATATGAAAAACGGCCTCCGCATCAACGGCGAAAAGAACAGCCGCCTGTACACGCAGGAGATCGAACTGAAGGCGGGCGGGGTGGCGTTCTACGAGGGCGCGTCCAACAAGCCGCACGAGGTCGAGGCCCAAATGTGGATCGACGCGGTCGTGAACGACAAATCTCCGGTGGTCCTTCCCGAACAAGCCTGTGTCGTGTCCGAGGTCCTCGAAGCGATCTACGAATCCGCCGCCAAAGGCGAAGCCATTAGCTTCGTGTAGTTGGTCGTTTGGTGGGTGCGTCCCGTTTTGCGGGCGCCCTACGCGGGCCGCGCCTCCTACGCGGAGGAGCGCCCACGCCATGCGTTGGATCAGTTCATCTCAGATAAACGCAAAGTGGCTCAGTTTTTCCGTGGTAACGGAAAAACTGAGCCACTTTGCGTTTATCTGAGATGAACTGATCCAACGTTAGGCTGGCGCCGTCCGGCGTGAGGACCGCCGCCCGCGTGGGGCGACCACAAATTGGAACGCACCCACAATACAACCGACCAACCCGCTAATTGCCGTTGCGACGAAGGGTTACCCAGCGGATGCGGAGCGGGGTCGTGTTGGAGGATTGGAGGCGAAAGTCTGCGCCGCCGTTTTCTCGGTTGGCGAAGCGGGGGTAGGGGAGCGCAACGGTTGCGGTCTTCCAGGTGTGGGTATTCGTGCGCGCTATTTCAGCGGCGGCGGTGTAACCGGGGTCATCGGCCCTTCGCTTCGCCTGACCTGTTTCTGTGGCGTCATACTGGATGCGGAGAAGGTCTTGACCTTCATCCCAGTATTCGATATTGAGCGTAACAATGGTGGATGCTGGCGCGTCATCGGCGTCGTAGAGGTAATGGTCGTTTACATCGAAGTAAAGGTGGTGTTGCGAGCCGTGCGGGTTGGGAGCGGCTTCCGCGAAAGGGCCGCCCGGCGCAATAGCGGAGAGGCTAAAGGCGCCATCGGGCGGCGCGACAAGGCGGATGCCGCCTTTTTCATCGTTGTCCGGCGACGCGGCGAACCACGATACGCGGGCGGCTTTACGGTAAGGAGAGGACGCGGGAAGCGGTATACGTGCGCCGCGATGAAATAAGTCGGCCCATTTTCGAGTCAGGCGAACATACTTGTCTCCGTACTCGCGCGACGGCGCAATGGCGGTCGCTTGTTGCCATTGGTTCCACGATTCCACAAGGGCGATGCGTGGACGACGGACGGGACTTTGCGCAAGCAAACGCCGCCACTGGTTTTCGTAGAACGCGCCGTTTTCGCGGTCTCGGAAAATTTTGACCATGCCGTGTCCGGCACGCTGATCCACGCCCGGCCCGAGAGTGGCGACTCCGCCCGTGGTTTGCAAGCCGTCCGTAGGGGCGGACGCCTGCGGAAAGGCGGCGTCGCCCACGCCGTCACGGCTGGGCTTCCAGCCGTTTTGCAGCACAAGGTACGGCTCAATGCCGAAGTCGGCGGCGAAATGGGCGCGGACGTATTCCCACAAGGCGGCATCCCCAACGCCGTTTTTCACGTTTTCCGGGCCGGTGTAGGCGATGAAACACAGCGGGCCGCCGTTCGGGCCGGTCGCCCGCAAACGCGCCGGAATCAGTGACCAGAAATCGCGGAGCGACGTGTACAGCCAGGCGCGCCCGTCGTTTGTGGCGAGATCCGGTTGGTAACGCGCAGCGTTGTCGCGGAGCGTTGACGTGTCGTAGAACAGGCCGATTTTGGGGGATTTGCGCCCCGTTTTGTTCATTTTGCCTGCGGCCTCGGTCAGCGGTTTCAAGCCGTCGAAACTCCAGCGCAACCCCGCGCCGGATTTTAGGGCGCGGTCGGCGGGGTTGCCCCAGTAGGCGGGCAGAACCACGTCAATACCTGCGTCCCGCATCGCGGACAATTCGCGCGTGTGCCACGCGACGCTTTTATAAGTGTACCCCTTCGCCCGCGCGGGATGAAGGGGGAACGCGTCGGTCCCGTCCGCGTAGCGGACGCCCGCGCCGTTCGGATCGTCGCGGGCGTAGAGGTACCCGGTGGCGATCTGAGGCGGGGGCGCTGACGGTTTCGCAACGGCGACTCGAACCGCGTACGGGCCGGGCGGCGGGGCGGCGAGGAGCGCGGTCTCGGTAAACGCGGGCGGCGCAACGTTGACGGCGGGCGGTTCTTCCCCGCGCGCTATGCTGACAAACCAGACTGCGGCAAGTAGGGCCATCGTCACCGGCGCATAAATGAGGCTTCCCATTTTAAAGCATTGGACTACTGCGGTAGTTTTCATGCCATTTATTGTACCGCAAGACGCCGGTTCACGGTTACAAGTGCGAGTTCGCCGACAACATCAGGGCGTTCCGGTTTTTCCGACGCTGATGGTCGCGCTGGTCGCGCGTTGTTCGCGGGCCAGAACAAGCAACTTCTCCCATGTCGGAACGCGGGCGCGGCGTGTAAAAACATCGTGACCGTTTTGCTCGATTTTATCCAGAATGCGAGAGTATAAAACGCGGGCAAGACGCACGGGCAGTCTCGCCTCTTGCGGAATAAACGCCATGCCATCGTCCGCATGATCGTAGATGGCGCGGGCGCGATCCGCCTCGAACTGAACCAGAGAGCGCATGTTGTCGGTCAGGCGGTGCGTGGCGATGTCATCCTCAGATACGCCGAATCGCTCCAAGTCTTCGAGAGGCAGGTAAATACGGCTCCGTTCACGCCAATCCTCGCCCACATCGCGCAAAAAGTTCGTGAGCTGCATGGCAAGCCCCAAACTCGTCGCATGGGGAACTGCGGCCTTGTCACGCGCGCCGACCAGTTCGCACATCATCAAGCCGACCACCGACGCCGAACCCCATGTGTACCGCTTCAAGTCGTCGAATGTCTCGTAGCGCGTCACCGTCAGGTCCATCTCCATTGCTTCGATAAAATCGCACATGTGGGACGCGGAAACGTGGGCGCGCTGGGCGGCGTCCGCCCACGCCAAAAGCACGGGATGAGCCGATTCGCCGGTTTCAAGCGCGGCGAGAGTCGCATCACGCCACCGAAGCAACTTGTCGCGTTGCTCTTCGGGCGTCAATCCTTGCGGGTTGTCCACCCATTCATCGGGGTAGCGCACCCAGGCATACAGCGCGTGGACGGCGGGACGAAGCGAGGCGGGGAAAAAGCAGGTCGAGAAATAGTATGTTTTACCGTAATGGCGATTGATTTGCTGGCAATGCGCGTAGGCGGCGGCAAGGCCGGGCGCGACATTAGGAAGCGCGTCCTGCACGGGAACGACGCATCCCGCGCCTTGTTCGGAAAGGTCGCTACCCATACCGTCCAGCACGGACGCGCCGTTCAGTCGGCGTTTGAGGCCTTTCGTGGTGCGGCGCGGGTCGGCGCGCCGCAGAAGAACGGACGCGGCGACGCGCGACCACCGCGCATCGTTCGTCGAATTAGAAGGCATAAATCACGAACTACTCCCCTTCTACCAACGCTTTTGGAACCTTCGCCATAGGAGAAAACGGCGCAAACCGGGCAAAAGCGCGGACTGCGCAACCGAACCGCTGAAAAACGTTTTGCAGTTTTTGTTCGACTGCGTTACGTATAACTCCGGTACGCCCGTTTTAATTCCCGGTTTTTCAAAGATGCGCCGTGTCTTCAAACCGCGAATTTGCCTTGAAGCGCGTTGCAAATATCAACGGTTGCACGGCTACGGTTCAGCGTGTAAAAGTGTATGCCGGAGACGCCGCTGTTCATAAGATTTTGGCACTGCCGCAATGCGTGTTCGACGCCGATGCGGGCGACCGCGTCTTTGTCGTCCTCGACCGCCTCCAGCGCTTTTAACAGCGGGTTGGGAATTTTCGCCCCGCTTAAAGCGACCATTCGCTTGACCCCGGACACGCTGACAATCGGCATGATACCCGCGACAATGGGAACCGTAATACCGATGGCCCGCGCTTCATCACGCCACCGGTAAAACTCGTCGTTGTCAAAAAAGAACTGCGTCACAATCACGCTCGCGCCGTTGTCCACCTTTGTTTTCAGGTGTTCAAGGTCGCGGATCCGGTTTAAGCAGTGGATATGCCCTTCGGGATAGCCCGCTGTCGCGACGCAAAACGGATGACGCTCGGCGGCGAACCTGGTTAGCTCCGATGCGTAGGCGAAGCCGCCTTCCGCCTGAATGAATTCGGTTTGGCCTTTGGGCGGATCGCCGCGAAGCGCAAGCACATTTCGGACGCCCGCGTCCCAGAGTTGGTCCAAGATCCCGGCGATTTCTTCTTTGGTATGCCCAACGCACGTCAGGTGCGCCATGCTTCGGATACCGATCTCGTTCTGGATCTTCCCGGCAAGCTCCACGGTTTTCTGACGTGTCGAGCCGCCAGCGCCGTACGTGACCGACACATACGACGGGTGAAGCGGACGAAGCCTATCGATTGTCCGGTAGAGTTGCGTAAACCCTTCTTCGTCTTTGGGCGGAAAAAACTCAAACGAAACCGACGGCGAACCGATATGAAGGAGGTCATCTATTCGCATAAGCGGGAACGGGCTTTCCAGTAAATCGTGCGTAAACGTCATCACAAAGGCGTCGTCGAAAACCGGTCGTTTGCCCCGAGTTTGTCAGTGACGGCAAATGACGGCAAATGACGGCATTGGTCTTGGCCTATTATACCAAGTTGATGAAAGATGGTTCCTACAAGAATGCAAAGACGGGAAAGCGTGATGCTACGAAATCGCCTATCAACAAAACCCATTAATAAAGGGAACCCAATATGGCGAAACCGCGACTAACTCTCAGAATAGGCAAAAGTGCGACTGCAAATAGTTGGAACAGACGCCATAATAAAGGGAGGTCGCGTCCTTGTTCCTGTTCCGACGAAACAGGCTAAACCGCTTGTTAACCGGCTAACTGTCGCCGCCCGCTGGTAAAAACAAGACTTTGATCGTCTCGTGATATATTTGTTGTTCAATGCCACAGGCAACTGCGCTTTTGCTGGTCGTTTGATCGCAACGGAGAAGGTGGGCGGTTTGTGACCGTAAAAGGAACACTCGCATATTTGTCAGAGGAGCTGGAAACGGCGTCTGAAACACCGTCTAATAACCCTGCGGATCGCCGTAGATATGACGAAAACGGGCCTCGTCAAGCCGCCCTTATACCTCGCGCTGATTTAGGCGCTTTCGACGAAAATGCGCCCCTTATAAACGGGGCCTATGAGCGGGGCGATGAGTGTGCGGAGCGACGACTGCGCTACGTTCTTTCGGGTGCGCGATGCCTTCTTTGGGAAGCGTCCATAATCTACCGGGAAGAAACTCAATCGTTCGATTGGGACCTTTGTATCTCCAATGAGGATGCCGCCCAGCAGTTTCTGCAAATCCGCTTGATTCCGTTCGCTTCTTATGCAAAGGCCTGGGGACATAGCATTCCCGCTGAGGACCTTGCCGCGATGCGAATTCGCAGTGCGGACGCTTTTCGCGCAGGTCTGACCCAGTACTCGCAGGAGTTTCGTTGCCGGGATCGCAACGATCACTTGCACTGGCTTCACGAAGATGTGCGGGTGGAGGCGGCAGGGCCAAAACAATGGAGCGCGGTCGGCGTTGTCACGGAAATCACGGAACGCAAAGAATCCGAGGCGCTTTTGCAGGCGCAAAATAACGCCCTGGAACTTCTCGCTACCGGGGCCGCGATGGACACGGTTCTGGGCGCTCTAAACCTTGCGGCGGAGCAACTTTTCCCCGGCGCGCTCAGTTCTATTTTACGGTACGACACCGCAACCCGTTGCGTTTACCCTTTATCGGCTCCTTCGTTGCCCGCCCCGTTTCTCGACCTGTTGGATGGTTTCAAGGTCAGTCCCACCGTTAGTTCTTGCGGGGCGGCCATCGCGCGCCGCGCCCCGGTCATTGTCGAGGACATTCAAACCGATCCGTTATGGGCGGATCTTCAAGCCATTGCGGACGCTTACCAATTGCGCTCGGTGTGGTCACACCCGATTCTTGCCCGTGATGGCGCACCGCTCGGATTGTTCGCCATCTATCGGCGTGTCCCGCATTGCCCAAGTCAGCGCGAACTTGATCTTATCGCGTCGTCCGCACGCCTCGCGGGCGTCGCTATAGAGCAAAAGCGCGGCGAGGCGGCCCTTCAATCGTCGGAGCGACGCTTCCGCGCCTTAACGGAAAGAGCGTCGGACATTGTTTCCGTGCTTTCTTCAACCGGCGTTATTTTATTCCAAAGCGCGGCTGTGGAAAACGTGCTGGGCTGGCGACCCAATGAAACGGCGGGGCGCAACATCTCCGAGTTCGTTCATCCCGAGGATCTTACGGCGTCCGCGGCGGAAAGGGAGCGGCGGGTCGGTAATCTCGATATCTGCGGCGTTCCCATCGTGGCGCGTTTGCTCCATAAAAACGGCGAGTACCGCGTTGCGGAATCAATCGCGTCGGATATGCGGGATGACCCCGATATTGGCGGTTTCGTGGTTCACACGCGCGATGTGACGGACAGGGAAAAAGCGGAGAAGGCGCGCGAAGCCGCATTGCTCGCCATGCGGCGAAGCGAAGAGCGTAACCGCGCCATTGTTGAACAGTCGAACGACGGCATCTTCCTTGTAGACCCAGCGACGCGACGAATCCGTGAGGGTAACCGCGCCTTCTTAGAGATGACGGGTTATCAAACCGAAGACCTGTCCTCCTTGATGTTAGATGACATTGTCGTTCACGATCTTGCCGAAGTGTACGGAAATGTGGCGGCTACGGTTGAAAAAGGTCGTCACACTCTGGGAGAGCGGCAGTACCGGCGCAAGGACGGGTCACTGATAGAGGTAGAGGTCAGCGCGGTGATGATCAGCGCGTTCGGCGGCGACGCGCTTTCCGTGACGGTTCGTGATATTACCGCGCGCAATGAAAATGAACGACATCTGCGGCACATCGCAACGGGGGCGTTATGTCTTCTTTGGTATGCGGATGTCGAGGCGAATGAGGATGCGCCGGGAGCGTTTATCTGGCGCCGACGCTTATTTGATGAGGAAGGCGCCTTTCGGTTTCTTTCGCTTGCGTGCGCGCCTGACGAATCGTTTCTTGACGCGTCCTGGCGTAGCATATCCGCTGATGACCGAGAAAAAATGAACAAAAACGCGGGTAAAGCGTTGGAGGAGAACTTACCCGGATATTGGAACGAGTATCAGTGCCGCGACCGCTATGGAGTGGTCCGCTGGCTTCAAGAAGATGTACGTCTCGAACAGGTCGCGCCCGGACGCTGGCGGGCGATTGGTCTTACCAGCAACGTTACCGCGCGCAAAGAAGCCGAAATGGAGCGAGAAAACGCGCTGATCGAGCTTGCCGCATCACGCGAACGATACCGAAACCTGTTCCAGAACATTCCGACCGGCGTCTACCGAACCACGCCGGACGGGCGTATCCTTATGGCAAATCCGGCATTGGTGCGGATGCTGGGTTATGAAACGGTGGAGCAGATTACCCAGATCAATTTGGAAACGGAAAGGCCGCATGCGTCCTATACACGCAACGAATTTCGAGCGCGATTAGAGCGCGAAGGCGAGGTGCGCGGGTGGGAATCCTTGTGGGCCCGCCGCGACGGGTCCCCCATCCACATACGAGAAAGCGCGCGAACGGTGCGCGATGCGAATGGGGCGATTATTTGCTACGAGGGAACCATTGAGGATATTTCCGAGCGGAAGCGCGCCGAGGATATTATCCGAAAACAAGCGTACCACGACAACCTGACCGATCTACCCAACCGGGTTTTGTTCGGCGAGCGGTTGGAGCGGACCCTTTCGCAGTCCCGCCGCTCGGATGAGATGGCGGCGGTTTTGTTCATGGATTTGGATCGTTTCAAGCAGATCAACGACACGCTCGGACACGCCGCCGGGGATAAACTTTTGAAAGAGGTCGCGCGCCGCTTGCTGAGAACGGTGGGCGCGGACGACACGGTTGCGCGAATGGGCGGCGACGAGTTTACCGTTCTTCTGCCTGGAATCACGTCCCCGCGCGACGGGGCGCGCATGGCCCAGAAAATCAAGCGCATTCTCAGTCGCCCCTTAACGTTGGACGGTCACGATTTGTATGTCGCCGCCAGTGTGGGGATCGCGGTTTTCCCGTTTGACGGGCAGGACGCCGACACGCTGGTAAAACACGCCGATGTCGCCATGTACCGGGCCAAAGAGCAGGGCGGCGACGACTACCAGATGTACACGCGCGCGATGAACGCCACGTCTTTGCAACGGTTGGTAATGGAGGCGAGCCTTCGCAAAGCGCTTGCGCGCGACGAGTTTACGCTCCTGTTCCAGCCGCAGTTCGATATGGCGACGGGGCGTATAGACGGGGCCGAGGCGCTTGTTCGCTGGAACCATCCCGAACTCGGACAACTCAAGCCCGCCCAGTTTATCCCGCTCGCTGAGGAAACCGGCCTGATTAGCCCGCTCGGGGAATGGATTTTGCGCGAGGCATGCCGCCACGGCGCCCGGTGGATGCAAGCCGGTACGCCGCTCCGCGTGTCCGTGAATATCTCCGCCCGGCAGTTCGCCCAGCGCGATCTTGCGGAACGGGTCGATACGATTCTCCGGGAAACCGGCTTCGATGGCAAGCTACTGGATATGGAACTAACCGAGTCCGCGCTTTTGGAGCAGGGCAAAGGCGCGCTTGAAACCCTCGCATCGCTCAAAGAGCTTGGCCTCCGGTTGTCGGTGGACGATTTCGGGACCGGATATTCGAGCCTGATGTACCTGCGTCAGTTCCCGATTGACGTTCTTAAGGTGGACCAATCGTTTGTCCAGGGAATGACCACGCGATCCGAGGACGCCGCCATTGTGCGGGCGGTAATTGACCTTGCCCACGCGCTCGGTTTGCGCGTGGTCGCCGAGGGGGTGGAAACCACGGATCAGCGCGAGCAGTTAGCCGTTCTTGGCTGCGACGCGTTGCAGGGCTACTTGTTCAGTGCGCCGGTACCCGCCGACGCGTTTTACAATCTCACTGTATGCGAAAGCGGATCGGCGTAGCCGGAAGCGCCCCAGTGCAAGATCACTCCCATTTGACATGACCATCCGCGTAGATAATCACGCGCCCGCCCGGCCCGGCGAGGTAGCCAATGGGTGTTTTGGCGACTTCCTCGATAGCCGCCATGCTACCGCCCCCCACATAGGTAAAGGCGGGTTGCCCGGTCAGCGTGTTCTTGAAAAGATCCTCGTTCTTCAGGTACGGCGAGATCTGCGATTGCGTCGCGCCGCCGGATGGCGGGTACATTTCATCGTAGTCCTGCCCATACATCAGAATTCCAAGCGCGATTTGCTTTGCGTTCGACAGCGATTGCGTCCGCAACGCCGCTTTTCGCGCTTCCACGAATGCGGACGTGTTGACCCGCACGATAGGGCGAACATACAGCGCGCCGCTTCGGTCGCGGTATAACACGGCGCTACCGTCCGCAAGTAGTCGCGCGCCGTGCGCGTCGGTTTTCGCGGATTCGTTCCACGAACGCCGGTTAGCGGAGTCGCGTGTCAGCTCCTGCGTGTCGGCGTCCGCAACCACAAGCGCGGCCTGCGGAAAAAGAACGGCGGTCATGTACGCTTCCGCCGTTACTGACGCAGGCGCGGCGGGTTTGCCGTTCGTTGTGGTTGTTGTGGTTGTTGTTACCGCCGCCGTTTTTGTTGGCGCAGCGGCAGGGGAGGGCGCGGTCGTTTGGCCCAGCGATGTTAGCCACACGGACAACAAATTTTGCGATACTCCTGCGCCGCGCCGCGCGGTTCCCTCGCCATCGGCAAGCGCGACCGGCAAGGCGGCGGCCTGCGCTTTCAACTCGTTTTCTTGCGCCTCAGCCTCGTTGTCGGGAAGATCCGGCTTACCTGGTAGCTCGCGCGCCGCACCGCTTGTAGCCGACACAGCGTAAAACGTTCGTTGCGTGGTGAACTTGCCGGTTTTTTCATCTTTCACGCGCCTAAAGTACAACGAGTAAAGCGTGCCGCCGTCGCGAGAAATATAGTACAAACCGCTACCCGGGGGCAGAGAAACAGGGGCTTTCAATGTACCGTCCGACTTTATTACTCGCACAACGTCGGCGACGGTCGCCTTTTTCGCTTCTGAGAACATCTCCGGGGAAGACGTTGTAACCGCCGCGACGCCGCTCGAAGAAACGAATCCGCTTTCAAGCCCGGTGACGGTCGTTACTTTGCGAGCGCTCCCATTGACCGCATTGAGAAGCCACAAAGACGCTTCGCCTTTAGTTGCGTCGCCAGTCGCATTATTGGTCTGGATAATAGTGGCGAGCAACGAACTTGTACCGGGCAACCATTCGGCTCCCTGAATTTGCGTCACCAGATTCGCCGCACGCGGCGCCTTCCACGCGACCGAGGCGCGATGCGTTCGCCGGTTCCACGTGATGAGCGAAATCTCACCGTACTCGCCGTCCGGTTTGCCGCCCGACGCAAGCGCGGACGCCGCTACGGACAGGTCGGTGCGCTCTCGAACCGCGAAAGCATACCGCTCGTCCGGCGAAACGGAAACCTGCGTGACGCGCGGCCCGGCGAGCAGTTCCGGTTCGCCGAGCAGGAACGCGTCGTCACCCGCCGTGACGTAGCGCGCCATTGTCGGTTCGCCTGCTCCGATGCCAAGCCCCATGCCGAACTGTTGCGCCCGCGCGGCGACAACCCAGCCCAGCGGCAAAGCGGCGAGCGCGAGACCTGCGAAGGCGACTTTGCGCCGCGTAGTGACCCGAGGGGCTATTGAAAAGCAGGCGGGAACAAAGCGGCGTTTCGGTTCGGTTGTTTCGTTTGGCATAATGCCCATTGTAACGTTTGCCCTGCCATTTTGGTTACGGGCGCGTGGGGCGAACGGTACAATCAAAACGTAAAACGCAGGTAAAGGAGAGAAGAGATGCCAATTGCGTTGAAGGTATTGAATGGTTTGCGCGCGGGCCATACTATCAGCGCCGAATTACCGCCCAAAACGCCGGGGCGATACGCATTCGTTGTAGTCATCCCAGTTATTCCAGATGACCCGGAACTGTATATGTATCTTGGGGAGTTGCGGCGCGGTCCGCTCCGTGAAGCATCGTCTATTACAAGTTATCTTTTATTTCGACTGGAACACGACAAAGACGTCGGGGTTCACCATTACAACGAAGCGGACAGGGGCGGAATTTACGACAAGAAAACGCGACTTGAACATCGCGTTGTACAAACAGAAGCGGAAATCGAACCCGCGCTTCGTGAGTGGTTAGATGATATGTCATTGCTCGGCCCGCCCCGTTTGTCCGAAAGTTCAGTCTTCAACAAAAGCGAATTCGGCGGTTTTCAGATGGTCAAGGAAGCCTTGCAGAAGCCGGAAGAGTATGTTCATCTATGGCAAGAGTGACAGATGAGTGAAACTAAGACAAGCGAACCATTGGGCGGAGAGAAACGGCGGCGCGGGCGGCGGCCCGCCGATGCGGGCGAGCGGCGGCAACGTGTCGAGGCCGCGCTTGCGGAGTTGTCCAGCGCGCGGGTGCCGTTCACGATGGGCGATCTGGCCGAGCGAGCGGGGATTTCGCGGGCGACGCTGTACCGGGATGCGGGCCTGCGCGATTTGGTGGGCAACATCGGCGATGGACCGACCGCGCGTCCCGTCAGCGTTCGCGAACACGAAACGCTGAGATCCGCCGCTCAGAAACTCGAAGCCGAGCGCGTGGAACTGAAGCGGAAACTGCGCGAGGCCGAAAAACGGGCGCGCGAGGCCGAGGCGCGCGTGTCCGAACTCGCCCGGGAAAGCGTCGAGGAGGACGGCGGCGCCGAGGCGCGGCATGTCCGGGGCCGAGGCCGTCGCACCGCGCCAAAAGACGACGAAGCGCAAACATCCACTGCGGACGCGGAGCGGATTCGCCGCGACGCGTACGCGGATGGTTTCGCGGCGGGCGCGCGGGCCGCCTCGCCGAGCGCGGGAGGGGCCGGGGCCAGGGGCCGAGGCGGGGCGAACCCCGATTTGCTCCTTTTAGCCGCGCGCTTACCGCGCCCGTCGCTTCTTGCCGCGCGTAAAAATATCGCGCGCGTTTTGCACCCGGATCTGTTCGCCAAAGACCCGGCGACCGCGATGATCGCGACCGAATTGTTGAAACAAATCAATGCGGTTGTGGGCGCGTAACGGAAAAAATGCAAAAAATATTACGACTAATCGTCGGATAAGTATAGGTTTACAGGTTTGACTGCCACAACTACCGGGGTACCAGAACGCCCGGTATGCTAATCAAACACTTGTATTCCTGGCTACGGGCGATATGCAAACATGCGTCGCGCGTTCAGCCAATAAGATCGGTTTCGGCACCGCGCCCAAATCGGCAAGCCCTTGAACCACACAGTTGTGTAGTTGCTAAGACGCGCTCGCACACTTCGACACGCAACAACACGCGGCGTAATCGGACCCGGACCGCGCGGCGGAACGCAGTCATGCCGCTCTTAATTACCGCCGCGACATGCGCGGCTCTGGTGACGGCAAGCGTGGCGTTTCGGGGGAGAACGGACGCGCTGACCACCGCATCGCCCAAAACCGTTCGCGCCTCGGTCACGTCCGTACGTCACATCGCACGGCGGAGTCACAAGCCGATTCGTCATCCGGCGCGACTTACCCGTGCGTTCCGACGCCGCTGGGACTGTAGTATTCACGGGCGTCCGTCGCGCGGGCAGTTCGAGCGTTTCTACCGCGTGACCGCAACCGCGTATCGTCCGATCAACACGCGTATGGAGGGCGGACGCTGGACCAAGACGCAAGGGGATGGTCGCGCCCGGCATGGCGTCGCCGTAGACCCGGATTTGATCCCGCTCGGCTCGCATCTGTGGATTCCCGGCTATGGACACGCCATCGCCGACGACACAGGCGGGCGCATCAAAGGCCATCATGTGGATCTGCGCGTCCAGGAACACGATCAAATGGACGACTGGGGGACGCGCCCCGTCAGGGTGTATGTGCTTCGCGATCCTGAATAGGAAAGAACGTTACTTTCCCCTGTTTTATAAGCGGGACGCAAAACGTTGCATACGGGCGAGGGCTTCGGTTAATTTTTCGGTCGCGGTGGCGTAGCAACATCTTACATGACCGACGCCCCCCGCCCCAAAGACCGGACCGGGAACCACCAAAACGCGCTCCTCGGTCAGCAAACGCTCCGCGAAAACTTCGGCGGACAATCCCGTGCGGCGAATGGAAGGGAACGCATAAAACGCGCCGCCCGGCAAGGGACAGTCCAAACCGATATCGTTCAAGCCCTTCGCGAATAAACGGCGGCGGCGGTCGTAATCGGCGACCATCTCGCGCGTGTCGCCTTCGCCGTGCCGCAAGGCTTCAAGCGCGGCCATCTGGGCGATTATCGGGGCGCACAGCATAGTGTACTGGTGAATTTTCATCATCACCTCCAGCACGGGCGCGGGCGCGCAGGCGTACCCGATACGCCATCCTGTCATCGCGTATGCTTTGGAAAAACCGTTCAGCAAAATCAAGCGGTCGCGTATCTCGGGAAACTCGGCGAAACTGACGTGCGGCTCGTCGTAGCACAACCGGTCGTAGATTTCGTCCGATATCACATACAGGTCATAACGGCGCGCGAAATCCGCAATCGCTTTCAAACCGGCCTGATCCATTGTCGCCCCGGTCGGGTTGGACGGGTACGAGATCAGAATCGCTTTGGTGCGGTCGGTAACGTGCGCCTCCAACGCCTCTGGCGTCACGCGGAAGCCGTTTTCGGCCCGTGTCGGCACGTAAACCGCTTTTCCCCCGGCAAACTCCACGCACGGCCCGTACGAAACATAGCACGGCTCCGGTATCAAAACCTCGTCGCCCCCATTGAGGAGCGCGCGAAACGCGGTATCAAGCGCCTCGGACACTCCCACGGTCACCATAATCTCACGGGCCGGGTCGAACCGCGCGCCGTGACGCGCATGGTGCATTTTGGCGATTTCCGTCCGCAACTCCAACAGGCCGTAGTTCGATGTGTAGGTGGTGAAACCTTGTTCGAGCGACCAGATAGCCGCCTCGCGGACCCGCCACGGCGTCACGAAATCCGGCTCGCCCACGCCCAGCGAGATCACATCATCCATCTCGGCGACCAGATCGAAGAAGCGGCGAATGCCCGACGCGGGAACGCTTTGAACCGTGCGCGACAGGGACTTCACGGCGTCACCGCCAGCCGTCGGTCCGGTTCGGCGTCCACGAAAACGATTCCGTCGTCCTTGTACTTTTTGAGCAGAAAGTGGGTGGCGGTCCCCCTCACGCCCTCGATGGTCGCCACTTTCTCGGCCACGAAACTCGCGACCGCCTGCATCGTGTTTCCCTCGACCACGACGCGCAGATCCTGCGAGCCGGACACCAGATACACGCTATGCACTTCCGGGTAGCGGTAAATCCGCTCCGCAATTCGGTCGTAGCCCGTTCCGCGCTCGGGCTGGGCGTCCACATCAATGAATGCAAAAACGCGCGCTTCCCCGGCCTTTTCCCAATCCACACGCGTTTTGTACGAGCGAATCATGCCGCTCGCCTCGGCGGCCTCTACCTGCGCGCGAACCTCGGCTTCGGGCAAGCCGGTCATCACGGCGATCTGGGCGGGCGTCGCGCGGGCGTCGCGCTCCAAGATATGTAAAATTTCGTTTTGGGGATTGTTCATAGTCAAAAGCGCCGTCCGGGCAAGCAAACAGCGCCCAAGCGATCATCGCCCGGCGCGGTCCCCTTATCTTACGCAACCGGCGGGCGAGCGTCAAGGCGGAGGCGTCAGAAAACATGGCGAAAATATCCAAAATAGGGTCCATCCGCGATATAATAAAAGGCTATGGAAACGCTCATCGGCCTGACAACAAACGAAATTGAAACCGCGCTCACCGAACGGCTTGATTTGCCCGCGTACCGGGGGCGTCAGGTCGCGGCGGCGTTGTACAAACAGAACGCGCGCGATTTCGACGCCCTAACCACGCTTTCCAAAGAGTTGCGCGGTCGACTGTCGGAACAGTTCATGGTCGGTGCGTGCCGGGTCCGGAGCGCATCGGCGGCCCCGGATGGGACCGTGAAGTACCTGCTCTCCCTGAACGATGACGAGGTGATCGAGTCGGTTTTCTTGCCGTACTCGGGGCGCACGTCGGTGTGCATCTCGTCGCAGGTCGGTTGCCCGCTCGCCTGCTCGTTTTGCGCGACTGGAACCGAAGGATTGGCCCGCAATTTGACGGCGGCTGAGATCGTGGACCAGGTGGTTTTGATGCAGGCCCAGCATCCCAACAACCGAATCACCCATGTGGTTTTCATGGGGATGGGCGAGCCGCTTTTGAACTATCCCGCCGTTCTTAAAGCGATCCAAATCTTGAATGAAGAGGTCGGGATCGCGATGCGGCACATCACGGTTTCCACCGTGGGCGTCGTGCCGAACATGCTCAAACTCGCCGATGAGGATTTGCAGATCACGCTTGCGGTTTCGCTCCATGCGCCCAACGATGCGTTGCGCTCGGAACTCGTACCGCTAAACGACAAATATCCGCTCGCGCGCTTGATGGAAACGTGCCGGGCGTACACGGACAAAACGCGGCGGCGGATCACGTTCGAGTACGTGCTGATGGCGGGCGTTAATGACGGCGAGCAGGAAGCGCACCAGTTAGGGCAATTGCTCAAGCGTCAGCCGCTTTGCTCGGCGAACACGATCCCGTACAACTCCACCGATGTCGCATCGCGCTATCAGCGGCCCACGCCGGAAGCGGCGCGGCGGTTCCGCGAGATTGTCGCCTCGTATGGCGTGACGATCACACAGCGGCAGGAGCGGGGACACCGTATCGCCGCCGCTTGCGGTCAATTGAAGCGGTCGGCTTTGCGTCCCGGTTCCACGATGCGCGCTCTGCCGATGGCCGCCCCTGCTGGTTCCGTCTCGCCCGTTGCCGCGGCGTTATGACGCGCGCCAAAAACGCCGCCGCGTCCGATGCCGCTCAGGAACCGCTTGCGGAGCCTGATGCGGCGGGCGCAGGTGAGGGGGACGTCGAAACAAACGACGGGAGCGTATCGCCGCTTGCGCCTCCCGCCGACGCCGAAGGCTGGCGCGCTCTGGTTGCGGCCCTGCCTGCGCGCGAGCTTCTGCGATTTTTGCAGAAGGACAAAGTCTACGTCGCCAAGATCTTCGCCGGTTTTCGCCCCGATGTAAACACGGTTCGGCGTTCGCTTGTCGTAAACCGGATTGTGGACGAGGCGATCAAATCGCCCAAATTCGCCAAAGCGTTTGCCGAGGCCGCCTTTCCGTTCCTTACACCGCTTGTTTCAGATGATAGCGCGATTGAAGCCACTGCCAATGCGGATGCGTCGCTGTTCGTCGCCCCGACCGTTCCGTCCGTTGCAACCATCGGCGCGGGCGAGGCGGACAAACCAACGACCGTAACGACGGAAAGAGCGGAATCCAAAATGGCTCGCCCTTCCGCTCCCGACGACGAACGCCTGCGCCAACGCGTTCAGGAACAACGGGCGGCCCTGCGCGAGCGTGACGAGCGCATCCGCAGTCTTACCGCCGCGCTTGCCGATGCGGGGCGCGAACGGGATGCGGCCCGCGCCGAGGCGCAGAAAAGCGAAACCGAGCGTCAAGCCGCCGTTCTGCGCGCGGAAACGGAAAAGCGGCGCGCGGAACGCGATCTGCGGCGACAGGAAAAACAAGAAAACGCCGCCCCCGCCGCCGCGCGCCGAAATGCGCCCTTAGCGTCCGCGTCGCCCGCCGCAATTGCGGGGACTTTAACGCCCGCCTTCAATGTGGTGATCTTTCTGGAAGCCCTCCGGCGATTGCTCACACGCGGCAAGCACGTCATTGTCGCCGAGGTGTGTCGCGAGGTGTTAGGGCAACCGAGCGGCGACGCGCGAACGCGCGGCAATGTTTCGGTTCTTCTCGCCCTTGCGCTATACCGGCAGGGCCGCGACGAGAACGGAGCCGAGCAGGACCGGCAGGCCGCCGCGTACTTTCTCTCGGCGGGCCGTTTGGGAGACGCCGCCGACGCGCTTGCCCGCGCCATCGCCGCGAACGCGTCGAGCGCGCCCGCGTTGAAGTCCGGAAAACTTTCAACGGAAGCGAACGACCTTTTAGGCAAACTTCTCATCCTTGCCGACCGCACTGGCGCGACCGAGGCGGTGCGTCAATCCCTCAGCCGCTTGCGATTAACCTCGCCGGACGGTTTCGCGCAACTGGGGCAAACACTTCAAAAGGGCGACAAGCGGCGCAAGGAATTTTACGAAACGCTGACGCCCGCGACCACGGCGCGCGTCCTGGGGCCGGACGATCTGGTTGCGTTGCCGTCCCTAACCGGGGAAGCGTCCACGGTTACGCCGCGCCGCCTCGCGGCGATGGTGGAGGGCAACGATGTTCGGCAGGTGGGGCGAGTTCGGCAAGCGCTTGCCGTTCTGCGACAAAGCGGCGCGGATGGAGCGATTCTCGCGGACGCGCTTTTAACCGCCTGCGCCCGCATTCTTCCCGCCGCCCTGTTCCCGTTTGCCGTGTTGTCGCCGCCGCGCCCGGTCGTCGTAGACGCATCCAATGTCGCGCGATACGACCCGGACCCGCTCGCGCACCTGGATCCCAAAGCGCGCGGCGCGCAAACAGGCCGGTTGCGTTATCTTCTTTTGATGCGTGACCACTTGCTACGCAAAGGTTTTTTCCCGGTTCTTTTGATCGCCGACGCCACATTGCGTTTTATGATTGATGACAAAGCGGCGTACCTTGCGCTCGTTGATAAGCACGGCATTCTCGAAACGCCCCCGAACACATCCGCAGATTTTCGCTTGATCGCCGAAGCCCGCGAACAAGGCGCTCTCTTGATCACAAATGATCGGCTCGCCGATTGGGGCGAGGCCGCGCATGATATCGAGCGATTAGGCTTCGGCATCTTTGGCGATGCCGTTTCCTTGTCGCGAAATTAATCGCAACATTTTCTAAAAACAAGCCGAATTCCGCGAACTTTTTCTCGCGCGCTGATGTTGAAGCGAACATAGGAGTATGTGAGCCGGTTCAATCGGGCCGCGCAATCTCCTATTCGACCCGCAAGGGCCGACAGAGAAACATTTTAGCAAAGGTTTGACGTTATCAACTCTCATTGGGCCGCCTCGATATGGCGTGTTCGTAGTACGCAGTGAAGCCCGCCGGACCGTCCACGGCGGGCTTCGCTTTTGCTTGGGTTTTGGAAGAAATTGGTTCAGTTTCCGTTAATGTTTCATTAAACCGAACCGCCTGCGTTCAAAACAATGGTAAATTTACGGCATCACGGCTCTTACACCCATCCTTTTACCTTAGCGGCGATTGATTCATAATTAATTACTGGCGTTGTTACCGCGGCTCATTCGCGCCTAAGTCGCCCTTTTACCTTTTAGGAAGTACGTCTTTAATGATGTTCGACTTGCGAAATATTAAGGGTAAAGACTCGAATTGTCGCATCCACTGTTGTATTGCATTGGCGCTTGTTTTTACGGGTTGGATAACCGGATGTGGCGGAGGCGGCGCAGGCGTGGTCGCCGACAACAGCGCTCTCAACATACCGACATCCGCTTCTCCGACGGATACGGCGGGCGGAAGCGGCGGTGACAATACGCGCTTTGTCCCGAACTACGCTTCCGAACTAACGAACGCGCGTCGCTGGGACAAATCAACCCTGACGGTTCGTGTGGTCGCGCCGACGAAACCGGAGCAAAGCCGGGACGGCCTCGATTATAGCGCGCTGATCGAGCAGGGCGCCGCTTTGTGGAAGCCGTACACGTCGTCCTCTATCAACCTGGTCAACACGAACGCAAGCAGTGCGGACATCACGGTGATTTTTGTCGCCCCGAACTCGCTTCCGTCTGGGGCGGTGGGGCGCACGGAAGTTACGTTTGGCAACAATGATAATGTTCTGCTCAGCGCGACCATCAAAATTGACTGGAGTCTCTCGCCGGAAGTCATGGCCCAGGTCGCCGCGCACGAGTTCGGACACGCCCTCGGCTTGGAGGGCCATAGCCGCGATGAGGCCGACTTGATGTTTATGCGCTCGCATCTTCCCGCAGTAGTGACCGCGCGCGACGCCAACACCATCGCGTGGAATTACCGTGAGGGTAGGCGCGTGACGGCGACAACAAACCGGGGCGGCGTATCCATTACCGTGTCCAACTGCGGCGCAAACGATTTTACCAAACGCGCCGTTTTGCCCAAGTAACGCCTCGGTCCTTTGGCGTAAAACAAAGACCGGGGCGGCGATTGCCGCCCCGGTCTTTGTTTGTTTTACGCCCGTGAATTTATCGTCCCGAAGGGAACGTGTATTGTCGCTCGCGACGCCCGCCATTGCCTCCGCCGCTTTGCAGGCGCGGGGCGCGAGACTGCGCGCCAGGCCGCGACCGGGTTCCGGGCGCGCCTCGGCCTTGTTGCGGGCGCGGGGCGTATTCGCCCTCGGCCTCGCGCGGGGCCGCAAAGCCCGCCGCTTCGCGCCGCTCGATCCGCTTTTGAATTAGCTTCTCGATGTCGGCAAGGTAGGCGCGCTCGTCCGGGCTGACCAGCGAGATCGCCTCGCCCAAACTGCCGGCCCGGCCTGTGCGCCCGATGCGGTGAACGTAATCTTCCGGCACATTGGGAAGCTCGAAGTTAATCACGAACGGCAACTGCGGAATGTCCAACCCGCGCGCGGCGATGTCGGTTGCGACAAGAATACGGGCCGAACCCGCTTTGAAGTCCGCAAGAGCGCGCGTTCGCTGTCCCTGGCTTCGTCCGCCGTGGATCGGAACCGCTCCGATACCGCTACGCTGTAATTGCTCGGACAGTCGGTCCGCGCCATGCTTGGTTCGGGTGAAAACCAACGCCTGCCCGCTTGCGCGCTCGCCCAGCAGATGAACCAGCAAGTCGCGCTTGGTTTCGCGGTTCGTGTGGTACAGCGTTTGCGAAACCAGTTCGCTTTCCTGGTTTTCCCGCGCGACCTCGATCATCACCGGCTCGTTGAGCAGACCGTCCGCGAGCGTCTTAATCTCCTTCGAGAAGGTCGCCGAGAACAGCAGGTTTTGCCGATCTTGCGGCAGAAGAGCGAGAATTTTGCGGATGTCGTTGATAAATCCCATATCGAGCATGCGGTCCGCTTCGTCCAGCACGAGCGTTTCCACGCGCGACAGGTCCAGCGTCCGTTGCCCGATATGGTCGAGCAAGCGACCGGGCGTTGCGACGACAATATCCACGCCGCGCCGAAGGGCGTTCGCCTGCGGCGTGAAACCGACGCCGCCGAAGATCACCGCCGTGGTGAGCGGAAGGTGCTTGCCGTACGTGCGGA
>CAXUMS010000017.1:33869-43838 GCA_964252165.1 uncultured Armatimonadaceae bacterium
CCTCTACCTGGGCGGCGAGTTCACGTGTCGGGGTGAGAACCAGCGCGCGAACCGGGCGCCACGGCGCGAACCGCGCCTGCCCGGGACGGCCCGCATTTTGCGGAACATTGCGCTGCGGCTGTGAGCGCGCGCTGTCCATCAGTCGCTGAAGCAGGGGAAGCGTAAAACCCGCCGTTTTGCCGGTGCCGGTTTGCGCGCCCGCTAAAACATCGCGACCTTCTAAAATAACCGGAATCGCCTGCGCTTGAACCGGCGTCGGCGTGGTGTAGCCCGAGCCTTCAAGCGCGCGGAGCAGTTCGGCCCGCAGGCCGAGGTTGTCAAAAGACATGGTTAAACAAACAACTTTCCCGACGCGGCCCTGCCCTGCGCGACTTGAAATCAAAAGTACGCAAGTCCGATTCAGGACCGAGACAATATCGGGTGCAAAGATCGAGGCGTTCGTGTACGACCGCGAGCGAAGTGGGGTGGCAAACCGGGGTGCGACCAAACAATTGCACAGTGGAAATGAAATGTACAACAATGTACGCTGTTACTATATCATGACACGACTTGCGTCGCCTTTCCCGACGCGATTTCGCCCCCGTGATATAATGAGCGGTACGTAACCTGCGCTGGCGACGTCGCAAGCCGCCTCGGTCCCGATTTAATTCAGGTCCGGTCACCGCGCGGGTTTTTTGTCGCGTCACCGTCCCGCGCCCGCGTGCGCTTTGGCCTTTACTTAATTGACCGCCTCCGCTGTCTTGTTGCTATTTTGTTCTGGAATCTAAAATTGTTATGCTAAGAAATATCGCGATTATCGCCCACGTTGACCACGGAAAAACCACGCTTCTCGACGGCATGCTTCGTCAGGGCGGCGTGTTCCGTGAAAATCAGGAAGTCGCCAAGCGCGTCATGGACTCCATGGATCAAGAGCGTGAGAGGGGTATCACCATTGTTTCCAAGCACACGGCGATCCATTACGAAGGAACGAAAATCAATGTCGTGGACACGCCGGGCCACGCCGACTTCGGCGGCGAGGTCGAGCGCGTTTTGCTTGTGGTGGACGGCGTTCTGCTTCTGGTGGACGCAGTAGATGGGCCGATGCCGCAAACGCGCTTCGTGCTGGAAAAAGCGCTTCAGGCCGGTCACAAGGCCGTTGTGGTCGTCAACAAGATTGACCGACCGGACGCGCGTCCGGACTGGGTCGTGAACGAAACCTTTGACCTGTTCGCCTCGCTTGGCGCGAGCGATGATCAGTTGGACTTTCCGGTTGTGTACGCCAACGCCCTTGAAGGCAAGGCGACGATGGACATGGAGAACGCGCCCGCCGAGGATTTGCGCCCGCTGTTCGACGCCATCGTCAAGTACATCCCGGAACCCAAAATATTAGGTCCCGCCGACGCCCCGACGCAGGCCCTGATCTCCACGATTGACGCCGACGCGCACATGGGGCGCTTAGGTATCGGTAAGGTTTTCGCGGGAACGCTTTCGCCTAACCAAACCGTCACGATTTTCCGCGCGGACGCCACGCAATACACGGGGCGTTTGCAGGGCGTGTTCGTGTACGAGGGATTGAAGCGCGCCCCGACCGAAGCCGCTTTGCCCGGCGATATTATCGCCGTAACGGGTTTGCCGGAAATCACGATTGGCGAGACGATTGCGACCGGCTCGAATCCGACTCCGCTTCCCGCGCCCAAAGTGGATGAGCCAACGCTTCAAATGACGTTCAGCGTCAACACGTCGCCGTTCACAGGCCGCGAAGGGCAGTATTCGAGTTCGCGTAAGTTGCGCGAGCGCTTGATGAAGGAGTTGGAAACCAATGTTTCACTCCGGGTTCAGGACGCGGAAACGCCGGACTCGTTTATTGTCTTCGGACGCGGCGAGTTGCACCTCGCCGTTCTTATCGAGGCGATGCGCCGCGAAGGCTACGAACTGCAGGTTTCCCAGCCCGAGGTTATCCTTCGTACCGGCGAGGACGGCAAGCGCCAGGAACCGTACGAGCGCGTGCTTATCTCCGTGGACGAGGAGTTTCAGGGCGGGGTCGTCGAGGCGCTATCGTCCCGGCGTGGCGAACTTCAGGATATGCGGGCGGGCGAGAGAGGCGGCACGCGCCTTGAGTTCGTGATCCCGACGCGCGGGCTTCTCGGCTTCCGCTCGCGCTTCCTGACGCTAACGCGTGGAACCGGCGTTTTGTCCACGCTCTTCGAGGGCTACGGCCCGTGGGCGGGCGAGGTCGGACAGCGACGGCAAGGCTCGCTTATCGCCTCCGAGAACGGCGTCACCACCCCGTTCGGGCTTGCCAATGCCGAAGAGCGCGGCGAATTGTTTATCGGGCCGGGCGTTGAAGTGTATATGGGCATGATTGTGGGCAAGCACCAGCGCGACGGCGACCTTGAGGTCAACGTCACCAAGCAAAAGCAACTCACCAACATTCGCTCGTCCACGTCGGACATCGCAGTGCGTTTAACGCGCCCTATTGATATGGGTCTGGACCGCTCGATTGAGTACATCGGTTCGGACGAGCTGTTGGAAGTGACGCCGAAAAGCGTGCGCATCCGAAAGCGCGAACTCGACGCCAAACTGCGGCGGCGCGGTGAAAAGCGCGAGGAAGCGTTCTCCGGTCGGTAGATTCGCCGCATTTTGCGGTACAAGAACGCCGGGGCGAACGTTTAACCGCGTTTGTTCCGGCGTTTTTATTTTTGCCCGGCGCGCCTCATCAAGGAAGAAAACAAACATGGAAGCCAAACCCGATCCCCGCGACGAAGAAACGACCCCTTTGAGCGACAACCAAAGCAACGTTGTTGAGCAAGCGTTCAAAGAAGTTACTGAGAACAACGAAGGCAATACCAGCGATGACGTCGCGGCGGCCTTAACGCCCGAAGTCAAAGCCGCTGTGGAATCGTTTTTCGCCGAGCCGTTTCCGGAAAAGCCGTACGCGCTGATCCCGGTCGGCGGCGAGCGAACGCCCGAGTTCGCCGATTACGTCATCCACAAGGATCTCGAAACCGAAAACCAGTGCGTGTTTATTTTTGATTCCATTGTGGACGCATTCGCGGTCGCGGAAGAGTACAAAGAGGCGACGGGCAAGGAAGCGGAGCCGGTCCCTTGCGATATTTATTCGCTGGAAGAAGATCGGTTCTGGGTGAAGTTTTACCGCGCGAGCGGCGTGGTTGCGATTATGTCGCTTGCGGACTACAAGGCCCGCATCAATGGCGGCGGAGAAAGCGACGAAGACGACGCGGACGATGAGGACAACGGCGGTATCGGCAGACCCGGCGTCAGCCCGTTCGAGGATTGAAACCGTCTGGGTTGACGCGCGTCCCGCTCGCATCATATAATTGGCCCCGTGACTAAATCTCCTCCGGCTCCCGCACCGCCGCCCGGCGCGTTTTATTATCTGCGTGATGAATTACTGTCGCTTCTAACTTGCCCAGAGACCGGCGCGCCGCTTACGGGCTGGAATGGTCGAGACGAGACAGGCGTTCTTTCCTCGCCGGGCGGGCCTTCCTTTCCGGTGGAGGATGGCATCCCCAATTTGCTTCCGCTCGCTCTTCAAAGCGCGCCCGACGACCCAAACGCGTCCCACGAGGTGACAGAAAAGCAAAGTGAGATCGCCGCCCGAGACGCGCAGGTCAGCGCCTATGATGCGATGCTGGGTTTGCGCGTGTTCACCGCCGCCGAAGTGCCGCTCACGCTCCGTTACCTCGCCCCCGAGCCGGACCATCTGCTCCTGGAAGGCGGTTGCGGCACCGGGCGGATGACGGGGGCGTTCGCGAAAGCCGTACGGGGGTTGGCTTGCGTGGATTTTTCGCGCGAATCGCTCAAAGTCGCACGGGCGAAGCTCGCGCCGGATCTGCTGGGGAAGATCCTGTTTGTGCAGGCGGACCTGTCGCACTTGCCGCTTCGCTCCGGGGCGTTCGACCGGGTCGGGACATTCGGCGTGTACGAGCATATTCCGACCGAGGAATCCCGCGACCGGGCGTTATCCGAGCTTGCCCGCGCGATGAAGCCGCGCGAGCAGGGGAGCCGCTTCGCTATCTCCGCGTACCGCTGGGGACCGCCGCAATCGTGGGCGAGCGACCGCGAAGGGCATCACGACGGCGGCATCTACTTTTTGCGTCTGACCCAGGCCGAACTCCTCGCGCGCCTCGCGCCGTATATCGAGCCGCATGGTCAAACCGAGGTGCTTTTGTACTACCATCTCATCTGGGGACGCCGCCCCGCCGCAAGCGGAAAGTCGTAGGATTTAAAGCCAGTATGGGAGCCGCCTACACGCCCGGCCTGACCGTGAGCGCGCACGCCGTTATCTCTAAAACGCGACGCCTGCCACTGAAAGGCGATGTTCTGGTGGGCGAAGGCGACGCGGTCACATCCGACACCGTTGTTGCGCGCGCCCTGCTTCCCGGCCTGATGCAAACCGTGCGCGTCGCGTCCGCGCTAGGCGTCGAGGCGAGCGATGTCGCCGCAACCCTGCGCGTCGCGATCGGCGATAGCGTGAAAAAAGGCCAACTTATAGCGGAAACCAAAGGGTTTTTGGGCCTGTTCCGATCCGAATGCAAAGCGTCCGCGACCGGAACCGTGGAACTAATCTCGCCCGTGTCCGGCAACGTCGGCATTCGCGAGGCCCCGACGCCGGTGGAGATTTCCGCGTATCTTCCTGGCAAAATCGCGCGCGTGTTGCCCGGCGAGGGCGTGGTTATCGAGGCGCATGGGGCGTTTATCCAGGGCATCTTCGGGGTCGGCGGCGAGCGGCGCGCGCCGCTCGTGCGCGTGTCCGCGTCGCCGGATGATCCGCTCACCGAGGCCGATATTACCCCCGAACTTGCCGGAAAGGTGATCATCGGCGGCTCCAACATCTCCGGGGCCGCCCTTCGCAAAGCCGATGCGTTGGGCGTTCGGGGCATCGTGGTCGGCGGCATCGTGGACCGCGACCTGGTGGACTATCTGGGCTACGATATTGGCGTCGCCATCACGGGCCATGAAACCATCCCGCTCACGCTGATCTTAACTGAAGGCTTCGGCGTTATCGCGATGGCGCGGCGCACATTTGATCTGCTCGCTTCGCTTGAAGGCCGGGTCGCGTCGCTGTCCGGCGCGACGCAAATCCGCGCGGGCGTAATTCGCCCCGAAATCATCGTCGCCGACGAAGCAAGCGCCGCTGTCGCGCCGCCGGTTCCCGGAGCCGACGAGAACGACCATTCTCTTTCGATAGGAACCTTTATTCGCATTATCCGCGAACCGTATTTCGGCAAACTCGCCACCGTTACCGCCTTGCCGCCGCAACCGGTTCGCATCGCGTCAGGCGCGGTCGTGCGCGTTCTGGACGCCCGTTTTGAAAACGGCGACACGGTAACCGTTCCGCGCGCCAATGTCGAGATCGTCGCCGGGTAGAATAACGTCAACAAACCCACCGTAGGGAAAGACAAGGGGAAACCATCAATGCCGGACGAAGCAATTGCTGTAGACGAGAACGCGGTTTCATTTGAAGCGTTCAAAGAAGAATGGCTTGCCGAAGTGCGCGAGGGCGCGCCGTCAACCGTGGAACTTGGTCGGCGGTTCGCGTGGAAGATCGTGCAAAACCGGTTCAATTTGGGCCAAAGTGATGACGAAGAAGAAGAGGGCGTCTTTTACTGCGACGGTAGCAACGACGGCGGTATTGATTTGGCTTATTTAGATCGTGGCGACGCCGCAACG
Organism: uncultured Armatimonadaceae bacterium; assembly: GCA_964252165.1. Taxonomy (GTDB): domain Bacteria; phylum Armatimonadota; class Armatimonadia; order Armatimonadales; family Armatimonadaceae; genus CAXUMS01. The sequence continues at coordinate 39,543 of CAXUMS010000017.1, forward strand.
CCCGATGACGCCGCCACCGGACACGTTTGGTATTTGGTTCAAAGCAAATACGGACAATCGTATCAAGGCCCGCAAACTCTGCTTGCTGAGAGTATGAAAGTTTTCGATGCGCTTGATGGAGTGAACACAAAGTTATCGTCACTGTCTCAGACTGTCGTAGATTTGTTGCAAAACTTTAAGCGAAACGCCTCAGATCAAGATCGTATCGTTCTCCTCTTCGCTACGGAGAACCCTTTGGATGACATGGCGACCCGCAATATGCTCGATGCGATTTTGACGATTGGTAAGCAACGCATCGGAGAACTATTCGATGTCCAAACAACATCCATCGAAAATATATATCGCGACACAACCAACACCAATCCGCCGCAAAATCTAACCCAAGTTGCGATCTCCGGTAACTTGCTTACATCAGCGGACGGGAAACTTCTGGCTGGAACCGTACCGCTCGTGGATCTATACGCCTTTTTGAAAACCTTCAAAAGCAAAACGGGAGACTTGGATCAGCTCTACGAAAAGAACGTACGGCGATTTCTGGGTTTGCGTGGCGGCGCCAATAGTGTCAACAAGCAAATGCAGGCGACTTTGGATGAGACGCCGGAATTGTTTGGTTTGTATAACAATGGCGTCACTATTGTCGTGCAGGATTTGGAGGCGCAAATTGGTTCGTACTTGCTTACGGACCCTTACGTCGTGAACGGTTGTCAGACTACGCGCACGATTTATGAGACCCTGCGACCAAAACTCGACGCGGGTGGGACCGGCGCCGCTGTGACTGCGGACACCGACGCTTGGAGAGCGCAACTACATCAGGGTGTCGTGATTGTTAAAATAGTGAAGGTTGGCGCATATGGCGAAGAACTTCTGCAAAAAATCACGCGCTTCACGAACAAGCAAAACGCCATCAGTGACAAAGATTTTTTGGCGCTTGACGCGCAGTTACGTGGTTGGGCTAAAGCGATGGACAGCGTTTATAGTATCTTCCTCGAAATTCAGAAGGGCGGGTGGGACTCACAAAAGGCCCTACAAAAGCAAAAGCCTAAGATTAAGCAGTACAAACAGGAACAGTACGCAAACGCCTTTGATTTACTCAAGGTGTACGGCGCAGGCTGGCTCAGCGAAGCTGGCTCAGCGTGGGTGCAAAATAAAGCGTTTTTGCCAGGCGGCTCCATTTTTCAACGCATCGTGAAACCGCGCGAAGGCGACAAACCGTTTAGCACGGAGGACTTATACGCCGCCTTTCTGTTACAGAACAAGGCTAACGAGTACAAGTTCGGGCGAAGCGCCGATCTAATAAGCCGGAAATTAACGCGCTTTTTATTCTACTTCGCCGCTGTTGAATTGTTGAGGCGGGCGACGTGCGCGGCGGATTTGGGTTGCTCGCCTAAAACGCTGACGCGGGCGTTTTTGACGTTGTCCCAACCGGAGAACTTGCCGCTTCGCGATGCTATCACAAATTCAGCGGTTAAACTTGTTGACGCTTACCTTAACGAGAACAAAGGCAATAATGTGTTCAAAGAAGCAAATTATCAAGGAAATCTGAACGGCTTTTTGAAGTCAAGCGATTTGGGACGGACGCAAGAGTACGCGCCGAATTTACATCAACTGATAGGCATTTATGAAGCGTCGCTTGATAATGACGATACGCTTCAAGCCGTCACCGCCGCGCTTTGCGCTTGATTATAAGGACTTCCGCTCACCAAAGTTTTCGCCGTGATGAAGCCGCAATGAACCTGCAAACAAACGTTGTTAAACCGTTACCGTCGTCAAACCAATCAAGGGCGAACCGCTTCGTTCGGTTCCGCTTGGCGCGGTTAAACCGACGGGCGGGCTTCACGACCAACTGCTGGTGCAGGCGAGCGGCTTGTCCGGGCATCTGGACGAATTTTGGCTGTCCCTCAAGGATTCGCGCGGGATCGGCGGCGCGTCGGAAGACTGGGAGCGCGGCCCGTACTCGGATGGGCGATACGGAAGACCCGCATGCGGGCGGCGGGGGACAACATCCGCGCTTGCCCCCATGCGTTTCTGCGGTTAAATCTTTTGTCCTATTCCGGCCAGCGTACCAGCGTCACGCATTGTAAAACGCTCGGCATTTTCGTTCTTGCCGGGTCGTTGTCGTACACGATGGCGATGCGCGCCGCGCTGTAGCCGCCCATCGTTTCCATTTTTTGCAGGCAAATCCCCTCGGCCTTCGCGCCCGGCCCGAACACCCATACCTTCTGCGGCGTAGCGGCGACCGCGTTTTTTGCGGGATACGGCGCGAACCAAAGCGTGTTGCCGTGGTACGCGTTGTTTTGGTCCTCGGTCGAGGTCAGGATCAGAAATCCATTCCACGCGGGCGCATACTCGATAGACGCCAACTGCGAATGCGTCGCCTCGCGCGTCCCCGCTGAAAATGTCATTAGCTTCCGCAGCGAAACTTTGTTTTCAGCGGTCGCGGGTAAACCCGCGGGGATTTCGCCTGCATACATCGTGATAGGCTCGTCCGGCTCACGTAAACCGATAATCAGTTCACAACGCGTCGCTTCGCCCTGCGCGTTCTTGGCAACCGTTCGCACGGTCAAACCTTCGATTTTGACGCGGTTGGACTTCGGGTCCGCACTGTTGTATAATCCTTCAATTTTAAGAGCGTCGCCAATGGAGTACGAGACAACGCTTCCGGGATCAATCGCGTAGGGCTTGCCGTCCGCGCCGCCTCCCGTCAATCGAAACCGCAACAAACGCGAATGGCCTTCGATTTCATCCGTGGTTCGTCCGTTGTGCGAGCCGATTATATAGAAAGCGCCGCTGTCATCCTTCGCCATGCCTTCCCATTTGGCGTCGGTGGGGAACGCGGGCAGGGTGAGGGGCGCGCCGATCCGCAGACCGGTCGCGGCCTCTACCACAACCAAACCGTTTGTTTTGTCGTCGGCGATCAGAAGAAAGCGCCCGTCGGCGTCAATGGTCTCGACCGCCGACGCTTCAATTCTGGCGTCTTCGAGCGTCGTGGAGTTGGTAATATCCGCAACGCTGAGCGGCGCCCGCAGGCGAATCGATATTGGGGACGGGGCCGTCTCGACCTGGATCAGATCGGCGGCCTGACCCCGGCACGCAAATGTCCAGACGATAAGAAAAGCCGTGACCGAACGGACCACATCGTTTAAACGCCGTTTTCCCGGTATTTCCGCCGTTACGTTCGTTCTCGCTCGAACCGAAAATAACAAAGGAATACGAAGCCTGTTAATCCTGCCGCGGAAAAAGCGCCGGTTTTCGAGTCGCATTACTTCTATCCTGTCTCCTGATGGGGGAAGGCCTATTTTAGCACGGGAGCCGCAAAGCAAGCAAGGTCAAACACCTGTTCTCGGCGCGTTGATAATGTGCTACGTTTTGAGCAAAAAGGGAAATAAAAGGGAAATAAAATGACCGTGGGGAACGCCCAACGCGCCCTTTTGAACAATGGCGTTAGAGTTACGCAAGCGAAGTCGTTCGGTTTCATGGCTATCGCTGTGTTTGGATTAATCACAACAAACACAACAGCCTACGCCAAGCCCCTCGCAGACACCGCAACGCCGCGAGCGCACGCCGGACTACGGGCCGAGCGTGCGCGGCGGGAGCGATTGGTCGAAACGCGAAAAACAAGGGGGCGTTTTCCTGTTACGGCGTCGTCCCTCCGAAACGGCGCGCCTCCCTATAGCCGACCACAACAACGCAACGCTACCGCTACGCGAGCGCGCTTGCGCCGCGAGCGCGCTCGTTCGTCGCTCGCCACGGTCACACGGCCTCGGAAGAAATCAGACGCCGCTCCGATAATTCCCGCGTCCACAACGCGCTCCGACAAATTACCCCCTGTAACGTTTACGCGTCGAACGGTAGCGGGCGTTTTAGTGCAGGTGGTTTCCGTTGATCTAACTCGTCCTGGCGTTCGCGTGACGCCGCTTCTTGCGCGGCGCGGTGTCGGCTCGGACGAAACGTTATCCGCGATGATGCGCCGGGAAGCGCCAACGGCGGCGATCACGGGGACCTTTTTCGATTTGCGCTCGCGCTTGCCGGTCGGCGACATCGTGATCGGCGGCGATTTGGCGCATTTCGGCGGGCGCGGCGCGGCGTTATGTATCAGCGCTTCCGCTCCCGGTAGCGGCGGGGGATTGCGCGCCGCGATGCGCTCGAATGCGGGACGGGATCGTCACACGAATTGGCGAAAAAGCGAATCCGTTCTGGCGGGCGGGATGTGGCTGGTGCGAAACGGCGAGGTTGCTTTGAACCCGCGCGCGCAGGGCTTTCACGACCCATCGCTCTGGTCTCCGAACCCGCGCGTCG
>CAXUMS010000018.1:0-15144 GCA_964252165.1 uncultured Armatimonadaceae bacterium
GGTTCGGATATGACGGACTGACGGCAGCGGTACGCGATGAGGTAGCGCAACACCCATCGTCGCTTGGCGACGCCACTACACCAGAGGCGCCGCCTTTTTGTTTTTAACCTCTGCGCTGTGCAACCCACTTTATGACGACTCCTACCGAAACTACCTCGGATTTCAAGTCTGCTCTGAACGATCTGCTTACAGTTGAACAGGCGGCAGATCATCTTCAACTTTCCCAATCCTCCATCCGCTCCTACATCAGAGAGGGCAAGCTTAAGGCGTTCCGCGTCGCGGGTTTGCGTAAAGTTCTCATCCCGCGCACTGAGCTTCTTTTGCTTCTGGAACCGGTTGGCTCTGCCGGTGACTGAGTAGTCGATAGCGCGTCAAGTTTTAAAGATGCGTCACTTCAGGGTTGTCCCGCCAACAGAGCCGCGCTGTCAGCATCCCGGTTCCCATCCCGTCTCTTACAGCATCAGCTACGGCATCCGCTTCTTACTCGACCTGAAACTTCAGCAAACTTCGTTCTTGCATCCTGAGTTTTTCACGTTCACTAAAGCGAGGTGTTTCCGGATCAGTTCCTCATCTAACGGAGCAGCACGAGCAAGCCTAGTCATTGGCGAAAGTTGCTATTGCTTTGTCTTATCTTCTGACCAGCGCCACTGACCAGCACGACAAACAATTATATAAGTGTCAAAAAGGGTCGAGACCAAAGAGGCTGTTGGCGTTACACAAAAGGGCTTACCATCCAAGCAGGCAAAGCACGCGGCAATCTCGTCATCCTAGATGTTTTTACGTATTTGCTCACGTGTCAATTCACCGTAGCGTGGGCAACGCAACATCCGTGCTATCCAGGCGGTAGACATTTTCAACTGGGTCGTCAATCTGTCAAGGAAAGAAATCTACTATGCCGTCTCCATCGCTTTTTCGCTCTTCCTTCTTGACACAAATCCCCTCTATTGGATATAGTGAATGCACAAAGTAAATCGGAATACTCAGGATTGGAAAACCACGCTCCTTCGAGCCGAGTTTTGCGTCACGATAAACTTTTTCATCCTTACTGACAAACAAGACTTGGGTCCTTTGTAGAATGGTGTTTTGAGCTATTATGAGTTCTGAAGCGCGGCTGAAAGATCCGTTGGAAAAAAGTGCTGTCCCTGAAGCAAGCGGGCCGTCCTCCGAAAATATACCGCTTGCTGATATTGAAGCCGCCATACGTAGCATACGTCACGGTATGGTCCAGGTCATTATTCAGGACGGTATAGTCGTCCAGATCGACCGAACGGAAAAACTTCGCCTTCGACCGGGAAAACCAACGAAAGCGCGCGAAGCCGCATGAAGCGAGCAATAACGAATTATACGCTTGCTTTCTCTTTACGGGGCGGCAAAGGAAAAAGGCTTGTCATGGTCCATGATGTACGTCGCCGCATGATTTTAATTGCCGGGGCGCTTGCGGCGGCGACCGCCTTGCTGTCGGGCGGAACAACAGCAGTGGCGCAAACACAACTGCTGAATGTTTCGTATGATCCGACGCGCGAACTGTACCAGGACTACAATGTCGCTTTCACGCGGTACTGGAAAGCGAAGACAGGGCAAGCGATCAGCATCCAGCAGTCGCATGGCGGTTCCAGCAAGCAGGCGCGGGCGGTTCTCGATGGACTGGAAGCCGATGTCGTAACGCTCGGCTTGGCCTACGATATTGACGCCTTGCAACAAAAGGGTCTGGTCAAGCCTGGCTGGCAAAAGCGTCTCCCAAACAACAGCGCCCCGTACACGTCTACCATTGTTTTGCTGGTGCGAAAGGGGAATCCCAAGCGCATCCTTGATTGGAATGATCTGGTCCGTCCCGGCATTTCCGTCATCACCCCGAACCCGAAAACGTCGTCCGGGGGGCGTTGGGCTTATCTCGGAGCCTACGGCTACGCGCTGAAAAAGAACAAAGGGAATCAAGCGGCGGCGCGCGATTTTATCACGCGGTTGTACCGAAATGTTCCGGTTTTGGATTCGGGCGCACGCGGCTCGACAACGACGTTCGCCCAACGTCGTATCGGCGACGCACTTATTTGCTGGGAAAACGAGGCGTATCTTGCGCTGAACGAATTGGGGCGCGATAAGTTTCAAATTGTCGTACCCTCGGTAAGCGTTCTCGCGGAACCGCCCGTCGCGGTCGTTGATAAGGTCGTCGATAAACACCACGCCCGCGCCGTGGCGACCGCCTATCTTCAGTACCTTTACTCGCCGGAAGGGCAAAAGATCGCCGCGCGCCACTATTATCGCCCGCGAAGGGCAGGATTTGCAAAGAAGATGCCCCAGATTCCCCTGTTCACGGTAGATCAGCTTTTTGGCGGCTGGCAAAAGGCGCACCGAATTCACTTTGCCGATGGCGGCGTTTTCGACCAGATTTATCGCAAATAATGGCAGTTTTCCCACGTTTGCGCCCCCGTTCGGGAAGCGCCCTTCCCGGATTTGGGCTGACACTGGGCTTCACAATCGCCTACCTCAGTTCGATCGTCCTTATACCGCTTTCCACCGCTTTTTGGGAGGCGTTTTCGCAGGGAGGAGAGCGGTTCTGGCGGACGGTTTCGGATGAGCGCGTCGTAACCGCGTTACGCCTCAGTTTTGGAACGGCGTTCGCAGCCGCGCTGGTCAATGGCCTTTTTGGCCTTTTAACCGCCTGGGTTTTGACGCGCTATCAGTTTCCAGGGCGCAAGTTTCTGAACGGACTGGTCGACCTTCCCTTCGCGCTTCCCACGGCGGTGGCAGGCATCACCCTGACAACAATCTACGCTCCGACCGGCTGGATTGGACAGTATCTGGAGCCGCGTGGAGTGACGGTCGTTTATACGCCACTCGGTATCGTGGTTGCGCTGATTTTTACGGGGCTTCCGTTCGTGGTACGGACGGTACAGCCGGTTCTTGAAGATTTGGACCCGGAAATCGAAGAAGCGGCGGTACTATTGGGGGCGTCGCCGCTCCAAACTTTCCGAAGGGTTTTACTGCCCGCCCTGTTGCCTGCCCTCGTGACGGGTTGTACGCTGGCGTTCGCGCGGGCCGTGGGGGAATACGGATCGGTTATCTTCATCTCGGGGAACATGCCGATGCGGACCGAGATCGCCCCGCTCCTCATTATGAGCAAACTGGATGAGTTCGATTATCCAGGCGCAACGGCGGTTGCGGTCGCCATGCTCGTCCTTTCGTTTGGGCTGCTTTTGCTCATCAATTTGTTGCAATTCTGGACGGTGCGTCGCGGCGGTGAAACCCGACTGAAAAGGCGAGAAGCTCCCCTATGAAACGTGGAGGCGAATCGCAGTGGGTTCGTGTTGCGCTGACACTGACGGTGGTTGCGTTTCTGGGACTGTTTCTTCTCGCCCCCCTCGCCGCCGTATTTGTACAGGCGTTCGCCAAGGGTTTCGAGGAGTATACGAAGGCGTTGCGCGAGCCGGACGCTATGGCGGCGCTGCGCCTCACCCTTTTTACCGCCGCGATTGTCGTGCCGCTGAACACCTTTTTTGGAATTTGCGCCGCGTGGTTGATCGCCCGTTTTCAATTTCGCGGCAGGAGCCTTTTGATCACGCTCATTGATCTCCCCTTCGCGGTTTCCCCCGTCATCTCAGGTCTCATCTATGTGCTTCTTTTGGGAAATCATGGGCGTTTTGGCCCGTGGCTCGCCGCCCATGAAATAAAGATTATCTTCGCGGCTCCAGGCATCGTGCTGGCGACGCTGTTTGTGACTTTCCCTTTTGTTGCGCGTGAGTTGATCCCGCAGATGGAAGCGAAGGGCGACGAGGAGGAGCAGGCGGGGCTGGCGCTGGGCGCGAGCGGGTGGCAAATCTTTCGCCGCATTACCCTGCCAAACATCCGCTGGAGCTTGCTCTACGGGGTTCTTTTATGTAACGCCCGTGCAATGGGAGAATTTGGAGCCGTTTCCGTGGTTTCGGGACATATCCGTGGCATGACTAACACGCTTCCGCTACACGTTGAAATTCTTTACAACGAATACAACTTCGTGGCGGCTTTCGCTGTCGCTTCGCTTCTCACCCTTCTGGCTCTTTTGACGCTGGTAGCGAAATCGTTGCTCGAAGCCCACGAAAATCGTCAGCGAAGACTTTCCGCTTGATGGTTTTACCGAACACATGAATGTAGACATACACGCGGTTAAGAAAAACTTCAGCCGTTTCACCGCACTGCACGACGTCAACCTGCACATCGAATCCGGCGAGTTCATTGCGCTTCTCGGTCCCTCCGGGTCGGGGAAGACAACCCTGCTGCGGATTATCGCCGGGCTGGAAACTGCCGACAGCGGCAGCATCCGATTCGACGGCGTGGATATGTCCCAGCGTTCAGCGGGAGAGCGGGGCGTTGGGTTCGTTTTCCAGCACTACGCGCTATTTGGTGCGATGAGCGTTTTTGAAAATGTGGCGTTCGGACTGCGCGTTCGGCCACGCCGATTGCGGCCATCAGCCGCTGAGATACGAAACCGGGTACTCGAATTGTTGCGTCTGGTGCAACTGGAGGGTTTGGAGAAGCGTTTCCCTTCGCAACTCTCCGGCGGGCAGCGTCAGCGCGTCGCGCTCGCGCGTGCGCTCGCCGTAGAACCGAAGATTCTGCTTTTAGACGAGCCATTCGGTGCGCTGGATGCGCGCGTGCGCCAGGATTTGCGCCGCTGGCTGCGTCGTCTCCACGACGAACTACATATCACGAGTATTTTTGTCACCCATGACCAGGAGGAAGCGTTAGAGGTTGCTGACCGAATCGTCATCATGAATCGGGGGGCGATTGAGCAGGTTGGACCGCCTGATACGGTTTATCGCCACCCGGAAAATGCGTTCGTCATGAACTTTTTAGGAAACGTCAATCATTTTCAGGATCACGCCGAGGCGGGGCGGACAGTTCCTCCCCCTCTTCTCGGTTACGCCCGTCCGCACGAACTGGAAATAACCCGTACGCGAAACGGTGAAACAAGTATTGAAGCGACCGTGCGGCGCATCGCGGCGATTGGTCCATTGGTTCGTATCGAGTTACGGCGCAATGACACCGGCGAAACGCTGGAAGCGGAAATAACGCGCGACCAGCACGAAGGACTAACGCTTCAACTGGACGAAGCCGTGCAGGTACGACCACGCCGTTTGCACGTTTTTCCGAACGAGGACGCCCCGCACTGAAACGCGAAAGCCCGCACGCAGGCATCGCCTTTGCGTGCGGGCTTTTCCTTATCGCTATTTCGCTGCCAGTTTATTTCTGTTTTCCAGAAGACCCCGCCCATTTTCTACGAAAAGGAGCTGTTTGTCCGCTGCGCTCAGAAACGCGGAGCGGTTGATAATCGCCGTTGTTTTGTCGATGGTCGCGAGCGGAAAGTCCGAACCGAATAAAACGCGATCCGCACCGACGATCTGGGCGGTGAACTCGGCAAGGTGCGGCGAACGTCCGTAAACGCCCGTATCGAAATAAAGACGCCGGAGCAGCTTGGCGGGATTCGGGCCAGCCTCCCCGCGCGGGTAACGCTCCTGCCACGCGGCAAGTACCGCCGCCGCCCCGCCCAGCATAGCGATCTGAACCGTCACGTTCGGGAATGGCTCCAAAAATGTCGTGTTGGTTAGCGTAATCACCGCGTTGGTGAAGCTTGCGCTCCGTTCGAGTTCGGCGCGTATCGCCGGGGCGTCGTTCGATGCGCTGTCATATACCTGCTGACCAGGAATGCCAGGACTGGCCGGGCCGGTATGCAGGTAGATATGGCTGCCGTATTTCTGGGCCACCTCGAAGATCGGCGTCAGTCGTTTAGCCCCTTCTATCGTTTGAAAAGCCCCAACGGGTAGAACGGCTCCGATCAGTCCCAGGTCCCGGTGCGCTCGTTCTAATTCCCGGGCCGCCCAGGGTATGTCCGAGGTAGGAAGAGCGGCAAGGCCGGAAAAGCGACGGGGATATTTCTTGACCAGGTTCCCCAAATCTTCGTTATACGCACTCCAAAGCGGCTTTGCCTCCCGGGCGGTGAGTAGGGCGTCCGTACCGAGCGTAGTCGGCCAGGAAATGACCTGGCGATCAATTCCCGCTGTGTCGAGATGTTGCAAGCGCGCTTCCACGTCCGTAAACTCCCGCGCCAGAACCAGCGGCTGCCGAAACGCGCCTAATCCGGTCACGAACGCAAGTTGACCTTCCGGCGTAGACACCAGTTGGGGAGCCGAGGTACGCTTTTTGAGAATATCTACCGAACGTGGCGAAAGCCAGTGATTGTGCCAGTCAATCGCGCCGCGCGGCGCAACGCCGTCAGGAAGCAAGGAAGCGGTCGTTGGAGGAGCGGCAAGGGCGGATAGCGGTTTGGCTAAAAGCGTAGGCGTGGCGAGGGCGGCGGTCGCCGCGCCCTGCAAAGTCGAGCGGACAAATTGTCTTCGCGTGTTCATAGTTCGTATTTGGGCTTCGTTTCGGGTTTCCTTAAGAAAGAAACATCAGGCGGTACGCGCCGTTTTGGCGGCAAGCAATTTGCGTCCATTGTCGACAAAAATCTGCTGGAACTCGGCATCCTTCAGCGGGGTGCGTCGGATGGCGGAAACAACCGGCGATACCGACGAAGTCGCGCCGTAATCGGAACCGAAAAGAATCCGATCCGCACCGATGGACTGTACCGCGAGATCGAGCGTGTGCGAGGCGCCGCTGGTCGAGGCGTCGAGGTACACACGGCGCAAAAGAACTGCGGGGTCCGTAGCCCCTTCCGCAAGCGGCTTGGTTTGGAGCGTGTGAAATAAAAAGGGGGTCATACCGCCGAGCATTGCGATCTGGATGGTCACATCAGGATACGGCGCAAGGAAATCCGTTTGCGTTACGGTTACCACACCCCGCGCGTAGCTTGATGCCCACTCAAAGTTATAACGCGTCCCCGGCGCATCGTCAGGAGGCGTTGTCAGGGTTCGCTGGCCGGGAATGGTCGGATATGCCGGGCCGGAATGGAGATAGATGTGTCCTTTATATTTTTGGGCCACCTCGAAGATAGGCGTTAAATGCTTCGCGCCTTCTTTGGTTTGGAAGGCTCCTACCGGTAGCACCGCCCCGATCAAGCCAAGATCGCGGTGCGCGCGTTCCAGTTCCTTAGCCGCCCAGGCAATGTCAGAGGTCGGAAGAACAGCGTATCCGGAAAAGCGGTCCGGATGAGCGCGTACGAGTTCGGCCAGATCTTCGTTGAAGACGCTCCACAACGTACGCGCTTCGTCGGGCTTTAGAACGGCGTCTAAACCCATGGTCGTCGCCCAGCAGATGACCTGCCGTTCCACGCCGAACTGGTCGAGATGCTTCAGGCGCTCATCAATAGGCGTGTACATCGAGGACAAGGGGCGAACGCCGCCGGTAGCGATTGCACTGGACGGCGCTCTTCCCGGCGTCGCGGGCGCACTGGGAAGTCCGGCGTCCGCTCGCTTCTTTAAGAGGTCAGCCGCGCGGGACGATATCCAGTGGTTGTGCCAGTCAATCGTGCCGCGCGGCGCGACACCGTCCGTTGTGGGAGCGACAACCGTCTCCTTTGAACGTTCTTTAGCGTCTTGAATTCGGTCCTGTTTTTCGGGGAAAGCGGCGTGCGCCTCACGAAGCAAAGAAGGAGCGGCAAAAGCCGTCGCCGCGCCGGTAATCGATGATTGGACGAATTGTCTGCGTGTTTTCATTACGTTTTACGAGAGCGAAATCTAAGAAAGGCAGGCAGGAAGGGCGACAAGCCGTCCTGCCTTGAGGGTTGATCTGACTGTGAAAAACTAAAGTGAGGTGCGCGGCGTAAAAGTCGTGCCGGATTCCAGCCACCAACCGGTAACAGTCCAGTTGTTGTTTTTTGCATCGTCCTCGCTATAAACGATGCCGCCTTTGCTTTGCGCCGGGGTGACGCCATCGGCCAGGAAATTGGGCGATGGCGCCTTCACCCACTTGATATGCCCGTCGAAGAAAGCGAAGTTCGAGCCGCCGCTGTGTCGCGCCCGACCGACCGGATAATTGGTCTTGTCGTGGGTTGCGGTCGGCGTGTCCGGGATACCATTTGCCGCATCCGTAGAAACTCCCTGGCAGGTAGCGTGAATGGCGTAGTCACATCCTGTCGAGTAGTTCACCGCCCCGCCCCCTTCGGCAAGGAGGACGGTATTGGAAGGAGTCTTGATCGCGTCGATAGTCGTTCCCGTATTGGTGAACACCGAATATTTGCCGCCGCTCGAATAGTTGGTCGTCGTGGTGGCAAGGGTTGACGAGTAGTTGACGTTATTGATGTAAGAGCGCACCGCGTAGTGAGTCGCATCCGGCTGAAGGTCAGGGCATAAAAAGACCGAAGCGTTTTGGAAGCCCTGCAAACTCCCGGAGGTACTGTCTTCGGGAACGCCACCCTTGACATACGGATCCACCTCGAAGTACCAGGAACCGTTGCCAGGCTTGGTCTGAGTGTAGTTGCTCAGGGGCAGTAATCCATCGTAGTCCTGCGCATACTGAAGGTTTGCAAGGATGAGCTGCTTGAGGTTGGAGCCGCACGCAGCCTGGCGCGCCTTTGAGCGAGCTTGTGCAAAAACGGGGAATAATATTGCCGCAAGAATCGCTATGATAGCAATAACGACAAGCAACTCGATTAGCGTGAACGCTGATCTGTTCACAGAAAGACCGGTAGATCTACTCCGGAAGGTCGCTTTAGAGGGTAAAGCCAGCAACGAAGACTTTGGCCGCGCTCTATGATCCCGAAAGATGTAGTTCAAGAAATGCCTCCGCGTCGTTCAAGACAAAAAAGGCCCCGTCTTACTCCTTTCCCTATTGTAGGTGAAGTACGACGGAGCCTCTCGTAGACGAGTCAGCTCGTAAAGTCCTTAAAGTTGACTAAAACGATATATTTAATGTGTTTATTATAACCTACAGGTAATACACTGTCAAGATATGACGTACACCTTTTTCTGATAAAATTGGCGGGTCAGGAACGGCTGTTTTGAGGAGATTGACGTTTTTACATTCACGTATCTCATTGAGATAAGGGACCGGTTGATGTGTTTCCGAATCACGTCAAATAAGGTTTTTGGGACACTTGAAGGTTTGACCCGCAAGTGCCTAAAAACACGGCTCGGAATGTTCCAAAAGCCGTTTCAAAATCAATGTTCCAAGAATGTACGTACTCGCTGACTTCTGGTACAGTAGGTTCATGAAAATCGGTTATGCGCGGGTGAGTTCCGAAGACCAGAACCTGCATCTGCAAAAAGACGCACTAAAACAAGCGGGGTGCGAGCGCATTTATGAGGAAAAAGAGTCGGGCGGGAAAGTGGATCGCCCGGAACTGTTGCGCTTGCTGGACACCGTGCGAACCGGCGACACTTTGGTGGTGTGGCGACTTGACCGCTTGGGCCGGTCGCTCAAGCACCTGATCCAAACGGTCGAGGATTTGGAAGCGCGTGGTGTCGGCTTTCAAAGCGTGACGGAAAGCATCGGCACCACGACTAGCGGCGGCAAGATGATTTTCCACATCTTTGCGGCCCTTGCCGAATTTGAGCGGGCGTTGATTAGAGAACGGACGAAAGCTGGACTGACAGCGGCACGGGCACGGGGTCGTCAGGGCGGTCGGCCCAAGGTGCTGAGTGTGGACAAGCGCAAAATGGTTCAGGCACTGCGCGACGATCCCACGCAGAATGTCCAGAGCATTTGCAAAATGCTGGGCATTTCCCGAACGACGTTCTACCGCTACACCGAAGACAAAAGTGCAAGCAAGGAACCGGAGTGAACCTTGCAAGAAATACGCCAAATAATTCCGAAAAATCTACGCCACTTAATTCAGAAACTTATAGCCCCGCCCCCTCTTTCCGAGTTATTGACGTATCGTGAATGTTGTAAACTGTCTGTATGTCTACTTCGCAGGATTGGCAAACGGCGCGTCGGCTTCAAGCGGTACGTCTGCACGAGAAGGGCTGGCAACAAAAGCGGATTGCGGAAGCGTTGGGCGTGACCAAAGGAGCGATCAGCCAGTGGCTCAAAAAGGCGCGCGGGCTTGCTCCCGAACAACAGGCCGCCGTTCTTCGCGTCAAGAAAAGCACGGGCAGACCGCCCGCCATCAACCCGGAACAAGGCCAAGCGTTGACGCAACTTGTCGAGCGCGGCCCGGAAGCGTTCGGCTTTGTGGGCAATGTGTGGACGACGAACCGTGTGCGGGCCGTCGCCCGCCGCGAGTTGGGTTTGTCCGTGGGTGTGACGACGGTCAACGCTTTTCTGCATGGGGCAGGCTTCTCCGTTCAAAAACCGACCGTGGTCGCAACGCAGAAGAACCCTAAGGCGGTTGCAGGCTTTCGTGGAGGCTGGGTGAACCTTAAAAAGGGGCCGAGCGAGCCGGAGCGACCATAGTGTTCGCGAGCGACCGTAGTGTTCGCCGATGAAGCCGCCTTTTATCTGCTACCTTCCGTGGTGCGGACATGGGCAAGAGTGGGTCAAACACAAGAGTAGGACAAACGCCGCTTTTGAAGACGCCGACGAAGTACGAGCATCTGTCCGTTGCGAGCGCGATTACCAGCACGGGCAAGTTGCTGACGCAGGTGTGAACCCGCGCTTTTGACGGCGCGGCTATCGTGGGCTTCCTGCGGCACATCTTAGCGCAAATTGCGGGCAAGGTCATTTTGATTTGGGACGGGGCGAGCATCCATCGTTCCGCCCAGGTCAAGGCGTTCCTAAGAGCGGGCGCGGCGCGGCGTTTGAGGTTGATTCGTCTGCCTGCGTATGCGCCGGAGTTGAACCCGGACGAGGGCGTGTGGCGCTGGATAAAGCGTCAGTTGGGCAACGTGTGTTGCCGGGACTTTGTCGAACTGCGGTACGAGTTGGGGCTGGCGATAAAGCGGCTTCGCCGAAAGCCAAACATCCTACAAGCCTGCTTCGCAAAGGCGGGTTTACAACTTTAACGATACGTCAATAACACTTAAATCCACAGTAGGCGAACGCAATCCCTAAACGTCTCTTGTTGCATCCGCGTTCTTTAGCGTTACAAAAAGGGGAAACGGACCATGTCAAAGAGCGAAACGATGTGAGTACGCATGCCGCGCTTTTCCGACTCGGCTTGCGCGGCGAGCAAGACAGGATGGGGCGGCGGGGTGAACAGGTTCGCATCTTCCGCTTGCAGGTCGTTAGGCCGCACGCCAGTCTCCCAAAGTGGGTGCGCCATGAGAATCGCCTCGGTTCCGTCTTTGGAAATGCCCGCCCATAGACCGCCTACTTTTTCTCTCCTAAACCCGCGCGCACCGAAGTACGTGTCGGCGGTTTTGTCGGCAAGCCCTTGCCAAAGCGCCCCGTCCAGCGAAACGTCCGCGTCACGGTTTCGCAAAAGGCGAACCATGTCCATGCCGATGCGCCAATCGAGGAGTGGGTGGTAAGGCAGGTTGTTGAACTCGCGCAAACAAGCATGGCAGGAAGAAGCGCATGTGTCGGCGTGGCGCGGGTCCAGTAGCGGCGCGGCGAACGCGCCGCTTTCATCCTCTATAAAGTTTAAAAGCGTGCGCCACTCCGTGTCGCGAGCAAACTGGATACTGTAGCCCGCGCCATTGTCGAGTTTGTCCGAAAGAAGCAAACGCGCGCCCGTTTGGTGACGCGTTTGATCATGCGACGATTGTATCGGTTGCAGGGTCAGTTCGATCTCGTTTTCGGCGATGTCGAGTTGCGCCGTCATCGCACGGCGGAGCAAAAAGCCGACCGAGTACCACGCGGCCCGCCCTGGGGCGGTTGTCGGGTCGAACATGAGGCCGGGTGGCATCTCGGCCATACCTACTGTCAACAGATCCGTCACTTTGCGAGACGCAAGCGCGCGCGCCTGTGCGGGCGCGTCGCTGTCTATTTGTAAGCTCGCGACTGGGTGTTCAACGGATGCTTTGGCGAGATCGAACGCTTTTTCCGTAAACCAAATGTCGCGGCCTTGCATTTTTTGAAACAGAAAGTCGTCGCCGTTGTTGTCGTTGATCAACAGCACGTTTTTTTGCTCGTGACGCTCTAAGTGAGCGTTCTCCACGGTGGCGGGAGCTATACTAACCCCTACCGAGGCGCGCGGACGCAGGGCGTAGAGCATGTCGCCGAACTCGCCGCTATAAGCGGCGGGCTTCCAGCGCGGAAAAATCGCGCGCGGCGTGGCGAAGGCGGGCGGAAAGCACAGTGTCGCGCGGCGGAATCCAGTGTCATCGTCCAAGCGTGCCTGGCAGATCGGGCAACGCAGCGCATCATCAGGCAAGTTCGTGGTCAAGCCAAGACACGCGCGGCATAGCCCGACGACTTCCCCTTCGCCGAGCGGGTCCGGCTGCTCTTGAAGGTAGGATTTGGGGCCGCGCCGCTGTTGTTCAACCCGCAGAATGGCGAACGCGGTGTGGATCGCGTCGTCCTTGACGGTTTGCGACCCCGGCGCGAACTGCCCGATAGCGACATCAAGCGTGCGGTCAATCGCGCCTTGTCGGCGTTGCGCCCTTTGCTCGTCCATGCCGCTAAGCGGCTCGTGGTAGAGCATCCGCACCCGCGTCGGGAAGCCGAACATAGGAAGCAGACCGCGCTCCGCAAGGGTTTCGCCAAGCGACGCATCGGCGGACGGACGCGGCTCTGTTTGGAGCGCGTCGCCAATCTTGTCCGCTATCGAGCCGCTCCATTCGTACAGATCGCGCCGTGCGTCGTGGGTTTTCAGCGGCGTGCCTTGCGTGACTGCGTCAATGATGTCCTGTCGAATCGCGCCGCTTTCGGCGAGAAAGCGCGTGATGGCATCGCCGTTTTGTTCGCGCCACAGGCCGACGGTTCCGAACTCGCCGTGGACGTCGCGGGCGTCGTTTATCGCAGTTCCGTCCTCTCCGCACGCGGCGAAGGCGGCGCGAAGCAGGGTTTTAGCGACGATGCGCCGTGCGATTTCGACCCGCTTCATGTCAAGCACGGGAATCGGCGACGGATCGGCGGTAATTTTTTCGGGACGCAAAAAATAGTATTCGTCATGCGTGCGGTCCCGGCACAGCGTGAGCGCGAGCGAGAAACCCGCGCCGCGCCGGCCCGCCCGCCCCACGCGCTGTTGATAGTTAAAGCGGATGGGCGGCATATTGGCAAGCGCAATCGCCGACAGCGCGCCGATGTCTACCCCGGCCTCCATCGTGGTCGTCACCGACAAAACGTCTATACCGCTCGGTTTTGCGGCCTCATCGTCGAAGAAAATCTCCTGAAAATACCGCTGGCGCAAGCGGCGCGCGTCCGGGTCGGTTTGCCCCGTCAACTCCTCGCAGGATAAGCGAAACGGTGGCATTTCTGTTTTGGAAAGAAACGCGTAATAGTCAAGCGTATCGCCTGTATCGCCTGTATCGACTGTATCGCCTGCGCCTGCGCCTGCGACAGCGTAGGCGTCGGGCAAGGCCGAAAGCGCTCCGTTACATTCTACGCACACGCCCGCTGAACCGTGGGCGTGCGTCATGCCGCAGCGTTCGCAACGCCAAACGGGAGCTTGCTCCCCTCCGGCCCCTGGACCCCGCCGCCGAATCCAAAGAAGCTCTGGATTCACGCGCCACCTGTCATCCATAATCGGCGCCCCCGCCTCTTCTACGGCGGCGTTGATGCGGTCCCGCAATCGTTGCCAAAGGGCGTTTTCGCCTTCGATGCCGAAACGTCCAGCGACCACCTTGAGATAGGCTTTAGCCGCTTGATGTGGATTATCACCGCCGCTAAACCCCGTCAAAGCAAGCCGGAACCGCGTCGCCGAGATACGAAGCAGGGAAAGCGCGGCCTCGTCCTCCCAGCCATTTGGCGCGGCCTGCGTGTAACTAACGATCCCAAGTCCTAACGCCTCGAAGTCGCGCCGCGAACTCGCGAACAAGACGCCGTTGGCAAGTTCTTTGAACAGCGCGTGATCAATGGCGTCGCGGAGGTCCTTATTCGCCTCGGTCGGGTACGGAAGCCAAGTTGGCGGCTCCGCGTCCCAGCGCAGAAGGCGCGTCCACGGCGTTCGGACGGTTCGCCCTTCGGCGTGCGTTTCGACCACTTGAAGGTTGGGATCGCAGCCGCCCGGGTTTGCGCCAATCGTCAGCATTCCATCTCGCACACCTTCGCGCAGTTCGCCAAACGAGACGGCGACCTCGCCAGAGGGACGACCCGCCCCATTAGTGTCACCGCCCGCCGTCCCCTCGGTCATTTCGTCTGGGAGCGGATCGCCGTATTCGATATGGTTCATGATGGCGCCGGTTAATTCACGCAAGGCCTTGCGTAGCGTTTGGCGCTCGTTCTTTTCGGTTTGGCTTAACGCATCGCCCTCCGCCACGCGCCGCTCCATCGTGAGCAGTTGAAAGGCTTGATCCCGGCGCGTGGCGTCGGCGCGGTCGGCGCTTTCGGTTTGCGCGATTTTGGCCTCAAGGACTTGGTTCGCGATCTGCCGCGCCATATCCAAGTAATGCGACTTCTTGATGCCGGTTGATATTTTGGCGGCGTCCTGGCGACTGTCCGAGAAAAGGGCGAGTTTGCGCCGCTTGGGGTCGTCGGTTTCGCGGAGCAGGGCGTCAATGAGAAGTTGCGCGAAACGCTGAACGCCCACTCGTTGCTCCCGTATCGGTGACACGGCTTTGCGCGTTCCATAATCCTCGCCGCAGTGCGGGCAATGCGACGACAACGCGGGAACCGGAGCGTCCGGCTCGGTGGCGCGCAACGTTTGAAAACGCCACACAGGAATGGCATCGGCGTCGGTGCCGTGTCCGCCACCGGTTGTCGTCAAGCGTCCGCGTTTCAGCGTCAAAAACGCCTCGCGCCAGCCCACCGCGACCCCTCTTTGCGTGAAGGTTTTGCTGTTGTCGCACGGCTCGCGCCCTTCGCGCGCGGGCCAAAGAAGCGCGTACTCGCCGATCCGCTTGTTCAGCGTCGGGGGGCGATCCGGCAGGCGCTCCAATTCGGGAAAGTCCGGCGCGAGAAATGTTCCCGTGTTGTCGCGCCGGTCGTAGTAGCCACCCAGAAACACCTCGCCGCAGGTTTCGCAGAAAAGAACCTCCAGCACGCGGCTCCCGCAGTCCTCGCAGGACGGAAGCGCGCTGGCGTAAAGGCGACCAAGCGGCGGCGCGTCCCCTTCTGAAAGGCTGAGCGCCTGGGCCTTTTCCGCATCCTCGCGTGAATCCACGTTCCGGGCGCGTGGACCGTCGCGAGCGGGAACGCCTATCGCGCCAGCGGTTCGGACCCGAAGCCCGCGGTCCCCGAGCCCACGGT
>CAXUMS010000018.1:15154-21472 GCA_964252165.1 uncultured Armatimonadaceae bacterium
CGCAGTCCTCGCAGGACGGGAGCGCGCTGGTGTACAAGCGCCCAATCGGCGGTGCGTCCTCTCCAAGCGTGCGCGCCGCGCGCTTGGCGCGCCCGCCTGCGCAGTCGGGGTTGATGCACGCCCACAGCCGCAGCGCATTGCGAAAAAAGTAGTGACCGCGCAGGGGAAGCGGGGCCACGTTCCCCGCCGTTTGCGCGCGCGTCACGGCGGTAATCAGTCCGCGCGCCGCCGCAGTTGTTGCGGTTGACGTATCAGACCCGTCCGGTGTTTTGTCCACGCCCCAAACGCGTGCAGCAAGGTCCGCGACGGTAAACGGGGCGTCCCGCCCCGCATTTTGCACGACCGAAAGCGCGCCCACGGTGTCCAGCGCGGCGGTGAGGCGTAACCCCAGCGCCATTTCGTTTTGTTCGCGCGGCGCATCACCGAAAGTGGTCTTGTCACCGGGCGTTAAAGCGGCAACAAGGCCTGCGCTGTCGTTGTCGGTATCGTAATCGGCGAACGCCTTCGCGTAGCGGGCAAGCGAAGTGGCACCATCGCCGGGCGGGGCCGGGTAATGGACGCGCTCGCCAGCGATGATCGTGAATGCGTCGCCGCTTCGCCCGAAAAAGTCTTGAAGGTAGCGGCGGCTTTTGCTTTCCGCCTCGGGCGTTTGAGCGTTAAGCGACGCGGACGTGGCGATAAGGCGCAACTGCGGACTGTCCGGTTTGAGACCGAGGCGGTCGAACAGGACGCGCAGGAGATACGCGACCTCGACGCCGGGCGTGCCGCGATACATATGCAACTCGTCCACGATCAGGTGAAACACGTTGCGCGGGTCTTTCTCCAGCCAGGCGCGGGTTTGGTCGAAGATGGCGTTTTCGCGCGTGCGCATCAACATGATGTTGAGCATCGAATAGTTCGTGATAAGGATGTCGGGCGGGGTTTCCTGCATGTCCCACCGGCTCCACATTTCCCCGCCGCGCGGGTCCGGGGCGAAGGTTAAAATGTCTCGGTTCGCCGGGTTGCGCTGGGCGGCACGCTCGGCCTCGCGGCGGGTTTGCGATAGGGTTCTTAGTTTTCCGCGTAGTTCGTCGCGCGCGGCGGGCTTGTCTTCGCTTCCCGAAACCGGTGTATCGCCGGTGTAACGCCCGAACCAAAACCGATGCCCCTGCGCGTTTTGCTCGTACCAGGCTTGGGCCGCGTCGCTGTCGCACGCTTGGCGAATGCGCCCCAACTGATCCTCGACCAGGGCGTTCAGCGGGTAAAGAATTAGCGCGCGAACGGCGGCGGGCCGCGTATCGCTTTCGTGCTGACGCTGGGGGATACGCGTTTGGCGAGTCCGCTCCCACCAAGGCGTGGGCGTTATGGCGGGGTTGGGAAGAACGGGCGGGGGGGCGTTTCGCCACGTGCGCAGGGCTTCGTCCGCGAGCGAGGCGAAAAGCGGCAGCAGGAAACACTCGGTTTTGCCCGATCCGGTTCCCGACGTGACAACAAGGGACTCACCCGCCGCGCTCGCCCGCCACGCTTCAAGTTGGTGCGCGTACAGTTGGTTCGTGGGCAAGAAAAGCCCGCACGACAGGAAATCGCCGATTCGGGCATCCATGCCCAGCGCGTCGCACGCTTCCCGCGTCGTTTTGCCGCTACTTCGGTACGGCGCGGCGACCTCGAACAGCGGCTCGCGGAACAGTTCACGGTCGCGGTTTATCAACTCCCGCCGCTCACGCATCAAGTCCGGGTACCGCAAGCGAAACGCGCTGTCCATGTAGCGCAAAAAAGAATCGCGCAAAGCGTCAAACGTGGTGAAAGGGCTGGTCATAAAAGTTTATACGGGGCCTATTAAACGGGATTAAACAAGTTCCAAACCGACGCCGAACGCCCGCGCCCATTCGCGCGCGACAAGGGGCGGCACCGACACGAAGGCGTGCCGCGCGCGGGGAACGGTCGCGGAAGCGACACGTTCGGGCGCGCATCCGCTACACAAGCAAAGCGGGCGGGCCAGGTCATACGGTGGTCGCAAAAACAACTGCAAAACGCTCGTCGCCGCGTCGTGGCGGGCGAGCGGAATATGTCGCAGGCCCGCCGACAGGTATTGCGCTTGCGGCTCGCTCATCACGCGCCGCCAGCGATTTTGATACCGCACCAAATGCGGCTTGGGGCCGTAACCTACGGTGACGCGCAACAGCGCACCGTCGCGCTCGTCCTCGGCGGTTCGGCCCGCTTCCCACGCCCACGTTAGCCAGTTCCAACGCTCGCATTCGGCTTTCGTCGGGGTTTGCGGCTCCACGACCGCCGCTTGAAGAAAAGCCAAGCCCGCGTTGCCGCCCCCTCGCGCGCTCTCGATTATCCGGCGCGGCGCGGCGTTAATGAGCGGAACGTCAAGGCTTTCGGCGAACTTTTGAAGCGCGTTTGGCGCCCCCGCGAATGCGAGGCGCGGCGGTGCGCTCGAACCGCAAAAAGCGCCGGGAACGAGCGTCAAGCCGGTTTCCGTCGCGGCGTCTGAAACGCGCGTGAGAAACGCGGGCGTGCGCCCGCCGCACAGCAGAACGCGGCCCGCGCCGTCCCCTTCCGGCATCGTTGGTAGTGCAGGCAGGGTCGTCAGGTACGGCGGTAAAATGCGCCATTCGTTTAGTGCGGGGTCGAGCGGGTCGGCGTGACCGAGTTCGAGCAGGCGCCGCCGAATGGTGTTTACGTCGGTTCGGCGCCGCTCCTCGTCACCGTTCGGCTCAAGCGACGACAAGGCGTTTCGCAGGGCGTTTTTGCCCACGACGCCTTTGTGGCTCATCCAGAAAAGCAGTTTGGACTCCCTGTCCGCCGCCGCTACGCTCTCGTACGTTGCGCTCTCATGCGTTGTTGTCGCTTTATTCATACGCTTGGCTATAGTCGTTAACTGCGAAAGGCGGCGAGGCGGCGCGATGTTGCCGCGCGTAGAGTTGATACCGCCGCCATTCCGCGTGCTGCGTCGCGTTCAGCCCGCGCGCCGCGCGCGCGTTTTCCACCGCCTGCAACCACAATCGCGCGGCGCACTCGGCGCGGGCCGCATGGCAACCGAGCCGCGACGCGTCGCCTGCGGCGGGACTAAGTGGCAACGGGGCGGTGGTAAGCGGGTACGCCCAAACGTCGTTTGCGGTTCGCGCCATCGCCCAAACCGCAACAAAGCTCGCTTCCTTGACGCGCCGCCGAACGTCGCCCAGCGTCATAGGTTCCGCGTACGCGTGGAACTCATGTGGCCGCGCGCCCAGCACGTGCCAACACGCATAGACAGCGTCGGCGAGGGGGGTGGCGTCGGTTGGGAACGGCGGCGACGGTGGCGACGGCTCCGCGAGGGGACGCGGGGGCGGTGTCGCCGCCGCGAACGCGATCTCCTGAAACGGCTCGTGGAACGCCCCGAACAACCGTTGTAACGCGGCGTCATTGCGCGTTTCGTGCAGGCGTGGGGCCTCGATACAAAGCGAGCGGCGCACCGGTTGCGACGTGCTTGAAACCGCCCGCACCTCGCACTCGCCCGGAACGGAAGGAAGGGCGTTTGGCGCAAGCCAGCCGTCGATGGAAACCGGAATGCGCGCGCCTTCTACGTTGGCCTCTGGGGGAAGCGGCGAGCCGACGAAGTGAACCGTGGGCGGCGCGCCTTCCATCCATACGTTACGATGCGGGTCGAGACGCAACCCGCCGCGAAACTGCGCGCTCAAATCGGTCGCGATATGAAGCGCGGAAAGGCCGGGCGGCGCGGGCGCAGCCTGGCGCGGCGTGAACCCAGTCCATAAAACCCAATCGTCCGCAAGGCACGGGTGAAGCTTTAGTTTTTTTGGCACTTCCTTGCTGCCGCCCTTGCTCACAAGCCACGCTCTTACCTGCTCGGCGTAACGCTTTTGCACCAAAATTGCCGCAGGAACGCCGATTTGCAGAAAGTTGGTTTGCGCATAGCCGTTGTCATCGGCGTTTTGAAACAGGAAAACGCCCGCTTCCCAGCGTTCGTCGTTTACTTGAAGCCGAACGCGCACGCCCTCCATACGCGCTTCGTCACCCTTCTGCAGAACAACGGCGCGCTCCGGGCTATCAACCGGGATGGCGTTGTAAAAACCCGCCCCGCCGCGCGAGCGAAACACGCCGCCGCCGAAGGGAAACTGGCAGGGAAGGCGGGCGTTCGTTGGGGCGAGTTTGAAAAACACGACCGCGTCGTTGCTGTCCCCACGCTCCCACGCCAAATGAACCGGCGCATTTTGAATACGGTCAAGGCGGTATGCGTCCGCCGCGTCAGAATGAAGCATGGCGGCGGCAATGGCGGCACCCGTCGGCGTATGGTATCCGTTTACCGCCTCCCGCCCGAACGCCCCGGACTTGCGCCGCGCCGCGTACGCCTCATCATCCCAGCTTTCCAGCGCGGCCCTGATCTGTTGAAGAACGCTTTCTTGACGCACTTCATCGTTCCATGCGGCTATGCCGCATGACGTCAAGCGGTTACCCAACATCCAGGCGGAGAAACATTGTTGAAGTGCTTTATCGGTATAACGGCGAAGGGGTGAAAGGTTGTGTTCAGAGAAAAAGCGGGCAAGCTTGCGTATATCGATTTTCCGAAGCAGTACGTGTTGTAGGGGGCGTTTGACGTACCGATGTCCGTCGCGCGGGGGCGGAAGAAGCGTGAAGCCGCGACTGCCAAAATAGTCACGCAACTCATCCCAAGCCAATATGACCGACGTGTTGAGAAACGCCTTTCTCGCATCCACTTCGCCGCATTTAAGCCACTTCGCCAAATGTTCGTAGTAGGCATTGTCGCCCATATCGCCTGCGGCAAGCACGGTCGCGGCGAGCAACGCGGCGCAAAGCGGTCTTCCCTCCGCGTCCTCTCGTAAAAACGACGAAATACGGCTGGCGTACCCCGACTTAAAAGCCGGATGGAACGCTTCACAAACGGCGGTTTGGAACAACGTTTCCGCGTCCGGCTCGTCCTGCGACTCCAAAAAGGCGTCCACAGTTAAAAAGATATTACCATGACGATCCACGCTGTTCTCGCAGCAATAATCGAGCAGGCGCGCATTCCACAACCGATAATCTTTCGTCATTGCGATTCTGGCTCCCCGCGCTATCCGCCGTGACCGAAGAAAAGCCGTTGAAGAACGGCGGTGTCGGCGGGCGTGACGCCGTCCCCCACGCTTTGTAGCGTTTCCGGCGCGGCGCTTTGTGCGACCAGCGGCGGCAAAAGCGCGTGGCGGCGCGTCAAGGCGCGCGCTTTGTCGCTCGCGGTGAGTGCGCATAGGGCGCGGAAAAAACGCAAAACGGTCAGCGTCGGGGCGGGTGTCGCCGGGTACGCCTCGATCTCGGAGCGGGCCGCTTTTACGTCGTCGTCGCCCTCGGCGCGAGCCATCGCCGCTACGCTCCGCCATTCCGCGCCAGTCCACGATTCGCTCAGGACCAGCGGCGTGTTTCCTATCTCCTGCTGCGTGGCCGGTTCGCTCGGCGTCAGCACAATCGCCTGCCGGAACAACGAAGGCGGCGGGGGAAAACACGATGGCGTCCAGGTCGCGCCGATCAAAAGCGAGGCGGGCCATGCAAGCGACGACAGCCCCTTGTACGCGCCGGATTCCACGTGCGGATGGAGCAGGGGAAGCGCGCGGCGCACATCGCGGGCGGCCAGAACCGGCGCGATTACCGCCTCCCAATCCAAGGCGGAGACGTTTTCCAAAACGATCAATGACAAGTCGTTCTGGTCGCTTGCGGATAGTGCAAGATCGGCGAGGCGGTGGGCGTGCGGGTAGAAGACGTTGTTTGTCAGACGACCGAAAACATCGAGCGGCTCCCGGCTTCCGGGCGTAACAAAAACCGGCAAACAGCGCCCCGCCGCGAGAACGTCAGCGATTGTCGCCCAGAAGGCGTGGCTTTGCTCTCCAGCAAACACGGGCGTTACATCCGCGAGCAATGCCGCGAGAAGCGGTTTGGCGAGTACCCGCCAGCACGCCCCGCCGCGCTCATTCAGTCCCCTTTCGAGCCTGCGCGACACATCCTGAATGTCGTAAAAGGATGGGCGTCGGTTGGGTACTGACGGCGCATCGCCGAACGGCGGCGCGAGTGATGCGAACGCCGCCGGTGCTGGTGTTCGCCGGTTCTGCAACGGTTCTTCGGATACCAGAGGTGACACGGGCGGGGCGGGGGCAAGCGGCACTGGCAGTGAAACCTGAACTACGATTTGATCCAACCCCAGCGCGTGCCGAAGCGGTAAAAGGGCGGCTAACTCTTCCGCCGCTCGCGTTTTGAAGGGCGCAATTTTCTCCGCCAAAACGGCCTCGACCTGATCCGCCTGTGCGCGGGCGACAACCTCGGCTTCGGCGGTGAGTTGTTTCGCCTCGG
>CAXUMS010000018.1:21482-42546 GCA_964252165.1 uncultured Armatimonadaceae bacterium
GTCACCTGCTCGCACGTGGTTTTATACTCTGTCTGCACCTGTTCCAAAGCCAAATCGGCGGCGACTTTTTTAGTTTGGTACGCCGTTTCTCGCTTTGCACGCTCCGTTTCCTCTTCGCGCTCTTCCTTTTGCGCGTCGGCAAGGCGCTTGTCAAGAACGGCGAGCGCGGCCCCCACCTCGGCTTGTTTTGCCGCGACGGTCTCCATCACTGCGTTTTGAAGACGCTCCTGCGCCGTCGGGGTTTGTAGAAGAAACGCCTCGAGCGCGCGCCCTTGCTCTGTTTGGGTCTCCCATGAGGACAAGATCGCCTTGAGCCGGAAAATCGTGAACTCGTGCGCCAACTCACTGCGCCCCAAGTCGCGGTCAATGCCATCCCAGGCTTCCAAGGAAGGAGCGGCGCCGCTTGCCTGGCATTTGGAGATCAACTCTCGAAGCAAAACGGAGTCGGGGCGGAAATCGCAATAAACGATAGGCTCTCTTAGAGACGGGCGACGGAAAGGGCGCAGGGTCCTTCCCGTCTCGTCTTTTCCGGTCACGCCCAAATCGTCCTGGGCGGACAACGGTCGGATCGGTATTTGAGCGAGATCGTCCGCCTTGACCACAAACGGGGCGTCCGAAACGCCCGCGCGGCGCGCCCAGCGTACCGGCCCCACGCAAAAGCGGTTGTCTGGGGAAAGTAAAAGCGTTTCGCCCCCGGGCGACAATTGTACGCCTTTTTCAAAAAAAACGCGTCGCATCTCTTGCAATGCGGCGAAATCTTCCTTGTCAAAGGGCGCGTCCGCGCCGCGCGGACGCGCCAGTGTCGTTTTCGGCGTTTTGCCTGCGGCGCCGGCGTGTATGGACAGCGGAAGATAGGCGTGAACAGGGCGGACGGTTTCTTCGCGCAACGTGAAGGTAGACCAGGCGCTTTGCTGCGCCGTTGGGGATTCCAAGTCCGCAGGGCCAAGCGTCTCCTTTGCTGAAGGCGCGTTTGGCGCGTCTTCACCCGCCGCGACTACCAGGTCCTCGTGCGGCTCGTTTACCTCGTCGCTTTCGCTTTCCCGCTCCTCCTCGTTTTTTTGACGCAGTTGCAACGTCCATAACGAATGAAGAACAGCGCCTTCCGCCGGGTTGCGCCATGCGTAGCGCGCTTCGGCGAAACGCTCCGGCGTGTCATAAATCCAGCTTCCGGCGCTTTGGTCATCGCGCTGGTACGCGACCAGTTGCAGAAAGATAGTGCCTGGAGCGTTCGACTCTGGCGCGCTTTGCACAACGACTTTTGCCAAAAACACGGTTTGATCTTTGGCTAAACGGGGGCGGGCGGCGGATTTGCTTTGGTTAAATGAGGAAGCCTGCCGTACTGGCGGCCTTAGCGATTTAGTACTCACGGTTCGCTTTGTTGTCTCCTGTCTTCTTTGTTTCTGCGTTTCTCATGCGATACCTCCTGAATTATGGTGTTTTGGAAGATCAATAATTAGTACCTTAGAACGTAGGACGAGGAGCGAAAGCATTGCCTGAATGTTATGCAGTGGTCGGTGGCTAAAGCCGAGACGCCAGGTTTACATCAGTGAAGTCTATTGCCACAGAAACGACAGTGGCACGGCATACAACTTTTCGCCAAATGAAACAGTGACATCGCCCGAATAAAAGACGACGCCGCGCAGGAACCGCTCGCCGACCGCATCGCGCATCGCGATTAAACCCTTGAAGTCGGAGGCGTTCACGCTCGACGCCGCCTTGACCTCGACGCCCACGACCTCGCCGCTCCGTTTTTCCAGCACGACATCAACCTCCTGGCGGTTTTGCGTGCGGAAGTGGAACAATGCGGGCCGCGATGCGCTCCACGAGGCGTGTTTGGTAAGTTCGGTGACTACGAACGTTTCCAAAAGCGCGCCCAAGATCGGCCCCCCGCCCGGCGTGTTTAGAAGGCGGTCGGCGTCCAAACCGAGCAATTGCCCGGCAAGACCCGTGTCGCAAAGATAAACCTTTGGGGTCTTGATCGCCCGCGCTCCCAAGTTCCCCGACCACGCCGGAAGCCGCGCCGTAAGATACGTCGCCTCAAGAACCGCGAGATAACGGGTAAGCGTCGCATAAGGGATGCCAAGGCTCCCCGACAACTCGGTAACGTTCAAAAGGTTCGCCGTCCGGGCCGCGAGTACCGCAAGGATGCGCGGCAAAAGCGTAACGCCTGCAATGTCGGCGATGTCGCGCACGTCCCGTTGCAAGATCGTGGTAAGGTACGCGCCGAACCACTGCTCCCGGCGCGCCGCGGAAGCGCGGGCGAGCGGTTCGGGATAGCCGCCCGCAAGAAGCGTCTTCGCCAAGTCCTCCCGCGCCACCGCCGGGGCGTCCGGCGCCGCGAAGTCGAGGGCGAACAAACGGTCCACGACGGCGGGGGAGCCGCCACGAATTTCGGCTTGCGCGAGGGGGTACAGGGTCAACACTTCCATACGCCCAGCGAGCGACTCGGAGAGTTTGGGGAGCAGGAGAACGTTCGCGGAACCCGTAAGCACGAACCGTCCCGGCGCGCGATCCCGGTCCACGAGCAACTTGATGGCGGGAAATAACTCGGGGCAGTGTTGCACTTCGTCAATCACCGCTGGGGCGGGCAGGTTTTGGAGGAAGCCGAGCGGGTCGGCCTTCGCGGCGGCGAGAACGGTGGGATCGTCGAGGGTACGGTATGCGGCGGTGTCGCCAAGCGCATTTTGGACCAGCGTGGTTTTGCCGGTCTGGCGCGCCCCGCAAACAAGAACGACGGGCGTGTCCGCGCGGGCGTCAGCGAGCGAAGGGGTCAAATAGCGTGGGTACAAAGAGGGCATAATCTATTCATTAAGTGGATAGATTACATCCACTTGACGGATAGATTATATCTTAATATGACACCCAGGCAGTGCGCCGTAAAAGGCTTTTTTCGGGGACAGGAACAATGACGCCAAGCGATGGTGAGGACTTAATTTAGAACGGTTTTGGGAGAGGAACCCGCCCTTGACGGCCAAGCCATAAAGTTCACGGAAACTGCGTTGCGCGGCGCATCGTAAGGGCTTGTTGGGCAAGCGGCCCGCAGTGCATCAGGCCACTTTTCTCGAACGCTTGCCACACGGCTTCGTCGTTTTTTTCAGTGGGATCGTCCGGCAGGTGCAGAAAACCGGCTTGGCACAACTCGTCAAGAAAACCTGAATTGTAGCATTGGGCTTCGGGGAAAAGGGGCGATAAGCCTCGGTAGAGCGCAGCCCAGCCCTGCTGCTGAAGAATCGCGTTCCAATCTTTCGCCCCTTGAGGGCGTAGACGTTGAACCGTAGCGCCGAGCGGGCGTAGTAGTTCCCAAAGTAATGCGCTGGCGCGATCTCCTGCGTCGTCGGCGTCAAACGCGGCGTAGACGGTCTTGAAGGCGGCTCGAGAGCGCAACCACTCTGGCACGCCTTCGGCCCCGCACAGGGCGACTGCCCACGGCAAACCGGCGAATGCAAGGCTAAGCGCGTCGAAGGGGGCTTCGGTGACGATAATGGTATCCGGAGTCGCGCCCTCCGCCCATATTTCCGGCGTCGCCACAAAAACCCCTTTTTTTCGCTCGCCCATGGTCCGCATACGCGGCGTATAGCGAGGATCAATATAACGTCCTTGCGCGGCGACCAGAGCGCCGTCGCCGTCCCGCACCGGAAATACGACAGCGGGCCGCCCATAAAAATCCGCAGAAAAACGCGCGCCGCCATAGTGGCATAAAAGCGCGGGAAGCGCGCGCTCACGCTGGATATACGCTTCGCCACGCGTTCCTGTAAGCGGCAGGAGTTTGCCAAGCGATGCGCGACGCGACGCAGCAAGTCCCCGCGCGGGCGCGGCCTCGCCTGTCGCCGACGGGACGGGAAAGCTGGGGGCCGCCAGGTCCAGCGGGTTAGTAGCGACAGCAGGCGGAAGTGTCATTTTTTGCCGCAACGCTTGCCGGGAACGATCACGCGCCGACCGCGCCTTCTCAGCGCCCTGTTTTTCGTTTTCTTTGCGCCATTCGCGGAGCAGACCTTTGACGCCGCACCGCGCGCATCGGAAAAGACCGGTGTGGGCGTTGTAGGAAAGCGAGCGATGCGCCGCATCCACGCGCTTTTCCACGCCGCAGAGCGGGCAACAACAATCGCGCTCACCGTCCCGAAGCGCATGACGCGGGTCGAAAGCGCGCAAATCCTCTAGCGACAAAACGGGTTCTTGTTGCATAAAACCTCGAAGACAAAGTACGATTACACAGAAATACGATTTTACGACGATACGACGGTACGACAAATCGTTTCTACTTTTTTACGGGGCGGGGCGGAACCGTTGTAATGCGCCGTGGAACAACAGCGAGATCTGCCTTCCGCGCGGGCCGTGGCGGTTTTTTTGCAAACGAAGCGTCACATCCGTTTCGCCATCGTGGTCTGGAGCGTCTTTGTCACAATCGAGATCAAAGACGGTTTCCGCGCCGTATTCGATTCCGCGATGTCCGGCCCCCGCCGAAAGCCCGCCGCGCTCCATGCTTTGCCGATTGCGCTCGGAGATAACCAGAACGGGCGCTTTAAGTCGCGCGGCAATTTGCTTGAGCGCGGTTAGATGCTCCCCCAAACGGTCATACTCGCTGGCGTCACTGGATGCGCCTGCGGACCAGGAATGTAGGGAGTCCACTACGACCAGAAGGTGTGGATTTTCAGGAAACAGGGTGCGGGTCGCCTCTGCGGCGGTAAGCAAAGCGGCGGGGGTTGCGTAGGCGGTTGTACCGTCGAGCAAAGCAAGATACGGCGCAGATGCGATGGCTTGCCGCGCCAGTTGCGACGACTGCGCAGGCGGTAACTCCCCAGTTTTGAATTTTCCTAAAAACGTGGAGGTGACTCGCGCGGTCAATCGGCGGAGCAATTCAAGAGGCGGCATCTCAACGGTCAGGTACACGCAGGGGCAGGCGCATTGCGCGGCGATTTGCAGGGCGAATGCGGACTTGCCCACACCGGGGACGCCGTGGGCGATATGTACGCCGGGTAGCAATGCGCCGCCGATCTCGCTATCAAGGCCCGCAATGCCAGTAACAGGACCGCGCGCTTTTCCTTGCTCGCGAAGTTCGTGGAGTTCCACGGCGTTTTGGTCCCACTCCTCCAACAACGCCCGCAAAGGCGTCAGAACGGGCTGTGCAGGCGCGGAGACGCCCCCAGGCGATCTTCGCGCGTTCAACGAGGAAATCGGCGTCAGCGTGGCAATCTGGGGCGTCCGCGGCGGCGGCGGCGACGCGGAAGGCGCGGTCTCGGTAATGGTCTGCCGGGCGGTCTCAGACGTGGGGGCTTGTTTACGCATACGTCAATTATAAATTATGGGGGCGGCTGGCTTGCCAAAGCCGCAACCCTTAATATAGTTAAGGATATTAGAGCGTTTTTTGCTCGTAAAAAGTACACAAGTCCGGGGGGGTTAGTACACAAGTCCGGGGGGGTTAGTACACAAGTCCGGGGGGTTACCCCCCCCCACATTCGTGTACTAAGCGAAATTTCCTTGCGGATCGGGAGCCGTAAAACCGCCTCTACGTGTCTCCCAACTGGCCCTCCGATTTGCGTTTCACACGCCGTCGAACGACCGCTTTTTCGCGCTGGACGGTCAGCCGCTGGCGGTCCTTGTCGAAGGGAAGCGTGATCTCCACGATGCGCCGTCGCCAGTCGGCGCTGGGCAAATTTTCCTCGGCGTAATATTCTAAAATGCAATCCGGGTCGTCCAGGTCCTCGGCCTCCTCAGCGTTAATCTCGGGCCAGGTCCATGACGTGATAACGTTCACTGCGACAAGTTGGTCCATCGCGCTTTCAAAGCGCGACAACATCTGGCCCGAGCGTCGCCGCAGGTCGTCGCTTTGCGCCAGGCCGGTGCGCTCAAGAACGGTGCTGACGCGAACGCGAAGCGTCTCGTAGGCGTTGGTTCGCATGAGCGTGCCTAAGTAGCCGCCTATCAGGATCGCCCATTCTTCCCGGTTATCGAGTTTCAAAAGGCCCGCGCTGATTTTACCGATGAAGTTGTTATGTCGCGCCCAACTCGGATGGGTGAACCACGGGCCGGGGGCGAACGAAAACGCCACCGCCTCCCAAAACGCCGGTTTGCCGTCCGCGCCCGTTTCACTTTGCTCGCCGATCATACCGCGCGCCCATAGCCCGCCCCGTAGTCGCTTGGTTTCCGATGCGCCCGGAGCCTTGTATTCCGCGCTGATCTGCACGGTCGTCAGGGCTTCCAGCAGGTTCATGGCTTCCTGCTTATGCTCGCGGCGGAAACCCCCTTTGTGGTGCTTTGCGTAGCCAATATCGGCGCAAAACTGGTTTATATTGACACTGACATAGTCCCCCGCTCCGCCGCCCTCCTCGTACCAGCGCGCCCAAAGCGCGTAGTGGGCCTTGACCATGCGCGCGCCGCCTTTGGACAGGCTGGACCAGATGCGCTCGGTCAGGTCGCTTTCCGGTAAGCCCAGCGCGATTTGCAGACCCTTAAACTTATGCGTGGTTCCGTAGGCGAAGCCGCCGAGTGGTTTCCACGTGGGCGCGACCGCAAACGCCTGTATAGCGGCGCGGTTGATGTTGTCATTCTTGAAGTGGACTGTGTCGGGAAGGGCGGTAGTGCGCGCCGGAAGCGACGTGGGAATATCCGCGCTGAAGCGAAAATGTTCCGTACCGGAAGGGAAAATAACCTTCGTGAGCGGAAGCGTCGCCCTGACGCCCCGGCGCGAAGTGGTAGGAGGTTGCGAGGGACCTTGTGAAACAAGGTCCTCTTCCACGAAGGTTTTAATAACGCCGTCGCTCCAATCCGTATGAGCGGGCAGTTTATCGCCGGACTGCAGAGCATCGGCATCGGGAACGAACGTAAAGGCGACGCGCAGTAAGTTTTTGGCGAGCAATTCCGGCGGCATCGGTTTGGCGAACCGCTCGCGCGTGATCAGGTCCAGCGCGGCGGCGATATGAGACAAACCAATTGCCACTATATAAGTTGCTTGCACAACGCCCGCTACGTGTACGAGATCGGCTAAACGCACCAACGCGGCCCGCACTACGTCGCCGATGGGCGGCAACGGGAGCCACTCGCCATCGTCCGTGACGGTGGTTAGAATATCTACCCCGATTTCCGCTGGAGGCTGCGGCTCGAGCGTGTTGAAGTAGATAACCTCCTGTTTGTCTTCTTCGCGTGGTTCCCGCTCGCTTTTCCGCTTCATCTCGCCTCCCTCGTTCCCCTCCGCGCACACCCGTCGTATCGTCGTAAATACGATTTAACGTAGAATCGTAATGCCGTGATTACGATCCTACTTCCTGAAACCGTTTTTCGAGCAAGGAACGCACCTCGTCGGCGATCCGGGTTCCTTCCTGGGCGCAGATAATCTTGATGCGACGGTGCAGGTCTTCCGAAATATCAATCGTCAAACGCTTCATCGGTTTGAGCGGGGAGGCCGCGCCGTTCTCGGATGGCGCCGAACGCACACTGTCCGTGTTCGGCGTCGTGTTACTTACCCAGGCTTCCGGGTCTGGCGTCGCGTTGCGGGCCGTCGGCTTCGCGTTGAAAGGTACTGTTTTTGCCATAACGTCGGTCAAATATCCTCGAATAAGAAAGTAGGCGATACGCTCAATTTGCGCCGCCGCTATCGCCGCTATTGCCGCTTGCGTGGAGTTGTTTTATCGCTTGAACCAGCGCGCGGATTTCCTGGGACGCGACCCCATTTGGGTCCGTTTCCAGAACGGTGGCTCCCTGCGCCGCGCTTTCGGCGAACCCGACGCGCTGACAGATATGCGCATCAAGTATGGGGAGAGGATAAGCGGAAAGCGCTTGAAGAACATCACGCCCAATCGCCGTATTTACGATTTTACGATTGATCGTAAATACGCTTTTAAGATTCTCGTTAAATGCGGTCGCCTCGGTGACGAGTTCCACAATCTCTTTCGCCGCCCAAACATCGTAGGGGGATGGCTGTACCGGGATGATGACAACGTCACTTGCAAGGATGGTGGAGCGAGCGACATCATAAACGCGCGGCGGGCCGTCAATAATCACGTGATCGTAGTTGGCGGAAAGGGCGGGGAGTTCGCGGTGAACCGTGGCGCGGGGCAAGCCAATTACCGTAAACAGCGGCGGCTTATCGTCGCCCCGGCTCGCCGCCCAGTCGAGCGCGCTGCCCTGCTGGTCGGCGTCCACAAGTAACACCCGCTTGCCGTTCAAAGCGAACGCGGTCGCTACATGTATGGCGAGCGTGGTTTTGCCCACGCCGCCCTTCTGGTTGAGGAAAGAAAGAATCACGCTACGATTATACAGAAATACGATTTTACTGACAAGCGTATTTACGATGAATCGTAAACGAAAACGGCGGGGGAAGGAGGCTTCCCCCGCCGTTTTCGGTATTGATGAAAAGGTTTGGCTTAATCCTCGAACAGCGCTTCAAGGGTGTCGTCGTCAACCTCGTGGACCGGGCGACATTGGGCGCGAAGCGGACAGAACCCGCACTGCGGGCCGGGAACCGCCTCGCGGTCGCCCCGGTGGTAGCATTGATTACGTGATTGTCCACGAACTCTGCCACCTCATCCACCACAACCATTCGCGCGATTTTTACCATGCTATATCAGCCGCCCTGCCGGATTGGGAAGAACGAAAATCACGCTTGGAGCGGCTGTTGTCCTAAATAACGCAATCTTCCAGTCGCCAAAACCAAGCCGTTTGCGCACTTCCAACGCCCAACGTGGTTTGGCGGCGTCCGCATTGACGCCACGTGGGCTTCATGATAATTTCGCAGTGGGTATCACCGTCAGTGCGATCATCCCTTAGTCGGCATTTAATCGGTTCATTGGACAAAAGTGATGCGGAAAGAAAGAGGCGTTTATGCAGGCGATTTCTGACAACAGCCTTGGCCCTGTTCACAAGCGGTTCCACAACCCGGACGCAGAGTCCGACGGCTCCAGCGGCTCCAGCGCCTCCAGCGTCAGTCCCGCCTTCTTCCCGTTCGCGGCAGGCGCACTTCAATCAGCTGACTACCTCCGTCTCGCCCGGCATATAGAAAAAAATATGGAAAGCGACGCAGACAAAAATGCTTTCCTGCACCCCGCCCTTGAACCGCAGGCGCATACCGTTGTCGCGGCTTTGCGCCGCATGGCGGACCAGCCCAAAGCCGAAGCGAACCTCCGGGCCTACCATGCCCTGCGCCTCCTCGTCCCTTAATCGGCGGAAGCCTCCGCAGAAGCGTCAGCAAACGTATCGGCGATCCACTGGGCGACGCTTGGCAGAAAGATGCCCTTCCCCGGCCCGCGCCGCATCCACACGTGCGCAAGTGGCGGCGGTGAAGTAACATCCTCCGCACCGTTAGCGTCTGATGAACTGCCTGCAAAGCCCGCAAGCCGGATGTTCAAAAAACCGCACTTACCCGCCTCGCGTACGTGCTGCGGGTTGATTTTTTTGCGGTGGCTTTTGCTGTCATCCCTCCTTTCCTCGATTGTTTTACGCGGCATGGGGTGAACGCTCACGCGAAACAAGGCGCGCAATAGCCGGTTCTTCGATACGGTATCCAGTACGCTCCATCGTCCCACAGTGTCCACGGCGGCAAGCGCCCGTGCGGCCCGCCCGTCCTGCATACTTTGCCCCTCCAAGTAGCGCATCTGCGCTTCTATTTCCGCCAAATGCGCGGCTTCGGTTTCCGTAAGACTGGTACAGATGCCCGCGACCGTGGCCGCAAAACCCGTACTTTCTTCTCTTAAACCCATGCCAAGGGCCATGTTTACGGCGCGGGAATGGGCGTTTTGCTGACACGTCGCGTAGCCCGCCTGCGCGGCCTGCAACGCTTCTTCCAAGAGATGCCGTTGCGCCGCGTTCTGCGCCACTCTTTCCTCACCCCCCATAAGCGCCTGTTTTACGAGGTGCGGGCTACCGACCAAGAGTTCGTCGAAAAACGCGGTTACCTTGGTTGCACTGAGGCACGCATGATGTGGGATCGGATGTGGATTTTGGGAACTACCTGCGCCATCGTCGGAAAGATCGTTCTCTCGGTCATGCTCCTGCGGGGCGGCGTCCCCGCCGCTTTTTTTGAAAGCGGTTTTATGCGCTGCATTGCACTGATAATAGCCCGTTTCGTAATGTGTTTGGTCTCCCTGGTCTCCCTGGTTTTCTTCACGTCTTTGGTTTTGTTTCTTGCTTAATGCGTTGTAGCAAAGCGGCCCGCCGCACACGCCGCAAAACAAAACGCCCGTGAACAGGTGTTCCGCCCATCCTTGCGTATCCTGCAAGCGGGCAAGCGTAGCGTTCCGCTCGCGGCGCACCTGGCGCAACTCCTCGTAAGTAGCGGCATCAATGACGGGAGGATACACCGACCACGAAAGACCGTAAAAATTCTGGATGCCGATTAGCGCATCGCTCGCCAAAGCGTGAGCCAGAGTGGACGTGCCGAGCGTGATTCCCGGAACCTGAACGCCTTCCTCATAGAGGCGTCGTGAAATGGCGGTAAGTCCCATGCCCGAAAGCGACATTGCCACGATGCGACGCAAGAGTTCCGCTCGCTCTGGCACAAGGCGCGCGTATCCATTCCTGTCCCGAACCATCCACCACGGGATTCTGGCACAGGGGTGACCGCTCTCCAAGAGTTGCAGCGTTCCCCGAAACGAGTGGCCCGCCGTTTCCTCCAAGCGGTACTCGTTGACTGAGGCAATCAGGTAGGTCAAACCGCGCCTGAGGGGGTCGGACACATCAAGCGAGGATAAATCCTCGATCAGGCCAATGAGCCGGGTGTTTTTCTTGTCAAGTAACTGCAAAAATTCGGTTTCAAGGTCGGCGGCGCGACACAAGCGGGATCGATCACTGACGGCAACGGCATGAACGTGTCCATGCTCTATGTCGCGCCACAACTGCGTGAAAGCCTGCCGGAAATAAACGGCGCGCCGCGGGCGACCACGCTGCGTGGACTGTCCATCAGAAACCCCGGTGACCCCAGTGACCTCATCATAGTTGGGGACATCGCTGTGGTCGTCAGGGACACCGCGCAGTATGCTTGCAGTGCGATTGGCAAGGTACGCCCGCATAGAGACGATTTCTTCGTCCGTTCGATGTAAGAGGGACGTTTCGTCCAGCAGGGTGCGCTCGTAAATCTTCCGGTAACGTTTCGCTTTGGCGTCCAGCAGCCGCGCAATGAGCGGGGGATCATCGGTGGGATACTCGCCCGTCACCCCGCAATCGGTGTATATTTTGAAAGCATGTTTGTGGCGTACGAAATGTCGAATCTGTCGAAGGAGTTGTTCCTCTTCGGAAAAACCGTCGGGCTGGGACAGCCTACGCCTTCCGACGGTTTTGTCCTCAGCGCTACCACTCTCGCCGTCGTTATCGCCATTGTCCTCATCGCTTGCAACCTGCCCCATGCGGCCTCGTGCGGCCTGCTTCCGGCCTTTGCGCTTGGTTTCCATAGATGCGGCGGCACGCTGGATTTCATCGGATACGCGGGGGTATCCGGCTCCCCATCTGCCGTCAAGCAGTTTGAGTTCAACTACCTCGCCGTCAACGATGAGGCGGGTGATTAAGGGGGTAACACAAAGCGCACTGTTCTTCTCCTGCGCGGCCTGTTCGGGTTGTAAGCGCACACAAAACGCCATAAGTTCTTCAAGGGTCAACGCCCCGGTTAGCAAATCCGTCATACCTGTCCATCCGTTCACTTCTACCACTTTCAAATCTCCTTTTCGTGAAGAGAGTAGTTCACAGCCCTTTGATTTATAATCGTAAATTACTATATTACCCACCCCAAAAATAGCAATTTACGATTATAAACACACGTTGTTACAGCATGTGCTACGTGAGGACATGTATACGCATCCGTGGGGAACTCTCTGCCGTGGTGTTTGGCTTCGGTGTCCGCAGCGGAGGGACCTTGCCCGAAGCAGCAATTTACGCGAAAACCTAAAAAACTCTCTATTCGCCCCCGTTTTTCCGTAGGTTTCCATATTGCTGGAGATTAGGGGGGCAACAGCCAGGAATTCAGGCTGAAACAGCAGCGCGCGAGCGAACGTGTAGAACGCGTACAAAGGAAAAAACGATGGCTAAACGAGTGGCGGGTGTTGGTGGGGCGAAGACGAGCGCGAACATCGCGGTCCGGCAGTTCATGGTGACGGTGGTTGAGGGGACAAAAGAAGCGTGAGACGCGGTGCCGGATAGGTTCGGTGTGGTGGTGCAGGAGGTGAAAACAATGTCTAACCGCCCCTATGCGCCCATTCCGAACTCGACGATCTGCGGGAAAACGTTGCGCGGCGGGCGCTCCTGGACGCATGGCGGCCTCAAACACGATCTGGTAGCCTCCCAGCGCGGCGGCTTCATGGATGCGGTCAAAGCGGTGATCGACGTGAACGCCGAGCCGTACGAACTGCCGGACGATGAGCCGATCTCGCGCGTGGAAGTCGAAAGGGCGGCGGTAGCGCGCATTTTGACGAGGAAGGACACCAAACGGGCTATGGGAAAACATGGTGCGCGTCGAGCGTGTCTCGGGCGTGCCGGGGTAAGCGGCGGCTCGCCCGCGAGGTCGGCGAGGTTGAAGAAGCGGCGGACGTCCTCGCCAGCCTGCCCACAGACCTCCGCGCGTGCAACAACAAGGGCAAGTTTCTCGTCGCGGATGACCGAATCAAGCGACTTCGGGAGTGTGAAGAAGAAGTTTGAACCTGGCCCGCCTAACTAATAGTTCGGCGGGCCAAAATTTTCATTAACGCGACTTACCAGCCCGCGCGGTCACAAACCCATGCATCCGCGCGGGCTAAATTCGTCTATAACGGTAGAGCCGACGTACTCGCTGTCAAGGAACTCGGCTCGCGTCGAACGCTGGAACAATCGGTGCCAGAGAGGACTGGACCATGCCCGATGTGGCGCCACCAAAAAAACTTTCGATTCGCCCCATTTATTTTTGTGAGTTCTGGTTTGACCCGGGCCATTAGGGTTTCAAGAGCCTGGGGCAGTCTAGGCTGACACAACGCGCGCAGAGTGTGCGCAGAAGGAACAGACGATGGGAAAACAAACGGCGAGTGTTAGCGGGGCGAATACGGCGGGACGACTCGCAGACAAACAGTTTTTGGTGACGGTGGTTGAGAACGAGGGCGAGGCGTGGGGGCCGAACGTGCCGGACATGTTCGGCGTGATAGTACAACAGGTGGAGGCGAGGACCAACCGCCCGAACGGGACCATCTCCGAGAAAAGGCTGATGCTCTGCGCTGTTTCTGAACTGATCGGCGAGATCCGGCTGGAAAAAGCCGGGCAGGAGGCG
The DNA here is from genome assembly GCA_964252165.1 of uncultured Armatimonadaceae bacterium. Taxonomy (GTDB): domain Bacteria; phylum Armatimonadota; class Armatimonadia; order Armatimonadales; family Armatimonadaceae; genus CAXUMS01. Next base: position 34,693 of record CAXUMS010000018.1, read on the forward strand.
GGGCGGATGCCGCTACATACCGTTCGGCACGACCCGACGGGGCGCGGCGGCGACCTCGTGTCCCACGAACGCTTCGACCGCCACTACCTGAGCAGTGAGGAAAGTCTTGAGGTAATCTTGGCGGAAGTGGCGAATATGATCGCCCGCACGTCGCATCCCGAGGTCGATTTTCATTCCATCGAGCCTGGGGCAAACCCAGCGGCAAACTCGGCGGCGAACTCGTAGCCATTCGCGCGAGACAGGTACAACTCGTACCGGCGTAATCCACCGCAAAAGGCTGGGTCGGAACCCAGCCTTTTGCGGTAGACCGCCGCCACCCCGAATCGGTGCGGAAGGGCGGTGACGACGCTATCATGTGTTGCGGCTTCAAGAGCCGATTTTAGGTAATCTTGGTTACCACGGGCGCGCCGTACATCCCGGGCGCGCCGTGCATGACGAACCCCGGCTAATCCCGACTAATCCCGATTTGGCGGCTGGTCGGCGTCGCTCGGCTTATAGCGGAGCCATTCCGTCGCGCCCGGGCGGAACGGCATAACCACGTCCCCGTTTGCCGCCGCTTTCACCGCAGGCGTCAAATCCACGGCGATGAGGTCTAAGTCCCCGTGGCGCTCCAAGGTGACCGGACAAATTGTCTCAGCGGCGGTGTCTAACTCGTAGGAGCGTAACACACTCGTCATGATGATATGCGCGCTACGCCGCGTGCTGTACACATTGCGTTCGCGTCCAAACTTCTTGCGCTTAACGGGAGCCGCCGCCGCGTTTGACGCCGCCGCAACAGACGATGTGGTGGCGGACGTGAGGGCGGGCGTGGTGTCAGGTTCTGATTCGACTAATTCGATGCCTACCATCTGACGGGAGCGGTCGAAATGGAGGCGGCACGACCGGGCCTCGGTAAGCCGGAAACGGCGCACGGCGGACAGCGAGAAAACGAGCGCGCCGTAGCGGGTTAGCCGCGCCGTCAACGGCCCATCGTCCTGGAAGCGTTCGCGCTTCGGATTTCCCGCCTGCCCCGGCATCGCGCGGGGCGCTTCTACCCAGTTGGCGCCATTAGCAACACCATTGCCCAGTTTGCCAGCCTTGCCCCCTTTGCCTCCCTTGCGCGCCTTGCTCCCCTTACCACTGGTTTCCGCTATATTCTTGGCCATTTCTGCACCTCCGGTCGTCTGCTCCCCGCTTCCTCGTCTATAAGCCGGTCGCGCTCGCCTGCGATGCTGTGCGGGTAGTTTTTTTCGGGTTTGGGCGGCGCATGTCGAGCCGCCCACGCTTCCTCGGTTTCGCGCCGCGCCTGGCAGGTGATTAGCGACCGTTTACCGACCGCGAAAAACCCCTCAACCTCCGGCGCTACGCCCGCCTGCCCCGCGCCCTTTCGGCGGGGGAACGTCACGATGGTCAACGCCGGGTCGCGCAACGAGGCCAGCAAGGCTTCGACCTCGCCCTCAGTCGCGCGGAACTCCGAAACGCCCTGAAAAACTTCGCCCTGGTTATCCTCTCTCCATGTCGCCACGATTGTGTGAGACAGGGTGTCGCCGAGGGACGGCGTGTCACCGCTTTCACTGTTCCCACTGCTCCCATTACTGACGTTATTCATCGTCCTCCTTCGTGCGCCCAGGCGCGGTTTCGTCCCAATCAGTGGCCTCGCCCATTCGCTCGCGCCGAAGAAGTTTCGCCGCTTCCGACAACGGCGGCGGGATGGGGTAATGAATGCGTTCGTACGCTATTACGTTATTCAAAAGCGCGTCGACGCGGGCGTAATCCGGGTCCCCCGGCGCCGGATCGCTATTGGTGACGATTAGGCGCTCCAATTCGCGCAACCCGGCTTCGTACTCGTCTTGGTTCATAAATCCTTCGATTCAAAAACGTAGGTGTGTCCGTTGGCGCAAAGAACCGTCTCCGCCCGCATATCCATATCCAGAAGAACCAAAAGGCGATCTGTTGTCGTGGTGGTTCTCCCGGCAAACATGAGGCGCGTTTTGCGCTCCTCGAATTCTTTTGCCAGCGCGCGTTGAGCCACGAACGCCTTCAAAGCGGCGGCGCAAAAAAACGAGATTAAAGATAAAAGCGCAGGGACCAGCATGGCAAATTCATGTTGCGACGGAGCGTCATGTGGGCGCGCCGCGAGCGCATACGGCAAACCTTGTTGGCGCTAATATCCGTGTGTATATGGGGGGACGGCGCAATCGGAGACGTATTCCCCGGTCGCGGAGTCGAAATCCTCGTCATACTCCTGCTCCATCACGGGAAAACGAAAATTAACGTTGCCCTCGCGCAATTCTGAGGCACGCCAAATTCCGTATCGTACATAAAGGTCGCCCGTGTACGGTTTCCCATTTTCGGGGTAGTTTTCGCCCCCTCTACACACCGATCCTGAGAAATGAAAGGCCGTCACGGCTTGGTTCGGGTGGCCTTTCACGTCGTTCAGTTGAACATAACCGTAGAACCCGATAGCGGTGTCGCTGTCCAAGGGCCGCCCCATCGGCGCGTGAACGGATAGAAGTTCCTGGGCGGCGACTACATCGACCGCTTTCTTTGCTAAATCTATGATCTCCATGGGACCATCCGCTTGCAAACGTACCGACTCCTCTCGATTTCTGAGAAGCGGCGCTCCATCCGAACCATCACACTGAGCCGTCATATAAATCGTACAGATTTTTTTCAACTTTAGACGAGCGCGACGGGCGGCGTTTCTTTTCTCTTTGGCTTGTGAGCGTTCAATTTTCATCATTCGGTTTGTTGGATTTTATCATAAAGCGCCGTAAGAGCGACACTTTTATTCAAAGCGTTTTTCCATAATGGCGTATGCCGCGCGGAGGAATGCGTTTACGGGGACAGAACGGTCAGATGAATATGATCGGGAACCGGGTTCTCGCTCGGCGCAAGGCGTTGCGCTTGACGCGCGAAACGACAATCGCGCGTATCGCCGCCGTGACGCATGGCGAATGCAATCTCGGGACTGCCGATCTCGCGAGGATAGAGAATGAGACCCGGGCCGTGATTACCACCGAGTTATTAGCCATCGCCGAGGTTTTAGAGATGACGCCGCACGAACTTTTGGGGGGCGTTTCTTGGACAGAGGCGTCAGTCAACGCTAAAGAAGCGCATAATTCCCCGCCGCGAGCAACCAAGGGCAATAAGTAAGAGCATTTTTGCGTGTGACCAAACACCCCGCTCGCATCGAAGCGCCACGTTTGATACGCGAATAGTCTCCGGCGGCAGCAAAACTACTCGGATTTGCGGGCCGCCGGGCGCGGCGCGGGAGTAAGCCGCACGGAAAAACTGCCCGCATTTTGCTGTCATATCGCGCGTTTTTCGTCGTTTAGTACAGCATGAATCTGCCAAACCCTGTTGCTGAAGCGCCGTTACCATCACCGAGTTTGCGCTGTAGCGCCGTTGCATTGCGTGAAAGCGGTAACGCTCTTTTAGCGGTCGCAACGCGCGCCGCCGTCGCCACAGAACGGGGGCCGTTTGTCATAGCGCTTACTCTTGATCTCGCGGTCCGCGATGTGCTACGCCACTCCCAAGCCGTGAACGTGCTTCTTCCTTTTGATTGTCACGCCGATTGTCCCGTTTGGGCCGCTTTTTCGCCGCTGCCCCTTCTAATCGCCGCCGTGGACCTTACCATCAGCGAGATGCGCGAAGAATGCCCGCCGGAGTTATACGACCAAGCCCATGCGGTGGCGGACGCCATTTGCAAGTTCGGTGGGGCGGTGAGTAGCGAACCTGTGAGCGCGCTCGAAACGGAGATTGCGTAAAACTACGTGACCGTTTCCGATGCTGACGAAAACGTCGAAATTGAAAATGAGAAGGAACCGCCGACATTGCGACAACGCGGCGGGATTCGCCGGATTGTTGTTGAAGGATGAGAAGGCGAAAATTGGCGTGTGGCGTCCAAAGGGCGCGGAAGGACATTATATGTTACGTCCCCATGTTTCCACGCGCCGGGCCGCACTGATATGCGCGCTGTTTACCACGGTCGCTTTTGTTTTCGGCCAACACCGATCATGTTGATGAAGATCGCCTCGGCTTTGAATGTAGAGGCGGGTGAGTTGTTTCCCCGGTCTGAAGTGTTTAGCGGGTTGCTTAAAGAATCCGCGTTTGTACCCGGGAGAAAAGATAAAGGCTGATTCCCGTTCTTTGCCTCTCGCCCTATTGATGGTTTTCCGTTAGATTTCGGGTTTGATTATTGCCTTCTTTTTACTTATGAGAATGCTGATTCACACAAGGAATAAAAACAAACCACGCAGAAACAAACCTCATGATTCAATTAAGAGCGGACGGCGCGAGCGAACCAGTATTGCTGACGGGCGACGCATACACGCCCGTTGCTTCCCTTGTTCATTACGGCGATGAAGCGGACCGGGACGTGCTGCCAGCAGCGGCGGCGTTCGGCTCCCCCAGCCGCCACGACCAAAACCCCGCGTTCGTATACCTCGCGGGATTGTCCCCCGGCTCGCGTCGCACGATGGCGGGCGCGCTTACCCGCATCGCCGCAATCGCATCGGGAGGCCAGGCGGGAATCGAGACCATGCCGTGGTCGTCTCTTCGATTCCAGCACACGACGGCGGTGCGGTCACGACTTGCCGAAGAATACGGCGCGGCGACCGTCAACAAAATGCTGTGCGCGCTCCGGGGAACGCTGAAATCCGCGTGGCGGCTCGGCCTGTTGTCCGCCGAAGATTTGCACCGCGCGTGCGACCTGCCCGCTGTGCCGGGCGAAACGCTGCCTGCCGGGCGCTCGCTGTCCGGGGGCGAGATCGCGGCTTTGCTCGGGGTGTGCCGGGCGGATGCAAAGCAGGGGAAAGCGGCGGGCGTCCGGGACGCCGCGCTCGTTTCCTTGCTGTACGGGTGCGGGTTGAGGCGGGCCGAGGCCGCCGCGCTCACGCTCGGTGATTTCACCGCAACGGCAACGGTTGCTGATGACGCGGTGGGCGGCGCAGGCGGTGGCGCACTGAAAATCCGAGGCAAGCGGAACAAACAGCGGCTCGTTCCAGTTGTGGGCGGGGCGGGACGCGCGCTTGCGGACTGGCTCCGCATTCGGAACCCGAACGACGGTGACTCTGGCGCCGTGGAAACGAGCAGCGGCGGCGGTTCTCTTTTCGTGCCGATCCGCAAGGGGAAGGGAGGCGGCACGCTGACGCTGGGCCGGGGCATGACCACGCAGGCCATTTACGGCATTCTCGTGGGGCGCGCCCGGCAGGCGGGCGTCGCGCACTTCTCGCCGCACGATTTCCGGCGCACGTTCGTGGGCGATCTGCTCGACCGGGGGGCGGACATTGCGACCGTGCAGAAATTAGCCGGTCACGCGAGCGTCAATACGACGGCGCGTTACGACCGCCGGGGCGAAGCGGCGCAACGAAAAGCCGCGGAGTTGCTCCACGTGCCATATTAAATAGCGTTTCATCGCCCCTTGTGGAACCCAACGCGGACGTGCGCGAGGTGCTGGACGCGGGGCTACGCGCCATCGTGCGCGAGATGGCGGCAGTCATGGAAGCTTTGCACAACCGGCCCGGCGGGCTTGCCGCGCTAATGTTTAATGTTCTGGATGATGAGCAACCAAGCCCATAACAAAGCAACACAGTGCAACACATAGTTAAAGTGCAACTTTCTTTTTACCAAAATTCGCCCCGAATGCTCCGCCGCTTGCGGCGTGGGATGAAGGGGCGGTTCTTTCGCGGCAAAAGAACGAGTATGCGTCGTTTATAGCACGCCCCCAAAGGGGCGCGAGGATAATACGACTGTACTGCTCGTTTCTGAACGCCCGGCAAAATGCCCCGCCGCTTGCGGCGTTGGGTTGTTTACTTTTACCAAGAGCGAAAAGTATGAACAAGCACGAGCCGATCTACCTGTCCTATACGAACGCTGATAACGTCGCCTCCTACTTCCAAACATTGGAGAGCAAAGACGGGTTTGCCCTGGTAAAAGCGAGCGCAGCGGTGTTCCATCGGGTTGCCACCGTGGTTCATACGCGCGGACTTGTCAGCGGGCGGGCCAAGGACCCGCCTATTGAGATTATCTGCGTCACGAACAAAGCCTTTGACCAAGAGGAGGCCAACGAGATTAGCCAAGCGGCGATCCATTACGCGATGAATACCGGGCTAATTCTGTTCAAGCAGGAAGAGCCGCGTGGTCCCTCTCCTACTTGATGTCAAAGGTCGTTTAGTTGGTTTGCCCGATGTAAGATTACGCACCAGAGCGTTTACCGCCTCGGCGCTTGCAACCCGGAGCGCGTTCGTGGTTCCGGCGATCAGGTCGAGCCGCTTGTCCTGGTAGGCTTTGACAAACGCGGGAAGGGCGCGCCATCGTTGAAGCGTGGACCGGCTCACCCCGGCGCTTAACGCCGCTTCCTCGAACGTGCGGCAGGTGAGCAGGGCGTACACCGCCTTCTCCTGCGCGGGCGTCAGTTCTTCTTCGCCGTCGCCTTCGGTCGGTTCCATTATTTCTTCGTTTGCTGGTTCATTTCGGTTCATTTCGGTTCAATGAGATTATACCTCCGTCTAATGAACGCGTTCACTTTACTGGCTCGTGAGAAACAAAAACGGCCCGGTGACAAGTTCACCGGGCCGTTTTCGCATTTCGCTACGTCGATTATTAATACTGAAGCGTGAGCAGTATGCGCGCAAATGATAACTTGAGGTAACTTTTACTCTTCTTGAACTTTCAACGAGTTCTTTTTGCTCAACCGTTGCCAGTAAGCGGACTTGCGAGTGTCTACAGCCTGACCCAAGTCTCCCTGTTCATAAACCAAGGACAATCTTTTGGCTGCCTCCGCGTCGCCTTGAGTTGCTGATTTGGTATACCATTTAATAGCTTCCTGCAAAGACTTTTTCCTCTCGTATAAGCGTGCAAGGAAAAATCCTGCTTTATGATCGCCACCGTCAGCCGCTTTGGTGTACCAGTAGATAGCCTGCTTTTCGTTTTTGAGTATTCGACCGCGACTATAAGAACTTGCGTTCCCCGTTTCATAGTCAAATCCTAACATCCTCTGGCTAAGCGTGTCTCCATTTCTTGCTTTTTGAAACTGCTTGTGCAAGTTGATATATGGTGCGGAAACCATTATAACAACACCGCTCAACAACAATAATAGAGTTCCTCCCGATAGAATCAGGAGGAAAATAAGCAGAGGGCTTTTTGATTTCATTTTCGTTAAGGCTTGCTATTCTTACTCTTGTAAAACCAAGAATTTCGGGCTTGGTCATCTGCGCCGCGGTCTGGTGGGTTGATCATCTGCGCTGTCTGGCCTGTTATCTATTGTCCCTGTTCGCTTCGTATTGTATATAATTAAGGAATTTATACAATGTCGTTTGTTAGTCGCTGGCTTTGTCTGCCAACCAAATGGGTAGATTCTTTCTCTGCCTGTTTTTCTCATATCCATAAGGGCGTCGACGGCTCCCAGCATTATTATGTCTTTATCAATCCCGCCATCATCTAAGTAAAACTTTACTTCATCATCGTCGCGTTTCTTATCGTCTATAGCTTCCCATGCATGCCCCCCAGCTTGAACCACCGCAAGGCCTATCGAGTATCCATGATAATAGCCTGCGTAACCTGCTGCGTACTGACCAAATTGGGAAGCGCTAAGCCACATGCCATGTAAACGGTAGCGATTTGTTGGAAACCGTTGTTTATAATCGTAGTCACCGTGACCAGAGTGGTTGAGCCTTGCTTCCCAGAGTGTTTCTTTCGTTTGCCACTTTTGAATCTCCAAACGAACATCTTCAACTCCGATATCATCTAGCCCGCTGGGGTCCAACCCCATCACGGGGTTCCCGCCGACGTAGGCGTAGAGGTTGAGTCCGCCGGCGTAGCCGATGGGGTCTCGGGTGAGCCAGCCGCCGATGTAGTAGTCGTAGTACCGGA
>CAXUMS010000019.1:0-40002 GCA_964252165.1 uncultured Armatimonadaceae bacterium
CTGCCTTTTCGCTGTTCGCCAATACCTGATGAGCCGGGGGCGCGGTTAAAGGTTGCGTCATGTATACTTAAGATGATACCAGATTTTCTCGTTTTTGGGGAATGATTTTTGTTCGAGAAAAACGGTTTTTACTTAACGATGAAGAAAATTTAGAACCCTATCAAGTTTGGGTTGCCGAGCTTTGTGTCGCCGCGCCCAGGATATACGACAAGCCCAAGTGTGCGAAGGCGTCCCAAGTTGTTCGAGAAGCCCGATGAAAGCGGCGATTGGCCCGTCAAATGGGCGAGCGTTTCCCGGTCGAGCGCGTCTGGGTAGTGCGCGGCAAGTTCTTTCAAAATACGTCCCTGCGGGCGGGGCAAACGCGCAAGCCACGCGGCGAGTAAATCCTCGGGCGAACGCAGTGGAACCGATGGGGCGGCGCGCTTCGCGCCCTCCGGCGTCAAGGCGACAAAACCGTTTGCGGGGTACGTGATAAGGCCAAGCGAGCGTAAACGCCCGAGGTTATTAGAGAAACCGGACGAGAGAGGCGACTGCTCCGCCCAAACGGCCACGTTATTACGCGCGGCCCGCTCCATACCGAATGCGGCAAAGGACGCGAGCGCGTCCAAAATGCGCTGTTGCGGCGCGGATACATCGGCGCCGCTGTGTTCCGCGCGGGACTTGGGGGCGGGAGGAAGCGCGCGAACGGTTTTGTACGGGGACGTTGTCGCGGCGACAAGACGCTTCGTTGTGCGCGCGGTTCCGGCAATCTCACGGCGCGCCGCCGTCGGGTCCTTTGTCGGGGTTTCGAGTACGGTGGCTTCCGCCTTTATCACGCGGCTTCTGCGCGGCGCATCCGCATCCGCGAGCGACTGGCGCGCGGCGGCGAGCAGGTCGTGCAACTCGCCTGCGACCTTTGTCAAGCCCTGCGCCGCTGTGGAAAGGTCGGCGGCGAGCGTTTCTAACCGTTCGGCCTCGCTCGGTCGTAGCACTGGAACCTTTACGGGAACCTCAATCTCTACCGGCACCTCGATAATTCGCGTAACGGTGCGTTGCGGCGTCGGCGGGGCAACCGTGCCGACGTTTGACGGACGCGTTGCAACAACGGCGTTTGGCGTTTTATCGCGCGGCGTCGGGGCGGGTGTGGTCGCCGCCTCCGCGCGAACGCGCGCAACAAGCCCTTCGAGTTCGCGGATGCGCGCATGGGCGCTATGTAAATCCTCCGCGTCCGCATCGGCGCGCGGGGCGAGGTCCGCGAACTGGGCCGCGAGCGCGCGGATCGCTTCCGGCGTGGGGGGCGGCGGCGGCGCGACAACGCCCGGTGCGGCGTGGGAGGTTGCGACCTGAGCGGTTTGGACAAGTAAAACGCCCGCGCCGCCATCGCCGATTGCGGGGCCGAAGGCGTAGAACTGCCCGGGCCTTAGAAATTTAAGTTTGCCCCTTTGTTCTTTGTCAAAGCCAAGTTCGTCGCCCGCCCGCCGCACGTCTACGTCAAGGCCGGTTCGCCCGATAAGTTTGTTGAGCAATTCGGCGGCGGCGTCCTTGTGCAGTTTTGCGATACGCTGGGTCGCCAAAACCGCCGCGAAACCGCGCTTACGTCCTTGCGTACATAAACTAATCACGGCCTGCGTGGATTCCGCCTCGCCCGCGCCGCGCTCCGGGCAGAACAGATGCGCCTCGTCCAAAACCACCAAAAGCGGACGCCACAGTTCGCGCGGCGCGCGCATCAACTCTTCCAAAAACAAGCGGACAAAGCGGCGCCGATCTGGAAGCGGTAAATCGTACAGATCCAAAATCGCCGATACGCCGGATTCCAGCAAGCGGCGGCACAGTAACTTTGCCGTGTGCGGATCGGCGGCGACCTCGGCACCTTCTTTGCCGACAAGAAGGTACGGGTACTTTTCGCGCAAACTGGAAAACTCGCCTTCCGGGTCAAAGACGAACTGTTGCAATCGTCCGTGCGTTTGCTCCAAAAGCGTTCGCAGGGCGTGGCTCTTCCCGCCGCCGCTGTTTGCCTGTATGAGCAGGCGGCTGGTAACCAGGCGTTCCACAGCGACAACGCACGTTTGCGCCGCTTCCTCGCGCGCGTCAATGTTGCGTCGTTCTGCGTCCGCCGGGGGAACTGAATCAAATTGTAAGATGGGAACCGCGTTCATAACTGTTTACTTCTCCTATTATATAGGAAAGCGTCACGTTTAGGTTCTTTCCCTGTTTTACGAACGGCCTCACACCGACTCGGTCTTTACCGACCGCCCTATCCGGCGCGATAAAATTAACATCATGCCCGCCGATTTATCCCCCGCCGCGTCGCCGCCCGTTTCTTCCGCTCCCGTCGCCCCGCTTGTGATCGAATACCCCGCTACCGCCCTTGTCGTGCTGGTCGGGCCGTCCGGGGCGGGCAAGTCCACGTTCTCCGCGCGACGGTTCAAGGCGTCGCAGATTATCGCGTCCGACCAGTGCCGCGTGATGATCGCCGACGACGCCGCCACGCAGGCGATCAACGACGACACGTTCGCGCTTCTTTCCCACTGGCTCGAATTGCGCCTGCGGCACCGGCGTTTTACGGTTGTGGACTCGACCGCGCTGAAGCCGCACGCCCGCGAAAGCCTGCAAGAATTGGCCCAGGCGCATCAGGTGCCGTGCTACGCGCTTGCCCTTGATGTGTCGCTCGATGAGTGTATCCGTCGCGACGCCCGCAGGCGGAACCGGACGGTCGGTGAGCGCGTGATCCGCCGCCACCACGCGCAGTTCGAGCAGGCCAAGCGCGAGATCGCGCGCGATAAATCGCTTGCCGGGTACAACATCCTTTCGCAATCGCAGATGGAAACCGTGGAAATTCGGCAGGGCGTCTCGGCCACGAACGCGGGCAAGTTCGACGTTATCGGCGATGTCCACGGGTGCGCGGCGGAACTCGCTGACCTGTTCGAGTCCCTCGGCTACCGCTTCGATGCGCGCGGCTTGCCCGTCCACGACGAAGGCCGCATCCCGGTTTTCGTGGGCGATTTGGCGGATCGCGGCCCGGACTCGGCGCAAACCCTGCGGCTCGCGGCAAGTCTGGTCGCGGGCGGTAGGGCGTTGTTCGCGCCCGGCAACCACGACGATAAGTTGTTCCGCATGCTGAAGGGCAACAATGTCACGCGCACGCACGGTCTCGATCTCACGGAAGCGCAACTTGGCGCGCTCGCCCCGGAAGCCCGGAGCGGACTGGAGGGCGATGTTTTGACCTACCTCGCATCCGCCCCGCCGTATTTGGTATTGGACGGCGGTCGTCTGGTGGTCGCCCATGCGGGTTTGCGCGAGGATTTGGTGGGACGCACGGACGGTCAGGCGCGGCAGTTCGCGCTGTACGGCGATGTGCGCGGGTTCGAGCCGGGAACCAACAAGCCGATCCGGTATGACTGGGCGCAGGAATATTCGGGCGCGGCCCTGGTGGTCTACGGTCACACGCCCACGCCGCGGCTCGAATGGGAAACCGGCCCCAAGGGGAACCGGTACATCGCCCTGCCGTTTGTGAACAACACGATCAATCTGGACACCGGCTGCGTGTTCGGCGGCGCGTTGACCGCGCTTCGCTATCCCGAGCGTGACCTGTACTCGGTTCCGGCCCGCGCCGCATACGCCCCCCATGAAAATCTGCCCTACTCGGCAAGCGCGGCGCGGTAACGCGCCGCGCCGCGCGCCGATGGAAGAGCGCGGAATATACGCGCTCTTACGCTTGACGCCCCAGGTCAAGATTAAGAGCAATCGGTTTGTCGTGGTTTGGCCCACAGTTTGATTCATTGCCGTTGCGGGGGCCACTTTTTACGGCAGGGTTGCGCCGTTGTTTTGCGCCACTACAGATGGCGGCGCGGCGGCAGGATAAACGGAGTGGGCCGCTACGGCATGCGACGTCATCTGCGCTACCGGCGCGGCGGGGGCCGCCTGCGCGTTTGTCACGGGCGCAACATTGGAGTGGGTTTCGCGGGAGTAATCGAGCAGGGCGCGCCAGCCGCGGTACGCGCCCCAGCCCGCGTAGTTCGTGACCAAAACGGCGTACGCGTTGAACGCAATCCCCGCTTGCCACCACGTATCGCCGGTTTGCCTTTCCGCCATAACTCGGGGGACGAGAATGAGTAACGCCAAAAGGTACGCGCCGGTCGCCGCGACAAAGTACGCCCGTTTCCGTATTGCCTCGTTCTTGGGGGAAACTTCGACTAAGTCTGCATCCGATGCGTTTTCATCAGGCGAGCGACGCCGAAGGAGATTCCACAGTTGCGCGGCGCCTAAGGAAAGAAACAAGAGCGCACTGACCAAACCAAACACTTCCATAAAATTGTCTTTGTGCGCGCTTATCAACCATACAGAGTTGAAGCCGCACAGCACGCCTCCCAAAGTGTCTTTAATATCGTAGATGGCGTGCAACGTTTTCTTTCTTACGAAGCGAGGCGCGGGCGGGCTGGTAGCGGCGGACGTTTTCATGGCGTTTGTTGGTTTCGCCCGAGCGTAAGCGGCGCGGCATGGGGAGCGGATCCGGTCGTGACGGCGGAACCGACGTTCGCCAGCGTGGCCGATGCGGCGGGCGCGACAACGGAACCGGTAGCCGCCACGGGCGCAGGGGCGCGTTTCGCTTCGGCGATTGCCGCTTTTTCGCGCTTGATGTGCGCAAACACAACCGGAACCGCGCGCGTCAGCGTGTACCCTAACCCGTTCAGCGCCCCGACAAGAAGCGCTTTGTAGCCGACGCCAAGCGGCGAATCGAACAACCAATCGCATGCGACATAGCCGAACGGCGCGCAGAAGAAAATATAGTTCACTGTTGTGATGATCAAAGCGCGCCGCTGCTCCTCTCGTTGCCGAACAGTTTTAGGAAGGGCCGCAACCTTCGCCGCCGCTTGTTTCCCCCATTTGCTTCGGCTCCACAACCACGCCGCGCCCATCATCAGGGCGCCGATAAGGGATAGACCTTGCCCCAAATGATGCTTCAACGTCGGCGTTTCAAGCGCATAACTGGCGAGGGCAAGAGATCCCAGCATCGCCGCGAAATTAATCATCATCGCGGCGGAGGCGTCGCTCAAGCGTTCATTCCTGGTTGGGGCGGGTCGTAATGGCTTCATAGAGTTTCAATGTTTCCGCCCGGTGACAAGCGGCGCGGAGGCGTCGGTTCCGGTCGGGACGACTGAAGCGTCGCTCGGCGCGGCGACCACTACGGGTGTGCTGGTCATAAGCGCATCAGGATGCGTTGCGCCGGTGGAGCGGCGACGCGGCAAAGCAAGCGGGACTGCGTGAAGCAAGGCAAGGGCGCACAGGTTCACGGCGGCGACAACGCCCGCCTTGTACGCCTACCCAAGCGCGGGGTTGTGCAACGTTCGCCAAACATCGGCGGCGGAGGAAGCGCATATAGCCACGTATGCGGCAATTAAAATCGCCGCCCAGAGCGGGCCGAATCGGCCTTGTCGCTTGGCGGGTTGCGCTTCGGCGGGTTTGGTTTGCGCCCGTTTAGCCGCATCGGTTCGACTTACCGCCCAGAGCAGAGTGTAAGCGAAAGGCCCAGGCAGGAGATGCTGAGACGCGTCGAACAATAAACGACCGGGACCGCCCAGCCCGAATTTGGCAATCTCCAGCGACGCCGCCAGCCCAAGTAACGATGCAGGAAGCGCCATCCAAACAAGACGAGAATCGAGCGCCGCGATCCCTGCATACTCTTGCCCCGGCTTTAATTGAAGGCCGCGTTTCATCGCTGGGTTTACTGGTTCCGTCTAGTGATAAGCGGGGCGGCGACTTCGGCGTTAGTCGCGGCGACGAAACTGGCATCGGAGGGCGCCACAACGGACGCATCGGATAGCGTAGGCGCCACGGGACGGGGGGCGACGCGCCAATTCACCTTGACATTGAAACAAGATAATACAAGCGCAATGGAGCGCGACAGCGTGTACGCGAAGATATTTATGGCGGCGACAAGGCGCATTTTGTAGCCCCAGCCCAGGGCGGGGTTTTGCAACCGTTCCACTACAAGCGCGGCGTTAAGAGTACAGAGGAAAATGTAACAAACGGTAGATAAAGCCAAACCGCGCCGCCTTGCCGGATCCGGTTGCTGTATCATTGTTATCGGCGGCGCCGGAACGGGGTTTAATCGCCGCGCTTTATATGCACGATTCGCCAACCAAACGCCGCCCATGAAGAGCGAGTGAGCAGGAGATGCAACGATGAGCAAATTGTTGGCGACGCTAAGGTCGCCCAAACCGTGTTTGGAAAGGGCGAGTGACGATGTCATCATCAAATAGCCCCAAATCATCGAAAATATAGCGTTATCTATTCGCTGGTTTTCGGTTGTTGCGTCGCGTGATCGTTTCATTACGTTCATTGTGACACAGGACCGCTTGTTTGGGAAGCGATAAACGCACCCATTGGCTCGTTGCGTCTACCGTGCGGCTTGTTCCAGCGTCGCCGCGTCGCCGGGCGCGATTTTGATGCGGAGCGCGCCGGGCGTGTTGGCGAGCCAGACGGCATCCGACGTGCGCGGGCGGACGCGGGTGACGCGGACGCGAACTACGGTGCGCGATAGCGGAGGCGCAATCGGACGAGATAGCGCGGACGGTACGGAGCGGCTTGGGTTTGCCGCCTTGCGAGCGGCATTGTCGCTTGCGACCGTAATGGATATTATGTCGCCGACCCGGACGCCGTCGCCCGCCCCCAACCCGATTAGAACGCCGTCGCCGTCCACGTCCAACACGCGGCCCGGGAGAGGCGCGGCAGGCGGCGCGGGCGCGGCGGTCTCGGGCGCGACCGGGGCGGGAACCGCAACCGGGGCAGGCAGGAGCGCGGTTTCGCGGAGCGTGGCGACGCCCTGCGACAGCGCGGTCTCGGCGGCGCGCGTGATTAACTCGGCGGGGGCCGCGTCCTCGGACGGCGGAAGGTCGCCCGCATCCGGGGATGAATCTTCGCCGCGCGACGTGACGGCAAGCGAGCGGACGGGGGCGTCATCCGTGGCGGTTCCGGTAAACGGCGCTTCCCACAACACCAGTCCGTCGGCGAGGTCCACGAGGCGCAAACTGCCAGTGACGCTCGCCGTGCGCCGGGCGGAAACGGTGCGCCGCCATTCAATCGCGCGCCGTTCGCGCTGACGCTGGTAAAAATCGTACGACCGTTGCCACGACGGGAGCGTTTCGTTGTTGTACGCGTCCATCAACTCTTTGTACTCGTCGTCGGAGCGTGTTCCGACCACTTTGGCGAGAACCGCCTCCAACACGCCCCTTACCACGCGGTTGTCCTCCTGACCCGGCACGGCGACCGCGCTTCGGAGGCGCGACGGCTCCGGGGGGCGACGCGGCGGGGCGTCCATTTTCGGCGTGAGCCGTTCGTGGGCGGCGGCGTACTCGGTATGCCCGCTCGCCTGCGACACCTCGACAATCAACAGGGCGTCGGCGGCGGCGAGTTTGCGCACTTTGGCGCGGGCGGGAGTGTCCACCAAACCCGCCTGCCCCAGCGCGACCTCGCCCAGAATTTCCGTGAGACCGGTTCGCTCCAGCACCTCGAAGGCATCCAGGGCGCGCGTTTCCTGCGCGGCCCGGCTCGACAGCCGCCGCGCCAGTTCCCCGTTCGCGCCATTTTTCACGCTCGCGACCGCCACTCGCCGTACCTGCCGCAGATCGCGCGCGGAGCCAAGAACCACAACGCCGTCGCCAATTTGGTCGGGGAAAAGGGGATAACGCGCGGTCGCGGCCTGCAAGGCCCCGGCGGTGGGCGCGGAAAACACCACGCGCCAGCGCGGGGCGCGTGTCTGGCTCCCCTCCCCCACATCGGTTTTCGCCTCGCGCCACGCCACCGTGTCGCCGGGCGCGATTCCCGGTTTATCGAGCGCGGTTTTCACCCAGTCCGGCACGAGCGGCGCGGACACCGACGCGGACGACGGCGTCGCGCTTCGGTCTATGAGCAACACCTCGTCGGCGTTTTCCAGGCGACCGGCGATCTCCGAAATCCGCTCCAGCGCCACCGCATGCCCCATTCCGGGCGCATCCGGGGCGGTCCATACCTCGCCCGCGCCCGCCGCCGACGGCGACACGGCAACCACCGCGAGCGACCGGGAATCGGCGCGCACGGCCTGACGCGGAACATCGCGCATTTGCCGAAACTCGCTCACGGCGCGCCGCAACTGCGCCCCATCCGGGGCCGAGATGGTGATTTCCCACAAAACGCCGCGCCGGTCTCGGCGGGAAAACGCATCGGTCCAAACCTCAGTCGGGCGCGCATCGCACCGCTCCGGCAGTTTTCGCCCCACGGGTAGATTCTCGCGGTTCACCAGGAAAACCACCATTACGCCCGCACGGGTCGCCGCATCGCGCGGCGTTTGGAGCCACTCAGCGACGGAAAGCGTGCGCCGCTCCTTGGTTTTGCATCCGTCCAGTAAATTGTCCGCCACTGTCACCCCGTCATTGGTGACGATCCAAACGCGCTGTTTGTCGAACAAATGCAAAACATCGCCGGGTTGCCGGGGACGCGCGGCGTGCGCCGGGGCGGGCGGGGCGACAACGCCAAGCGCAACCGGCGCGGCAACGGTCATGGCGGCGAAACCTAAAGCGGCGATGGCGCGGGCGGAACAAACGGTTCTGGCGGGGGGCGAGGACATAGCGGCTCCTTGTTGAAGCCCTGAGATTAGAGTTCTGAGACCTGAGAGGGGCAAGGGCCCCAGAGGCCCCCTAACCCCCATTATTGGGGGTTGGGGGGCCATCTTCTCTCTCTTCCCCCTCTCAGCTCTCAGAACTCTAATCTCAGGTCTTTCTTTCTCTTCACCGGACGGGGTCTACCAGAAACACCACTGCGGTGCGCTCTAAAAAACGGTCGCGGCGGCTGGCGCGCAAAATACGCTCGGCGTCGTCCGATGAGATAACCGGATTGAAGCGGTGCGTATCGCCCGCGCGCAGGGCGCGCACGATCAGCGGGTGCGTTCCGGTCCGCGCGCCGCGCAGGGCCTCCCCGATTGAGCGCGGGTAGCCGACAATCCCGGTTTCAATCGCGTACTCGGGCGTCACCCGCACGGTCCCGTACACCTCGCGGCCCGTCTCGTCCATCAGTTTAGGCGACATGATGGCTTGAATATCCAGGCCTCGGCAATCCACCAGAACCGACGTGAACGGGCCGTTGTCGCTGTCCGGGGTCGGGCCGGGATCGGCGACCGGCGTGGTATCCACGGGCCGGGGACGGGCGGGGCGGATGGGGACGGCCGGCTCAGACGGGCCGGTCCAGGTCGGCGCGGGCGGGAGTGAAACATCGTCGGGCGGGGCGGGCAATACTTCGGGCAAAACGGCGGCGGCGACCGAATCCTCGCCGTACATCGGCAATTCGACCACGACTTTGGCGATGCCGTCGCGGCCCATCACCTCGGACACGATACGCGGCGACTGCAAAAGCGCCTCGATGCGCGTTTGCACCGCATCGTTTTGTAAAACGTAGTTCTTGACGCGCGTGTTCGCGGTTACCTGAACGCTACTAACAGTCAGGGCGAGCGTTCGCAGGGCGTCCGCGCGGGCCGCGCCCAGCGCCATCAAGCGCGCCTGCGCGGGCGAGATAGCGTTTTTGGGGAGCGCGCCGTAGCCGGTCGCGCGGATGGTTCCGGCTCCGTAGTTGACGCGTCCCCGCCCGCCCGCGACCGTGTCGGTGAGCGGATCGTTGTCGCGGATAACGGCGTTTACGTCCCCGCCTTGATGCGCCCGCGCGACAAAGGGCGTCGCACAAGTAGCGGCAACGACAACGGCGCAAACCAGCGCGGATACGGCGACAGCGACGCGGCGGGCCGGGCGGTTCCGGCGACGCGGAGAAACGAATAATAGCGACATAAGCGGCGTCCTTCCCCAAAAAGAACCGTAGGCGGATGAACCAATAATCGGCGGCGCGCGACGCGAACAAACGCGCCCCCTCGCCTACTTTTGTTTTTCTTAATCCCAGCCTCGATTCTGTTTGCCCTAACGTCACTTTCGCCCAAAGCGTGA
This sequence comes from uncultured Armatimonadaceae bacterium, assembly GCA_964252165.1. Classification (GTDB taxonomy): domain Bacteria; phylum Armatimonadota; class Armatimonadia; order Armatimonadales; family Armatimonadaceae; genus CAXUMS01. Next base: position 9,942 of record CAXUMS010000019.1, read on the forward strand.
CAGGCGGGAAGCCAAGCACCAAAAAGTTTTTAGGGGCGTTCCTTTCAGTGAAAATCCACAGTCTTGTTCGAGTCGGGATCGCCTACATAAAAGAACAGGGATAGACTGCCTTTATCGTCCGCGATGCTCATCTCTCCGCCCCCGTCTTGAAAACTGAACTGTAACGAACCAACGCGGTCCCCTACATAGGGCTGTTCCACATGCCAATGCCCGGGTTTGTTGATATACGGCGGCCTGAAATACGCATACGCGCCGTCGAATAGCCCGGTCGGTATGTTCTTTAGCGTTGACGTTCCGTCGCCGCGAAAGGTAAATGTGGCGTCCGGCGAATCATCGCTGACCCACGTCCCGATAAGGTCCGCCGTTTCGACTTTCCGCGCGTACCTTCCAATCGCCGCCCAGTACCAGAGCGTCAGTAGCAGAACGCACGCCACGGGCGCGGCGAGCCATATCAAAACCTTATTGCGCCCGTTGATGCGCTTTGTCATTTTATTAACGCCGTCCGCGCTTTTCAGATGAAACCAGAATACCTGTTTTCGCGTCAAACCGGGTGACGGCGAGGCGGAAAAGCAGACCTCATCGATTCCGTTCGCTTGCCCGAAATGGCGACCGGACGTACACTGTAAGATATTAATTTGCAAGCGGCGGTTCTGAAACGCCGCCTGCGAACCGCCGCGATGTCGCGGCATTAAACTTTATCGCGCGCGGAACCGTCTGCTTGTTTTGCGCGCACCGTGTTTCGCGGTCGCACGGCGCACGCGAATCAACGGCTTGACAATCAGCAAGGAGCGCGGGACGATCTATGCGGCAAAGCGGCGGCAAGACGACGGTCACCAAGACGACGAAGGCGGCGCGGCGTGATAAGAGCGCGGGCGCAACGCGCACCGTAGTCGGCTTTGGCCTGACCACGGTCCTTGTCGCAACGGTAGGCTTTTCCGCGTATGATTCCCGCGCGGCGCAAGGCGAGAAAAAAAGCGCCCCGCCCGGCGTGAAGACGGCGGCGAAGAAAAGCGCGCCCGCCGCCGCCGCGAATGAGAACCTTGTCGCGGGCCTTACGCCCGTCGAGGTGGATGAACTCTCCGCGTGTTTCTCGAAAGAACTATGGCCCCTACTTAGTTCGCAGTGCGCGCCGTGCCATGCCTCCAAGAACAAGTCGCAGTTTCTTCTGGCGAGCAACCCCAAAACCGCCTTCCTGAAAATGCTCGGCGAGGGCTTTTTCGACGCCGACAATCATTCGTCCGTGGTGGAGCGCGTCACGACGACCACGAAAGACATTGTGATGCCGCCGCCCGCGATGGGCGAGATGAAGCAGGACCAAAAAAACGTTTTTTCCCGCTTCGGCGAGGAGATTATCAAGCGGCGTTTGGCGCACGGCGGCAAGCCAGATGAGGCGTTCCCCGCGTATTTGCTGACCCCGTACGGCGGCGCGAAACGCCCTGAAGGTCTGGACAACACGTTTTTGTCCTACCGGCAACTTAAGGGCAAAGTCCAGGCTATCTTCGCCGATGACTGGAAACGCGACGACCGCGATTTGTTCGTGGACAATGTTCACCTGTTCGGCGGGGCCGATTTTGTCAAGCGCTTCGATGAAACGTCGAAGGCCGCGCCCACGTTCTTGACCGGGGTTGACCTCATGGGACGCGATGTCGCGTCGCGCGCGTACCTGAACCGCACCGGCCCGTTTCGCGGCTTCCCCTATACCCTGCCGTCGCCGGTCAGCATGAAAACGCCGTCCGCCCCGATCTCGCTTGCGATTGATCGTCTTTATACCCGAATGCTGTTTCGCGCGCCGACCGCAACCGAGCGCGCTCAAGCGTTCGCGTTCGTGCAGGGCGTCTACGGCGCGGAAAAAGATCTGAGCGACACCGCGCCGCAGGATTTACGGTTCCAACTTACCGTCAAGGACGACCAGGGAATGACCACCGGGCGCGAGGTGACCGTTAAAGTTACCGCCGACACCCACGCGCTTTACTCCGAATTTGTGGACCAAAGCCTCGCGTTCAAGGACGACGCCAACAAAACCGCCGTGAAAACGGTCGGCGACGCGTTCACGTTCAAGCCGGGCGACGCAGGCCAGAAAGTAGTCGTCAGCAACGCCGGAACGTACGGCAACGTTTCCGTATCCGGCATCGTGTTGCGCGGCCCGCTTCCCGCGACGACCGAAAAGGTTACCCCGGTCAGCGATGGCTCGGTTCAGCCCGAAGGGGCATGGCGCATCAAAGGCGACGATAACTTCACGTCGTACGAGGACAACAACGAAAACAAAGGCAAGTCCGTTGTCACGTTCCCGGTGAGCGTCGCGAAGGCGGGACAGTACGAGGTTGCGCTTCAATGGCGCCGCTTCGACAAGCCGAATATCGCGCCTACCGGCGACGGGAAACGCGTACGACGGTTCCGAGGCCCGGCGAGCGGCGCGCCGAACGTGCTGGTCGAGGTGGTTTCGCGCGGTAAAACGAGCCGTTTAGCCCTGCCCGCCGCGCCCCCGGTTCCCCCGGCGGGCGAGGCGTATTTCACGATTGACCAAACGCTCGATACGATTCCGTTCTTCGATTTGAAAACGTCGTTCCAGTTCGCCGGGAAAACCGATGGCGTGGAATTGCGAAACGATCAAACCGTGAAGCGCGTGGTCGCGGACGCCGTGCGGCTCGCGCCGGTCGGGGCGGATCTCGGCGGTGACAACGCCCTTATCCTCAAGGCGAATGAAGCGGTGGGCCGGGAATCGTGGATCAAGTTCACGAAAGGAACGTTCGGGGCGTACAACACCGTTGGCCCGGATATTTTTCAGGACACCGACGACAAAACCGTCAAGAAGCCGGGCCTGGGCCTTCTTTACTCGCCGCGCTCCGCAACGTCCCTGACCGGCTTCGATGCCGCGAAGTTTTACCGCGTCGGGCTGGTTTTCCCCGGTCAAGTGGATAACGAGACCCGCGCGCCCGTGGTCGTCCATGCCAAAGCGTCGTCGCCAATTGTGCAGGTCGTGTTCCCGTACCACGCCCATATCGGCGCGCCAATCGTCATTGACGCGTCATCGAGTTTCAACCTCCAACACTCCAAGCTGACGTATACGTGGACGCAGATCGGCGGTCCGCGCGTGTTTATCAAAGACCCCCACGCCGCCCGGTTAACCCTTGCCGCCCCGACGATGGCGCGCGCGCTCTTGTCGCACCCGGACTTCTTGTTTACCCGCCCGCGAAGCCTTGCGACCATCACCGATGTAAAGCAAAAGCGGCGTTTGCAGTTGGTAAAAATCGCGCAGGACCTGCTCGCCCGAACGCCGACCAAGACCGAGATCGCGCGCGTGGACAATGGCGAACCGCTGGACAAACTGGTGGACGGTTACCTTAAGTCGTTCGCGTTCCGCGATTTCTACTTCCACCGCACGCGCTTGTATCTGGAATCGCACGGAACCGTGGAGCAGGATGAACCGGCGCGGTTGTGGACGTATATTGCGGACACCGGTCACCCGTTCAAGGAAATCCTGACCGCCGATTACACGGTGGACACGCGCTTCGCCAAAAAAACGCGGCCCGCCTACCACGGTAAAACCGGCGTTCTGACGATGAAGGGGTTTATCGAGGGCAAGCCCGGCCTGCCGCACTTCAACTATCCGGCGCAGGTGACCGAGAAGTTTCTGGGCTATGTCTTCGAGGTGCCGGATTCGGTTTTGCAAACCCGCGACGGCATCACGGCGGGCGCGACGACCGACCCGAACTCGCTTTGCTATACGTGCCACAAAGTGCTGACGCCGCTCGCGTACCAGAGAGGCTTCTGGGACGATGAGGGCAACTACCGCCAGCACGACGCGACGGGCCTTCGCATTGACGACTCCGACAAGGCCGTGGTCGCGTCGTATCCGTACAAGGGCGACGGCATAGAAGCGTTCGCGTTGCAAGCCCAGAACAAGGAGCGGTTTATCCGCACCATTCTGCAAACGCATTTTGTGTGGTATTTCGGGCGCGAACTGCGGTACGAAGGGGATGAGCGCACGCTGTACAAACGGCTGTGGGATGTGACCGAGAAAAACAACTTCGCGGTCAAGCCCCTGATCAAGGTGATCGTGCTATCGCCCGAGTATCTGAACGGACCGCTCGCGACGCCCGCGCCGTCCGAGAAGGAGCGCGCGCGGAAGCGAAATCTGCGAATGGCGAAACTTGCGACGTTTCATAAAGCGGTCGCGGGCCGCGATCTGCCCGGCAATGGGGGCGCGACCACGGCAAGCGCGATAGCAAGGGAACTGCGCGAAGCCGAAGGGGAATAAACTTCAATGAACGGAAACATCAGCGACGACGACGTTCGCAAAGCGCTACGGTCTCAAGACGCACGGGATATTGTTTTGCCCGATACGCAGTTCGAGGACTGTCCCGAGATGGGCCGCCCGACGTTTGACGCCCCCACCCCCGGGGACAGGCCGCTCATCAACTCGCTCGGCCTGTCGAGGCGCACATTTTTGCGGCGCGGCGCGGAAACGGCGGTCGCACTGGGCGCGGCGGATTTCTTAGGCTACCTTCAAAAGAACGGCGACCCGAACCGCGGCGCCGCCTGGGCGAAAAATGTCGAGGCGAAAACGCGCGAGGGCGCGGACCCGCACTATCTCATCTATTGGTTTATCGAGGGCGGCTGGGAATCGTACGACATGTTCAGCCCGGTGGAAACGCCCAACAACGTGGTCGCGCGCTTGCCGCAGGATAAGTGGAGCCGCGAACGGTACCGCGTCCTGAACTGGGGCAAGCCCGGTTATGGCATCACCAAAACCGGAGCCATCCGGCACGGCTATCTCGCCGAGCCGGGCAAGGCCCTGTTCCCCGAAATGGCCGTCCTGTCGTCCATGCACACCGGCTCGTTCCACAGCGGCGACCGCTTGAAGGCGCATATGGGGTCGTACGATCTGAGACTGCAAGGCGAGCGCGAGCCGGATGAGCGCTCGGTCACGCAGGCGTTCGCCGAGGTCTATGGGCAGTCGTATGTTTTACCAAACGTGTCGTGGCACTGGTGGCTGTCCGATGGCGAACTGAATGAGGTCCAGTATACCGGGCGCAAAGGCTACTACCACGCCCTCGGCCCCGCGCACGCCCACACCATTTACGCCGGACCGCCCGCGAACCTGCGCGACTTTTTGATGCGGATGCAATCGTCCGGGGCCGATGTGGTCAACCGGCAGATCGAGAAATTCTTGGACACCGCGCACTCGTCGCTCCGCCGCGACGCCGATTTAGAAGTCGTCAAATCGTACGATTCCGCGCGCAAGATCTACCAGAATATGGGAACAAAAGGCAAAACGCTGAGCCGCCCAATGCTCTCTACCCTGTTTACGGACCGCGTCCTGAAAGACCGATTTAAGGTTACGCCCGCCGACGAACTTATCACGTACCAGAGCGTCAACGGCAACAAGGCGCGCACCAAGTTCTGTCCGAACACCAATGTGCAGGCGATGATGACGTACGAAATGATGAAATCGGACCTGTCGTGCGCGTTCTGGATCGAAACGCGCGATATTCGCCGATTCGACTCCCATCACAACCGGCAGGGTTTATGGGAAAAAGACGGCACGACGCCGCGCGGCCAGCCCGACCAAACCCAGATGATGAAAGATCAGTTGTGGGACCCGCTGACCACGCTTGTTGATTTGCTGAAAAACATGCAACACAAATCCACCGGCAAGTCGCTGTGGGAGCATACGACGATTGTGCTGACATCCGAGTTCGGGCGCACCATCCACGGCGATGTGGACGATTTCCTGAAGATGAATATCCCCGAGTCCGAAAAGATGAAACTGATCGGCGACCAGGATATTTCCCAGCACTGGAAGGTGACTTCGGCGGCGTTCGTGGGCGGCAAGGTCAAAGGCGACGCGCAGTACGGCGGCATCGGGCAAAACACCCTGATGGCGATCCCGCTCCTCCCGGACGGAACGATGGACCCGGCCTTCGACCCCTTGACGGGCGATCCTATTCCGGGCCGAACGCCAAATGCGCAAGGCTCGATCCCGAACCACGGCGATGTGTATGCGACCGCGCTTTATCTCGCCGACATCCCGAAGTCTAAGCAAACCGGTCGCAACGATCGCGCGCCGCTTCCGTACATCAAGCGCGGCGCGTAGCGCGGTCGTTCAATTACTCACTGCCGCCCACCACGTTCTGTCCGTCCTCTTTTTCAGGGGACGGACAGGACGTGGTGGGACATTTCCCTACCGGAAGAATGCACGAACTGATTGGGGGAACCGCCCTTTCCGTTGCTGAAATTCGCTTCACGTGGACTTCCACTTCTCCCCTGGCATAGGGGCGCGTAAGAAAGTGAATATCGCCTTTCCGGAACTTAGACCGGTACGAGGGAAAGGCGGGGTTCTTGGGCGTCAAAAACACGATAAGAGCAGGACGATTGTCGGGGGCGTTATGAATTTGTAGCGCTGTCTCGACAACATGGCTGTCGAAGTCATCGGCGATTAAAACAATTTCCGGCATAAAAGAATTAATGGCGTCAACCAACGCCGTTTGCGCCCGGTCTTGGTTCCTTGAATGGTTGACGAGATAAACGTCAAATCCCTCTCGGAAAAGGGCCGCTACCAGAGGAGCATCTTCGCTGTGATCGGTCGCTAACAGCGCGCGGCGGCTCATGTCATTTATCTTTCTGAATCGCAATTGCTATTCAAGCATTTAATCACTGCCATGAAACGAAATCCGCTTTGCTTTCTTTACACGCCTTTTACTTGTTATGACAACCGTTACGCGCCTGCGGCTACATTGACAAGGCCTTTTCACTTCGCCGCTTCCTCGCTTACCGTAAAAGCGATTGCGGAGACCTTTCCGGTTTTGGCGTGACCAATACCAGCGTTGGGGCGTTGGATCCGTACGAAGTGGCGGCGATTCTGACGCTATTCGTGGGGGAAGCGAACAAAAGGACTTTTGTGAGAAAGGGGCAGGGGGTGAAAGCCAAAGGCTACGCGCCGCGCCCGTTACACCTATGAAAAAACTTCTGTATCGCCGCCGATTCGCGGCCTCGTTCTTGGTCGCCGTTGCGCTTGGAACGTTCACCCTTCCCGCCGCGCTGGTGATGGCGCCGCCTGCGTACTCCGCCGCCCCTGTTCCGGTGGGCGCGGACCTGTTGAAGCCGGTCGCGGACACAACCGCGTGGAGTCTGGATGCATACGAGAGCGGGACCGCAACGCTATTGAAAGCGGACGGCGAACCTAATGCCGCGCGTATCACCGTGGGCGGCGTTAACGGCGTCAACTGGCATGTCCAGTTCCACCCGAAAACAATGGACGCATTGGAGGAAGGCGCAACGTATACCCTGCGGTTTCGCGCCAAGTCCCCCGAATCGCTTCGAGTGGACCTGGTCGGTCAAATCAATTCGCGTGATCATCACAATATCGGACTCGCGCGCGATCTAACGCTGACGCCTGAGTGGAAGTCGTACGAGTACACCTTTGAAGCGTCAGATCTCGCCCGCAACAGCGAAGTGAACTTGTTGCCGAACTTTCTCATGGGTATTAAGAACGGCACGGTTTGGCTCGCCGATATATCGCTTGTTCTCGTGAAAACCGCCCCCGCCTCTCCCGCCCCGCTCCCGCCGCCGACCGCGAACCCGTCGGCGGTCCCGGACTTCGGCGAAGCGGTTTTTGAAGGCGTCCGCTTTATCAAAATTCCCGCCGGGACGTATTGGCAAGGTACGCCCGAGGCGGACCGAGCCGCTCTGCAAAAGGCGGGTTTGTGGACGCCCCAGGATGTGGTCGAAGGACCGGCGCGCTCGGTTCAGATTACCAAGCCGTTTTTTCTTTCCAAGTACGAGGTGACGCAGGCGCAGTGGAAAGCCGTTATGGGCGAGAAGACGAACCCGTCCGCGTTTAAGAGCGACCCCAATTTACCGGTGGAAAATCTGTCGTGGATGCAAGCCCAGGACTTCTGCAAAGCCCTGAGCTACAAAAACAAAGAAGCGCGCTTCCGCTTGCCGACCGAGGCCGAATGGGAATACGCCGCACGCGCCGGGTCGGACGGGGCGTTTGGGATGGGTGCGGATAAGACCGCGATCACGCCGCAAAACCTGGGCGAGTATGCGTGGATTTACGCCAACGCGGGTCAGAAAACCCATCCGGTCGGACAGAAAAAGCCGAATGCGTGGGGGCTTTACGATATGAGCGGCAATGTATGGGAATGGTGCGGCGACGGCTACCTGCCCGACGCATACGCAAAGGCCGCGCCCGCGAACCCGTTTGTTCGCCCCGCCGACGCGACCGAGCGCGTGCTTCGCGGCGGCTGCTGGTTTCTTGACGCCCGCGCACAGCGCGCGGCCTTGCGCGGCGGCAACCTGCCCGGCTTCAAATCGCAGTATGTCGGGTTCCGTTTGGTGCGCGAGCTGTAATCTTCCGGAACCGAATAACGCACAACGCCTCAACCGCCGCAACAATGTTGCGGCGGTTATTCGTTTGGCAGCATCGCAATAGGGCAACTTTTCTAAGTTTCGCGCGTCGTAAACTTAGACCAATGACGACAAACAATACAGACGGAAACCCGGATACCGTTGTCGAGATGGACGCGGTGACGAAAACATATGCGGGGCGGGCCGCCCTCGACAACGTTTCGCTGTCCATTAAACGCGGCGAAATCTTCGCCCTTCTCGGCCCGAACGGCGCGGGCAAAACCACGCTCCTACGGATTTTAACCGGGATTTTACTGCCGGACGCCGGAACGGTGCGGATACTCGGCGCGGGCGGGATGCAGGCCGTGCGCGATCAGGTCGGTTATCTGCCGGAAGAGCGCGGGCTGTACAAAAAACAGGCGGTCGGCGAGTACCTCCAATACATCGCCGAACTCAAGGGCCTGTCGCGGGCGGATGCGCGGGCGCGCTCGCAAGTGGTTCTGGATCAGGTCGGCATGGGCGCGCACCTTTTGACTAAGCCGGACGCCCTCAGCAAGGGAATGGCGCAACGAATACAGATCGCCGCCGCATTGGTGCATGACCCGCCATTTGTGATTTTAGACGAACCGTTTTCTGGCCTGGACCCCGTCTCCGCGCGGCAGGCGCAGGAGATTGTGCGGGACGAGAAACGGCGGGGGCGAACGATTCTTCTGTCCACCCACCAGATGGAGCCGGTCGAGCGGCTTTGCGACCGATTGCTGATGCTTCACCGGGGCCGCCGGGTTTTATACGGCGAGGTCGGCGAGGTGCGCGCCCGCTATGCCGAGGGCGCGCTCCGGGTCGAACACGACGATGAAACTCTGGACGCCTTCACCCGCCAACTGCCGCCCGGCGCAACCGTGGAACCAATCGAGCCGCATGTGAGCAAAATTCAACCGCCCGTTGGCGGCGCGCCGCGTGATGTAATTGCCGCCTTGCTTCAAAGCGGCGCAAGAATTCGTGGATTCGCCGAGATGACGCCCACTCTTGAGGATATTTTCGTGCGCGTGGTAGGGGAAGGGTAACATATGGCGACACATCAAAACAAAAGCGGCCTGCGCCGTGTGGGAACGATTGCCCGGCGCGAGTTCTGGACCACCGTCAAGCGGCGCGAGTTTCTTCTGGTCACGTTCGGTTTGCCGTTTCTGTACGCGTTTATGGGCTTGCTGGTCGGCGGCGCGACCGTAATGGCGTCGCAGTCCATCCCGCGCAAAACCGAGCCGCGCGCGGTTGGCTTTCTGGATCTAACCGGCAAACTCGCCTCTGCCGCTCTCGCCCAAACCGACGACGGTATCGCGGGACGCGTGTACCCGACGCTCGCGGACGGACAAAAGGCCGTGCGCGACCGCAAAATTCGCGCGTTCGTTGTGGTGGAAAAAAAGTTCGCTCAAACCGGCGACATCACGGTGTACGCGCCCGCCGCCGCGCAATCGCTTTTCGGCAAGGACGGCGGCGGGTCGTCAAGCGGCGGGGCATCGGTTTACGCCGCGACTATCCGCCGCGCTTTGCTTTCCGGCAAAACCGATGCCGCGACCATTCAGGCCGTGGTGCGCCCCGTGGTTTCGACGCGGTTGACGTTTGATCCCGAAACGAATAAGTTTGCGCCCCCCGACCCCGCCCGCCTGATCGCCCGGTTCGCGGTCCCGTACGTATTCTCGCTTTTGCTGGTGCTTGCCGTGGTGTTGTCGTCGTCGTACCTGCTTCACGGCATTGTCGAGGAAAAAGAAAACCGGGTTATCGAGGTTTTGTTATCCGCCGCCACCCATGAGGAACTGCTCGCCGGGAAACTCATCGGGTTGGGGGCGGTCGGCCTGACGCAAATGGGGATCTGGCTGTCAGGCGGGCTTCTGACATCGCTTTTCGCCATTCGCGCCATTCCCGCCCTTGCCTCCGTCACGATTGGGCCGGGCGTGTTCGTCACCGCGCTTTTGATGTTCCTGCTCGGTTTCGCCCTGTACGCCGCCCTGCTCGCGGGCGTCGGTTCGATGGGAACCTCGTGGCGCGAATCCCAGCAAATGTCGGGCGTCGCGGTTTCGCTTCTGGTCGTGCCGCTGATGTTCCTGCCGGTTCTTCTCGACGCCCCGGATGGCGGGCTGTCCCGCTTCCTGTCGCTGTTTCCGCTAACCGCCCCTATCGGTATGATGTTACGCGTCGCGGCGGGCGGGGCGTCGGCGGGCGAGGTCGCGCTCACCTGCGTTCTGCTGTGCGGCGCGACGTACCTTACCGTGCGTCTCGCGGCGAAACTGTTCCGCTTGTCGCTCCTGATGTACGGCCAGCGTCCGACCGTGCCGGAAGTATGGCGCTGGCTCCGGGCGCGATAGCACGGACCAACGGGCGCGCCGCCCGTTGGTCCGTGCTATCGCGAGCTACAGGTACTCGCGGAGCTGGCGCTGGCGGGCCGCCGAGCGCAGTTTGCGGAGGGCCTGGATTTCGATCTGGCGAACGCGCTCGCGGGAAATGTTGAGTTCGTCGCCTATTTGCTGAAGGACATACGTATCCTCGCCATCGAAACCAAATCGCTTTTTCATCACAAGTAATTCGCGCTCGTCCAAACAGTCAAAAATGGACGCGATCTCCTCCTTCAACTCGGTTTCCACCAACTCGTCTTGCGGGTCGGGCGCCATTTTATCGTAAAGAAGCGCGCCCAAACTGGTGTTTTCCTCGTTGCCGACCTGCATATCCAGTGACACTGGGTCCTGAATGGTGTTCAGGAGCAGGGTGACCTTGCGCGGGGGCAAGCCGATACGCACCGATAATTGCTCCGTCGTCGGCTCTTCGCCAAGTTCTCGGCGCAGATCGGCGCGCACCCGGTCGAGTTTCCGCAGGGATTCCGAAACATGGGCGGGCAACCGAATCGCTTTGGCCTTGTTGTCCACCGCGCGCCCTATCGCCTGCCGAATCCACTGCGTCGCGTACGTCGAAAAGCGGTAGCCGCGCTTGGGGTCGAAACGCTCCGAGGCGGTCATCAGGCCGATAGCGCCTTCCTGAATGAGGTCCTCGAACGGAATCCCGGACGAGCGATACGCTTTGGCTATCGAGATAACCAGCCGCATATTCGACTCCACCAGCCGCGCCTGCGCCTTCACGCCCTCCGAGCCGCCCTCGGCGACCTTGAAGGCAAGCCGCATTTCCTCGTCGGGCGTGAGCAAGGGACATTTGGTTAAACGGTTGAGGTACGGCTGTAATCCTCCCCCGTCCGCACTGTCCGCAGGAGGGGGCGGCTCATTTTGTTGCGATGCGGGTTTGACCGGGACTTTCGACGAACGAGACGAGGCTCTGCGCGCGGTCTTGCAGCCGCCCGCGCCGTTGCCGCCGCTGATGATTGCTTCCCCTTCCCTACTCGCGCCCGCCGCGCCGTTCTTCTCCGCTCCCACGGGCGTTGTTGCTGCGGGAATAACTTTCGCCGCTGCTGTTGACATTTACACTCCTTACGGGCGGGGCGATGTGTCTTATACGCCGCCGATGCCGCCTGCCGATCAAGAACTATACGTTTTGTTGAGAACGCTTCCGCTGTGTCGCCGGTAAATGAAAAACGTCAGATCCGCAAAGGCGTCTGGGTAACGCGCGCGTTTGCGGAAATTTTGGGCGGTGGCCGTTGGAAATGGCCTGTTTCGGCATGAGCCGAGAACATGAACGACTTAACGGATACGCGTTTGGTTTATCTCCATACAAACGCATTAGACGTGGACAAAACCAGATTGGTTTGCCCCGTCTCCCCTTGGGGATTATCGCAGATGTCGTGCCGCTTCGTTGCCGCTGTTTTCGCCAAGGCGAGAACTCCCATTGGTTTCGCTACCACCTCCCGAAAATCCTTTTGAAGTAATCTCGCTACACTTCATTATTGTTCCCCGCGCTTCGTCTTATTAGTCGCGCGAACGCTCCTAAAGTTCCGTTTGGTCGCTTTCGTATGAGAAATTTCACACCGGGACGCTTTTATCATAGCGGAAAACCGCGCAAATAGTAAAACATTTGTTTGCCTGCATTCGCCTTCTTGGGGCCGCGTTTCAATCGATCCGGCGAATCACACGGCCCGACCGCGATCCGGTCGCGCGTCCGTCCTCAACCGCGGGAACGCCGTTCACCAACACGTACCGGACGCCCACGGCGGGCGCGTGGGGCGCGGCGAATGTGGCGGCGTCAACGATTGTGTCGCCGTCGAAGACGGTGATATCGGCGACGTAGCCGGGCGCGATTTTGCCACGGTCGGACCACCGGAGACGGCGCGCGGGAAGCGTGGTCATACGCCGCACGGCCTCCTCCCACGTCAGAACGCCCCGCTCGCGCACGTAGCGGCCCAGAACGCGCGCGAACGCCCCGTACGAGCGCGGGTGCGGGCGGTCGGCGGCGGCAATGCCGGTCGGCGAGATCGCGACCGCATCCGAGCCGATGGCCACGCGCCCGTCGCGCATCACGCGCTCGACATCGTCCTCGGACAGCGCGAAATGCGCCGCCGACACCCACGCATCGCCCTCGGACAAAAGGTTCAAAACCCAGTCGCGCGGATCAAGCCCCGCATCGCTCGCAAGTTCCGCAACCGTTCGCCCTTGCTGTTCGCGGTGGCGGGGCGACGACGCGATCTCAACCGCGCCCCATGAAACGCCGTCCATCGCGGCGCGGGCGCGGGCGCGCGTGTCGGGGTCGCTCAGTTTCTCCGCCAACGCCTGCGGCGTCCCGGCGACCGCCCACGGCGGAAGTGCGATAGTCGCAAGGCCCGTTTGATAGGCCGTATACGGGTACTGATCGAGTAGCACGTCCACGCCCCGCGCCTCGGCCTCATCCACGAGCGCAAGCGTTTTGGCGACCTTACCCCAGTTGCGCGGCTTTTCCGCTTTGTGGTGCGAGAGTTGAAGGGCGATACCCGCCCCCTCGGCGACCGCAAGGGCCTCCAGAACCGCCTCTTCGACAGCGTCGCCCTCATCGCGCAGATGGGTCGCGTAAAAACCGTTCGCGGCCTGCGCAACCCGCGCGAGAGCCGTCATCTCGGCGACATCGGCGTACATTCCCGGCACGTATTCAAGACCCGACGACAACCCGACCGCGCCCTGCTCCATAGCCCGGTTCAAATCCCGTTGCATCTGATTGAGTTCGGACTCAGACGGCGCGCGGTTCGCAAGGCCCATCGCGCGCTTTCGGAGCGTTCCGTGTCCGGCAAGGGTCGCGATATTGGTCGCAATCCCCTGTTCTTCCACCCGCGCGAAGAACCCGGTCAAATCGTCCCAATCGAGAACCAGGCCCGCCCGCTCCAAGCCGCGCTGTTCGCCGGAAAAGTCCGCGCTCGCCCGCGCCAAACCGAGCGAAAAGCCGCAATTGCCGACCACCTCGCTGGTCACCCCTTGCGCAAGAGACGAGTCCATACCCGGCGTGTACAGCACGGACAAATCGGAGTGGGTGTGAATATCAATAAAGCCGGGGCAAACAAACAACCCCGCCGCCTCGACAACCCGGTTCGCCCGCGCTTCCCCCAAATCGCCCACCGCGACAATGCGCCCATCCCGCACCCCGATGTCCGCTCTAAAACGCTCCGCCCCGGTCCCATCGAGAATCACGCCGCCGCGCAAAAGAACATCGAGCGGGGCGGCGTTTGCTGCCGCGAAGTCGGGAACGGTGACGGAATTACGAGGCGCGTCAAAACGAGGTGTCGATTGCATGGAGATAGTGTACCCAGCAAGCGGCGGGGATGGGCGAGGTACCCAACACCTAACGCCCAGCCGCCTACTTCAGCGAGTAGGCGTAAAAGTAGCCGTCGGTCGAACCGACGTACAAGCGATCATCCTCGATAACCGGGGCGGCGGAGATGTTGCCCAAACGCGCGTTCCAACGAGTTTTGCCGGTCCGCGCATCAATCGCCCACAGCGTCGGGTTGTTTTTGAACGTGGCGCAGGTGACATACACCACGCCATGCGCCTCATCCACAGCAGGACGGGCGAGGCTCGCGCCGGTGATGCGCGCCGACCATTTGCCCTTGCCGGTCACGGCGCTCACGGCGTACACAAAGCGGTTGTAGGTCGCGACATAAACGGTTCCGCTCGAATGAACCGGGGCGCCGAACCATTCCCCTTTCACGGACGGGTCGCCCGCGAACGACCACGCCGGTTCGCCGGTCGCGAGGGAAAACGCCTGCAAGCCCCGGCCATCGGTTCCCGCCACGACGCGCCCGCCGCCCGTGGTCACGGACGACGCCGATTTGCCGCCGAGCGGCGCGCGCCATACCAACTTGCCCGACGCGGGCGCAACGGCGTACAGGGTGGACTCGCCGCAAACCAGAAGCGCGGCGGAGGTGTACACCGGGGACGAGTATCCGAGCGAGCCGTCCGGGCGCGCGAACTTCCACGTAAGCGCCCCGGTCTGCGCGTTCACGGCGTAAACGTTGTTGTCCGTGCTTTCGGCGTAGACGCGCCCGTCAAACACGACCGGGCGGGTCAGGATCGAATTTCCGGTCGCAAACTTCCACGCCGGTTTTCCGTTTTTGCGATTGAGTTTGAACAGCGTTCCGCTGTTCGCGCCGACATAGATCGCGGTTTCGTCTACCGTGGGCGCGCTTTGCGTTTCCCCGATAGGCGCAATCCATTGCGTTCGCCCATCGTCCAAACGGTACGCCGAGTTACCCGCCGCGACAAACACGCTCGCCACCCCGCCGCCGGTCCCGGTTCCCGAATCGCCGGGTTTGGCGACAGTCGCCGCTCCATCCACGCGCTTCAAAAACGTTTTCCAAAGCAATATGGGCGTTTTGAACGCGGCGGGTTGCGGCGCTCCCGTTGCGGTCACGGGAGACGGTGACGGCGAAGGCCGAACCGACGAGCGTCGACGGGGCGCGCTTGGGGACGGCGAAGGGGACCGGCTTGGACGACGAAGGGCGGGCGGCGCGGGCGACGCCGCTTTGCGCCGGGCGACGATGCTTTCGCGCTCGCTCCGGGTTTGTTGCGGCTCCCTGCCGCCGCCCGCCGCGAGAACCGGGGCTATACCGGAGGCGAGCGCAATGGTCGCCCAAACGCCCGCGCTTGCAACGAGCGAGCCTCCCCCAATCCACCACAACGGATGCGCCGCGCGCGTTGGGGCGATCCGCTCCCGCGTTTCGCCGTTTCTTGTTTTGTTCAACCAATACCTCCGCAGACGGAACGCGATTTGCCGAGCGGTTCATCCTGCGGTTTTTCGTTCATCGCGCCAATTAAACTGTCAATCATCGTAACATCTTAGCGGCGTAGCGACAAGGCGCGTACGACATCGCGCAATTGACGGGCGCGGTGAAGGCGAGCCTTCCACGAGTTGTTGGTCACGCGGTGATCCATTTGCGTCCCAACTTCGACAACGCGAAAACCGGCGCGCAGAACCGCAATGGTTAGCGCGGTTTCCACCCCGAAGCCGGGCGCGAGCGGGCGGGCGGCGGCGAAGGCTTTCGGGGTCAAACAGCGTTGACCGGACAGTGGCGCCTGCAAAACGCGTCCGGTCGCCCGGGCGATTCCCGCGCGGGAAACCCGCACCACAACGCCCATGCCGCCGCCGCGCCCCGGTATCACGGGGAACGTCGCGATGGTCATATCCGCTTCGCCATTCAAGACCGGTGTGATAAGAACCGACGCCTCGCGCGCGGTTTCACCCAGATCCGCATCGAGGAAAAGTAGCAGGGTCTCGCGGTCGTCGTTTGCGCTTAAACGGGCGGCCTCATCCGCCCCGATCTCCATCGCGCGCGCCTTCCCCCGGTTGCGTGGGACCTTGATTACTTGGGCGCCCGCCTCGGTCGCCGCACGAGCGGTGTCGTCAGTCGAGCCGTCGTCCACCACCACGACGCGCGCGACGCCCGGCAAACCGCGCGCGGCGAACACGGTTACGCCGATGCGGTCCGCCTCATTAAAAGCCGGGATAATCACCGAAACCGACCGGGACGCGGCGTTCATTACGGCGCGCTTCCCGGCGCGACACGGCGGCGCGCGGACGGCGAGGGCGACACCTGAGGCGACGGCGATAGGCGCGGTTTGGGGGACGCGGCGGCGATGGGCGCGGGCGACGGGGTGACAAAGGGCGAAGGCGCGGCGGACGGCGACGCCGTGGTTGCGCTACCGTCCGTTTCCAGCGACGCGGGCAGTATGCGGCTTGCGTCGGCGGTGGATTTGACGCCGTAGTTCGCCTTCTCGCCCGCAAGCGCGAACGGAAGCGCAATCTGGCCCGCCGCGCGGTCTATGCAATCCACAGTCGCGATCTCCGCCCCCTGATAAATCCGCATCGCCGACGCTTCCGCGCGCACCGGCTCCACGCCCGCCACAACCGCCCCGGCTTCTCGCCACACCGTCGCAAGCGACGCGTCCAGCCGTCCCGCCAAGTTCTCGTACGCCGATGTGTCGGACGGCGCGGCGTTGTTCGCCGTAGTCGGGCGCGTCGCTTGCCCGCCGCCCACGAGAACAATCAAGCGCACCGGCTTGTTATCCAGCGTGTCGCCGGTTAAAAGGCCGTCGCGCCGGTACGTTTCCAGCGCATCGTCCGATCCGGACAACAGGAGCGGGGCGAGACGGCGCGCTTCGGCCTCAACCGTTTCGGTCTGGTCGGACGACGCCCCGGCGGCGTCATCGAGGCGTTGCCAGGCGGACGCGGGCAGGGCGACTTCTACGATCTCGGACGCCCCCGCGAGCCGCAGGGCATCCACGGCTCGCGCGCCCGCATCCGGGTACGCCCCGCACTGCGCCACGAGAACCCGCCGCCCGCCGAGTTTGCCGCGCACCACGCCGGGCGCAAGAATCCGCAGGGCGTCCTCGTTGGTTTCGGACTCGCGCGTTTCCCGCCGCAGTTCGCCCACGTTTCCCTCCAACCGCTTGATCAGCGCGGTTTGGCGGCTGACCAGCGGCGCCCCGACAAACGCGGTGCCGATGAGTATCCCGATGCCGAGCGCGAAAAACACGGCGGCAAGCGAGGCGATATGGTAGCGAAGATCAGACGACATGAAACGATTATAACCCGGCGCCGGGGGAGGGTGTTGGGTGTTGGGTGTTGGGTGTTGGGTGTTCTGAGAATACCGATTAGCCCGGCGACACTAGCGTAGCCCGCGCAGGCGGGGTTCGCCTTCTTAAGACGCGGATTCACCCGCCGGTGCAAAACGGAACCAACAAACCATTCGGTATTCTCAAAACACCCAACACCCAACACCCAACACCCAACACCCTCCCCCTACCGAGACAGCAAGCGGAACCAGACGGCGACCGCGCGCCACGCGACCTGACCGGACGGCGTCGCGGCGAGCAGAGCGCATAAGGGGAACAGGGCCGAAAGCGTCAGGTAGAACAAGAGCGGGCCTAACTTTTGCCGACCCGCGTACAGGCGGGACACGCCGCGCGCATCTACCAAACGGCTTCCGACTTTGAGCCGCACCAGAAACGCGCTCGCCATGCCGCCGCGCCCTTTGTCCAGAAAATCCTCCAGATTGGTGTGGGTTCCGACCGCGACAATCAGATCCGCGCCTTTTTCATGGGCGAGCAACAGCGCGGCGTCCTCGCTGGTTCCGGCGACCGGGAACGTGTGCGCGGGCAAACCCAGCGCCTCGACACGGGCGAGGCCCGGCGCATTGAGCGCGGCGGCGCCATTTGTATCGTCCCGCGAGCGCGCGTAGGCGTGAACCACCAACTCCGCGCCGCACCGAAGGGCCGAATCGCTGATGGAATCCATATCGCCGAGAATTAGATGGGGGCGCAAACCGCGCGCAAGCAAAGCGTCGGCGGCGCCATCCACGGCGATAATTGCGGGCTTTTGTTCGCGCAGGTAGGGGCGCAAACGGTCAAGATCCTCCTCGTAGCCGTCGCCGCGCACAACCACGAGAACATGCCGCCCGGCGAGCGGAACCGCGATAGGGGGAATATCCACGGGGTCCAACAGCAGGGCGCGCTCATCGCTTCGCTCCAGATACCGTAGCGTGTTCTGGGCGAAGCGAACCAACTCAGAATCCAGATTATCGCGGGCGGCGACCAGCAAAGATTCCAAACGGTCTGGCGTCAGGGCGAAAAGGCGCGCGATAGGCGCGTTATCATGGGTTCGGGTGAGCGTGTCGTCGGAGACACTAATGGCTTCCCCGTCTTCCAGCAAAGCGAACAAATCCGGGGCGGGAACTTCCTCGTCGCCATTGTTCTCAGATGAAGGAAGCGCGCGTATATCGAACAAGGCGATCCCCGCCGCCAGCAGAACGCCCGGCCCGCGATTGGGGTAGCGCCCGGTCACAAACGGGCGATTGTTGATCACCACGACCGGGCGGCGACGCACGAGTTGCGTCGCCGCAACCGAGTCTAAATCCGCGTGATCCAGAATTACCAGCGCGCCAGGCGCGAGCTTGCCGGTTAATTCTTTGGTGCGCTTACCCAGGCGAGCGGGACCGCGCCAAACCGGCGCGGCGGGCGCGGGTTTGGCGGCGGCCACGGGCGTTTGGGCCGGAACCGCCTCACTATCCGCTTCTTTTGCCGTCGCCGCCGTTTTCAAAATCGTTCTTATCGCTTCTTCGCGTCGCCCGGCCACCGCACGCTTTCGCACGGGGACGTGGGACTTCAATCAACGTACATAAACTCGTTCAACGATAACAGCGCCTGACAAAAACTGCGCCATGCCTCCTGCCGACGCTTACCCGCATCGGGTTCGTTTCGGGCGAGAACAACGGCGTAGCGGTCGAGGTACGCGCGAACGCGGGCGGATTTCGCCGGGGACGCCGCGCGCCCATAGGCACGGCGGTAGGCGTCCTGTATTCGTATATCGTCCGACTTTGCGGCATTGTCTGTCGCGGGCGGCAGGGAGGCGGCGAAATGCGCGGCGGCGTCCCGGACCAGCGGGCTGTTCAGCGCGAACAGGGCCTGCGGCGCAACCGTGGTGTTCGCCCGCTGGGCGTTCACGGTCGCGCCGTCGCCGAAGTCGTAGGATTGGAACAGGCCGTACAGCGAATTGCGAGTTACAGGAAGGTACAAACTGCGCCGCGTGGTTTCATACAGGGCGCGATCTTTGGACTGGTCGTTGGTCACATAGTCCGCGTCCATCGCCCGGAGGAGCGAGCCGCCCCTCCGGGCGTCAAGGCGGCCCGAAGCGAATAAAAGGGAATCGCGGAACGCTTCCGCCTCCAGTCGTCGCCGGTTCGCGCGCCACAAAAAGCGGTTTTCCGGGTCGGTACGAAACGCGGTTTGCGTCGCCTGCGAACTTGCGACCGTCGCCATCTGGTAGGCGTCGGTCAGCATCAGCCACCGAATTAATTTTTTCTGCGACCAGCCGTCTTGCTTAATGAAGGTTATGGCCAGATAATCCAGCAGTTCCGGGTGCGTCGGAGCCTCGCCGCGAACGCCCCAGTT
The DNA here is from genome assembly GCA_964252165.1 of uncultured Armatimonadaceae bacterium. Lineage (GTDB taxonomy): Bacteria > Armatimonadota > Armatimonadia > Armatimonadales > Armatimonadaceae > CAXUMS01. The sequence continues at coordinate 29,633 of CAXUMS010000019.1, forward strand.
ATCCGGCGTCCGCACCAACCCCGCGCCGAACAGGTGTTGCCAGACGCGGTTCACGGCGACACGAGCCGTTAAAGGGTTCTCGGGGCGCGTCAGCCAGAGCGCGAGTTCCCGGCGACCGCTCGCCCGCACGGGAACCGGCGGCGACGCGTATTTGGCGAGCGCGAGCGGGAAGCCGCGCGGCGCGATCTCGCCCAGACTTTGCGTACTGGCGCGAAGATGAATGCGGACATCTTCGGGCTTCGCCGTTTCCTCGACCGCCATAACCATCGGGTACGATGGCGCCCCTTTCCGCAAAGCCGCGAGAGCCTCCGAGGCGCGCTTGAACGCATCGCCGGTCGCCCCGCCAAAATACGGTTCCGGGTCGCTTGGCGCGCGGAGCAGAGACGCATCAAGCGCGGCGCGTTTACGCACGTCGTCCGGCGACGCGGCGTAGACCGCATGGGCCGCGTAGCGCAGGATCACATCGGGCAGAATCCGGTCGCGCTTGCCGATCTGGCTTGCGGCCTGCCGGGCGGCGGCGGGCGATGCGTTCGCCGCCGCTTGCGCCGGGGCCGCAACCAGAAGCAGGCGGTGCAGGTGCGGCGATGCTCCGTCGCGGTCCAATCGCAGCCGGTTCACGCCCGCGACGAGCGTGACCGCGCTTTGCGGCTCCCAGCGCTGGGCGTCCGGTTTCCATCCCCCGGTGACGCCGCCCGCGACCGCGCTCGATGCCAATGCGTCGTTGACGAACAGTTTCATCGGGCGCGCTTCTTCGGCGGCGTAGCGGATCTCCAGAACGTACCGCTCCGCTTGGGGGACCGTCGCCTTCCACTCCGCCGTGAACGGCGTTTTCGTGGTGTTGAGAATCGTGGTTTGGGCGTCGCCATATTCTGCGGAATTCCGGTTGGCGTTGCCGCGCGCAAACGACGCCGCCTCCACAAGGAGGCGCTCCCCCTCGCCCGCTCCGGCGGGCGTATCGGCGACGGACACGAGAACATCGGGGCGTCGGGCCAGTTCCCAGCCCGCTTTGAGATATTTTTCCTCGTCGCCCTTGAGGCTCGCCTGAACCGCCTCGGCGACTTTGGCGCGGGCCGCCGCGACCACGGCTTCCGGTTCCCCGGTTTTGCGCGCGTGAACCGCAATCGCCTCGGTCAGCGCGGCGGTTTTCAAGGGACGCTGGTTGATTTTCGCGACTGTATTGAGCGTTTGCATCGTTCGGCAGCTTTTGAAGATGCCCGCAAGCGCGTAGTAATCCCGCGTCGAAATCGGGTCGAACTTGTGATCATGGCGCCGCGCGCACGAGATGGTCAGCCCCATGACCGCCTTGCTGGTGACATCAATCTGCTCGTCCACGATGTCCATGACCATTTTGTCTTTGTCCGGCTCGGCGAGATACTTGGGGCCGAGCGACAAAAAGCCGGTCGCGGTGATACGCTCGTTTCGCAGCGTTTCGTCGTTTCCGCTGTCCAGCAGATCGCCCGCGACCTGCTCTTGAACAAACGTGTTGTAGGGCGTGTCGCGGTTTACGGCGTCCACCACCCAGTCGCGGTAGCGGAACGCGTTCCCAAACGCGGTATTCTCGTCCAGCCTGTTGGAGTCCGTGTAGCGGGCCACATCCAGCCAGCGCCGCGCCCAGCGCTCGCCGTACTGCGGCGAGGCGAGCAAACGGTCCACCGCGCGGGCGAACGCCTCCGGGGATTTGTCAGCGAGAAACGCGGTCAACTGCGCGGGCGTGGGCGGCAAACCGATCAGATCGAACGAGGCGCGGCGGAGCAGGGTGCGCTTATCCGCCCGCCGCGCGGGCGCGGGCAGTTTTCGCTCCTTTCGCTTCGCCTCCAAAAACGCGTCAATCGGCGTCGCGGCGTTTGCGATTTGGGGAACCGGGGACAAAACCGCCGGTCGGAACGACCAGAGCGTTCGGGTCTTGGCGGCGCTTCCCTTCTGCGCCCAGGCCGCTTTCGACAGGTACGGCGCGCCGCGCTTGACCCAGTCGGTAAACGCGGCGATTTCCACGACGGGTCGTTTGCCCGACGGCGGCATTTTTACCGGTCCGTCGTAGTGCATCGCGCGGAGCAGGCGGCTTTTCGCCGGATCGCCCGGCGTCACGGTCGCCGCGACGCCCTCGGCGGTATCCAGACGAACGCCGGCGAGTTGCGCTTGCGCGCCGTGACAACTTATGCACTGCGCCGCAAGAACCGGTCGTACGCTCTTTTCAAAAATCGCCACGCCTTCCGCGTCCGCCACGAGCGGCGCGGCGGTGGGCGGCGCGGACACCGAAGTTCGGGGCGTCAGCGCGCTTATCGCGAGCATCGCCGGAGGCGCGATACCGGTAAGAAGCGAGGCGAAGGCGCGAACATAGGACGGTTTTTTAGGCATGGGTTGAAAAGCGACCAGCGCGTATTAAGACAGTTTAACATATTACGTACCGGACCGCGGGTTTGGGTTTACGGGCGGTTCGACGTGCGTTTTTCGCCGTTACCCAAGTAGATGAGATGCGCTAATCAACGAAGCGGCATAGAAAAAGGAAAAGACCATGAGGAACCTAATTTCCGATATGCCGTTACTTTCCCGCCGCCAACTTCTCGTCGCATCCGCCGCGCTCGGTTTGCCCGCCGCCTTACCCACCGACCTCGTCTTCGCCGCGTCGCGGACATCGCCTCTGCCAACAGCCGATGCGGCGACGCTTGGTTTCTTGCCGTACCGCCTCACGGTCGCCGACGCCATTGTAGCCGAAGCGGTTGCCAGCGGGGGCGTGCCGGGGGCGGTTTTGCTGGTCGGACGACGCGGCGCGGTCACGTTCCGCAAGGCGTACGGGCAGGCGGTTTTGCGTCCCGGCCCGGTTCCGATGACGACGGACACGGTTTTTGATTTGGCGTCGCTCACCAAAGCGGTTGGGACCACAAGCGCTGTGATGCAGTTAATCGAGCAAAACCGTGTCGGATTGGACACGCTTATCGCCGCGTATTTATCCCCATTCGCCGAAGCGAACGACGACCGCGCGACGCGTCTCACCGTGCGCCATTTACTGACGCACACGAGCGGGTTTCCCGCAGGCGGGGCGTACAGCGGCAAAACGCGTATGCTCGCGCAAAGCCTGGACGAGATCGCGCAAAGCCGCGTTGTTCACGCGCCAGGCGAGCGGTTTTTGTACTCGGACTTTAACTTCCGAACATCCGCAACATCCGCGAGGCCGCGCTGTATCCGGGCATGGGCTTTTTAGAGGTTTTGCCCGTAAGCGTCGGGCGCGGAACGGACTCGCCGTTCGAGCTTGTGGGCGCGCCGTGGATTGACGGCGTCGCCCTCGCGGACAACCTGAACGCGCGCCGCCTGCCCGGCGCGTCGTGGACCCCAACCCGCTTCACCCCCGCCTCGTCCAAGCACAAAAACGTGACCTGCGGCGGCGTCCAAATCAACCTATGGGACCGCCACCTGTGCCGCCCGACCGAACTCGGTATCCACTTAGCCGATGCGCTCGCCCGCCTCCACCCCGCCGAACTCAATGCCGACACGCTCCAAACGATGAAAAGCATGATCGGCGTCGAAACCATCCCCGCCGCCATAGCGCGCGGCGATGCGCCCGAAAAAATCATCGCGTCGTGGTCCGCCGACACCGACGCATGGCGCAAACGCCGCGCGCCATTCCTGCTGTACTAAGGATCGGCGCTTCGTAGGCGTCTGGGTTGTCGTCGCCGTCTACGTTGAGGAAGGCTAAATCGCTCAAGCCGAGCGGCTCCCTCTTCCAGGGGGGACCAGCCACGCGCTGGACCGTGCATTGCTTCGGCGACAGGTTTCTCTGTAAAACGCTTGGGGCGTTTTACAGAGAAACCTGTCGCTAAACAAAATCACCGATCCAACGTAAGGTTGGTCCCCGCTGGAAGGCGAGCCGCGCGGCTTGAGCGATTTAGTCTCCCGTAAAGTAGACGCTTACGGCAAACCAGACGCCTACGAAGCGCCGGCTATACCGACAGGCCGGGTAGTTCGCCGGCGCTGTCGCCGAACGCGGGGACGGGCGCTCCCATTCAGGTTAGCATGGCGCGGTAGAGATTGCAGAGCGGGGTTTTCGTTCACGGCGGCGTAACTAACCGACTACCTGATGACGCAAAGCAATGTTATTGCGACGGTTGAACAACGCTCGGAAACTGTTGGCAACGTGCGTTCGTGGCTGATAAGCGAACTGACGCCTTTTTTCACCGCGCCAACCGGCTCGTTCGCTTTTGGCGGTTCGATCTGGTATCTCCAGAAAACGTCGCCGCGTACTTCCGCGTCAGCGCGGCAACGCCTCGTCTTACTTCCCCTCCGCAACTTGCGCTCGTTCCTCAAAATCGCGGGTCAAAACGGCGAAGATTTCGTCCACGGTTTCCACGCGTTTCAGGGCGTCGAAGGCGCGAAAATCGCCGTGCAGGCGCGCGAGATTGAGCCATTGTTTCAACCGGGCCACGAGGTAGCGCGACGCGGAAACCTGCACGATGTTAGGGAAAAGGTCGGCGGATTGCGAATAGCAGACCAACCGATGAAGCGGTGGACGCCAATCGAAAACCGGCGACGCGGCGTTCGGGTCGCCGGGTGCGACAAGGCCGAGTTCGTGGGCGATTTGCCGGGACAGGCGCGGGTTCGACATCGCGCTCCGGCCCAGCATGAAATGATCCGCCCCGGTCTCGTCCCGGCACCGACGGAAATCGTCCAAGTTCCAGATGTCCCCGTTCGCGACAACCGGGATATTCAAGCGCGCGCGGACCACGCCGATGTTTTTCCAGTACGCGGGCGGCCTGTAGCCTTGATTGCGGGTTCTGCCGTGAATGGTGATCCAGTCCGCCCCGCCCTCCGCCGCCCGTTCCGCGTTTTCTAAAATCGCGTCTTCGTCGTCCCATCCGAGGCGCAGTTTGGCGGACACGGGAATGGAAGCCGGAACCGCATCGCGCACGGCGGCGACAATCTCGCGGATGCGATGCGGATATTTGAGAAGGCTCGCGCCGCCGTCGTGGTTGTTGACCGTGGGCGCGGGGCAGCCGAAGTTGATATCGAGGGCGAGCGCGCCCGCCTCCACCGCGACACGGGCAGATTCCGCCATACGGCTCGCATCGCCGCCGAGGAGTTGCACCTGCACGGGCAGTCCGCTCGCGGTTCGCGCGCCCCGGTTTTTCAGTTCCGGCGCGTACCGTCGGAACACGCTTCGCGGCGCGACCGTAGCGCTTACCCGCACGAACTCGGAAACGCCGAAGGTGAACGCGCCAATCTCGCCCTGGACGGCGCGCATCGGGGCGTCGGTCAGCCCTTGCATCGGCGCAAGGACCAGCGCGGGCGCGCCCAAACGCAGGCGCGGAAAAGTATCGTCGGTTGGGGACGTTGGTGCGGTCATGTCATCTCCTAATATACGTCCAAAAACCCGTCGCGTCCGATGGGGTGTTGGGTGTTAGGTGTTAGGTGTTGGGTGTTCTGAGAATACCGCTTGATTAAGCGTCGCCGAAACAAACGGGTTGCGCCAACCGCACGATATTCTCAGAACACCCAACACCCAACACCCAACACCTAAACCGCTTTGGCGACAGCGCGGCGGGCCAGTTGTTTCTGGTGGTAGATCAGGTGCGCGTCCGTAATCGTCAAAAACTGGAGGGGACTGAGCGGCCCGGCGTACGGGTGAAGCGCGACCGCGTCGTTCTCGGTTTGGGGCGTCACCCGCGCGATACGCTCGCGCACGGTTTGCCGGGCCGCTCCCCAGCGTTCGGCAAGAACCGGAAGCGGTAAGTCGGCGAGCGGGTCAGGCGCGAAGATACCCGGCGCGGGCAGGCGTTTTCCCAAGCGCATCGGCCCGGCGATCAGCGCGACAAACAGCGCGCCCTTGACGCCGGGCTTGAGCGGGCCGCTTCCTGATGGGCGCGCCGCCGCTTCGATCTGTCCAACCGAAGAGTTCCTCGGTGACCACGAGGTGGGCGATAATCTCGTGCGGCGACCATTCGCCCAGCGCGGGGCGGGCGTTTCGCGCCGCGTCGCCCATCGCCTCGACCCGGGCGAGAATATCCGTTTTCCGCTCATCGCAGGCGTCCAGCAACGTTCGCAAAGTGACTTTTGACATAGGATTGGCTCTCCAGCTTTCAGCGGCGTTACGTTCACGTTCGCCGCAACCGCCGCCCGCTCCTGCCGCACGCGATGTCCATTACGGTGCGACTACTGCCACGCTACGTAAACGACGCGAAGCCGGTTTGTTTCTGTGTCGCGTCGTAAAAACAACTTCCAGGCCGCCGGTTTGATACGCCCTCCGCTTCGGGACATCGGCGCGCCTTCTTCCGACCGAATCGGAACGGAGATAACGAAGTCTGCGCCTCGGCGCATAGGAGTTAACCAACCGAAGTAGTTTTGCTCGGAGGCCTTTCCATTTATCCTACCGGCGAAACCGTGCGCCGCCGGGTCGTGGTTTTCGACCCGCGCCCGCCATTCCTGCCGACGCCCCGATGCGTTCTTCGCGCCGGGAACCACGCGACTAAAATACGCAAAATCCCAGCCTTTGGCGAACTGATCGAAGTTGCGGCGGCGCCAGCCTTGATCCATTTGATTCAGGAAAGCGTCAATATCGGCGCGGTCCGCCTTTGACAAGGGAGCGGGTTTGTTTTCTCGCTCGTCCTCATCGGCGATAACCACGCCGGGCGGCGCTTGGATAGTGAAGATGTTGGAAGGCAGTGGGGCGTTATAGATAAAGCCCTCGGTTATATTTAAACTCTCGATTTTGGATGAGTTCGGAAAGGTGAGCCGAGATTCGGTCCGCAGGATGCGCCGTGTTTCTTCGTCCGCCCAAACCAGACGCGTTTCGCGCCTGCCAAACCATAACGGCCCGAGGTACGTGAGCTTGACTACAGCCTGTCCGTTTAAGATGGCGGGCGCGCTACTCCAACTTCCCATATCGGGACGCGATTCACTTGTTGTCACTTTTGCGCTTGTTCCCGGCGCGCTGATACTGTACAAAATGCGCGCACGCAACCGGGCCGCTGGGCGGGGGGCGTTGACTATCGATTTTGATGTTGACGCGGCTTGACGGCGAAAGGTCCGTGTCAACTTCCGCTCATCGTGGTCATAAAGGGTATATGTTTCGGGCGTTTCCACCGCATCATCGTAGCCGATGCGCGAGATATGTCCGGGTCGTCGAATCTCGCGACCACGTACTCCTTCAAGGCGCGTTTCGTCAGGGCGCATCCGCCATGTCAGTGCGGGCGGGTCCAGCCGCGCGTACCTATCTGTCACGACGTACCTTTGCTCAACGCCGCGCTCGTCATAATGCGTGGTGCGTGTGACCCAGCGGACGGTTTTGACGGTGGTCGCCATCGCCTGTTCGACCTGCGCCCACGAGATAGTCGGGTTGAGCGGCGCGCCCGGCGTTCGCAACACGGCCCAGCCGAGCGCGGCGACGCCCGCGACCGCAAAGCCCATCGTAAATAGGGGGCGCAGGGGCAGGGCCGCGCGGCGCGTTTTGGTCGGGGTAACGGTCTTCGCGGACGCGTCGGCGAGGGCGACGGCGTACAGGGCGTTTTGGTACGTGCGGGCGGTCGGAACCTCAGCGGCGTACAACGCGCGCACGGCGTTATCCCCGGCGCGCCACGACGCAACGCGGGCGGCGCAAGCCGCACACGTCGCGCAGATACCCGCAAGCGTTCGGCGCGCCCGCCCGGCTCCAAACGTCGCGGGGAAGTTAACCGCGCCTTCGGCGGCGTCCATCAGGGTTTGCAGGCGGGCGACCGGCGTTTGGCACCGCTCGCAAACGTCGTCAGCGACGCCTGCGCCTGCGGCATCCGCACCGGCGCTTTTACCAAAAGGGTTCATTAACTCGGCTCCTTTTCGATAGATGAAGCGGGAGCGACGTACCCGCTCCCGACCAGCGACCGTTGCAGCAAAACGCGGGCGTCGTGGACGCGGCTTTGAATAGTTCCCTGCGGCGTTTCCAAAACGCGGGCGGCCTCGCGGTACGTCAGTACTTCGGCCTTGACCAGCAGAAACGCAACCCGAAGCGTGTCGGGCAAATTGGCGAGGGCCGCCTCCAGAACGATGCGGTTGGTCACCGTTTCGGCGAGCGACGCGGTTGCGACATCGCCGGGCGTAGCGGCGGCGTTCGCGGCGGCGTTCTCGCCCGCGTAAACGCCGCCGCGAACGCCGCCGCCCCGAGCGCGAATGTCACGCTCCCGCAGTTCGCGCCAGCGGTACACGGCGATGCGGTACAGCCATGTGGTTTGCGCCGCCCGCCCCGCAAAGCGCGGCAGGCCCGTGTACGCGGCGAGCAACACCTCCTGCGTCAGATCGTCCGCGCTGTCCCGATCGCCGCCGGTTAAGCGCAACGACCAACGGTAGATGCGCGCGCCGTGGTCGCGGTACAAGCGGTCGAAACGCTTTTGGATGGCGGCGTCAACCGCGAACGGAGCGACAGGCGGCGCTTCTACGGCTTCCCGGCCCGCGTCGTGCGGCGCTGGGACGGCGGCGCGAGCGGCTTCCGGTAAGCGAGCGGCAAACAAGGGCGGCGATGTCGGCGGCACAGGGGGCGTTCTCCTTTTCCTTCCGTTTAAGATAGTGCGGTTTCGCGCGTATTTTGTTGCCGCAGATAAGCGCGATTTGGGTTAAATGGAGAACGGGGCGGGTAAAACGCGATGTAAACAATTGTTCGCTTGCGTGTTTGCTCAAAAAGAACAGCAAGCGCACGACGCGATCAACAAACGATACCGAAGGAAACAACCTCAATGGCGGCAGCGACGAAAACCCAGAACGACGAGACCGAAACCAACGCGGCGGCGTCCGATGCGCTTGCGGAAAACGACACGCGCGGCGCAACGCAGTCATTTGGAACAAATGACCGGGCGGGCGGCGGCGAGGCGGAACTGCGCAAGGACGCGATGATGACGCACCTGCTCGACAGTTTGGAGGCGGGAAAAGACATCGGGCATCACGGGCAGTTCGTGTTCGTGAGCGTCGCGCGGCACTTCCTCTCTGAGGACGAGATTGTCCGCTTACTTGCGCAGGAACCCAAGTTCAACGAGGAAGCAGCGCGCGGCCTGTACACGCAGATCGCGGACCGGGGCTACAACCCGCCGCGCCGCGAGAAGATTCTGGAATACCAGAACCAGCAAGATTTCCCGATCATCCCCAACCCCGACGACCCCGACGCGGGCAACGTGTACCGCGACTTGCAGTTCCCCGACAGCGTCTACGAGCATATCAGCGAGTACCGCGAGCAAAAAGCCGCCGCCGAGTAGGAAGAGAAGATTTTAACCACAAAGCCACAAAGGACACAAAGACAGAGATTAAGAAGATAAAGCGAAATTACTTTTTGCTTCTTCTCTCTTTTTTCTTTGTGTCCTTTGTGGCTTTGTGGTTAAAATCTTCTCTTCCGCGCGACGTAGAATGCGCCTGCGGCGAGCGCGGTTGCGGCGACGGCGAGCGCGATGGTTTTAAGGGGCGGCTTGGCGGCGACCGGGGCGGCGGGTTGGGGGCGGAAGATGGACGCGGCGACACGGGCGACCGCCGAGCGGGGGAAAACGCGGGTGGACAGGTAGGAGACGTAGTTGTCGCGGCCCACGATGGCGTAGGACGCGTTCCGGTCAAGGGCCACAAGGGCGGCTTCGGCGACCACATCGGCGGATTCGTGAAACGAGTTCTCGAATTTGCCGCGCGCCATCCCGCCCGCCGCCTCGGCGAAGTTGGTTTCCGTCCCGCCCGGACATAGGCAGACCACGCGCACATCGGCGGGCGGCGGCAGATCGCGCGTTTCGGCCCACAACGCTTCCGAAAATGATAGGACGAACGCTTTGGTCGCGCCGTAGGCCGCCATATACGGCACCGGTTGCATTCCCGCCGTGGACGCGACATTGACCACCCCACCCCAACCGCGCGCGGTCATGCCGGGAAGGTACTCGCGGGTGAGCGCGGTCAGGGCGGCGATATTCACGGCGAGCATCTCCTGCGCCCGGTTCGCATCGCTTCCGGCGAACGCGCCGTACGCGCCGAAGCCCGCATTGTTGACGAGCAAGTCCACGGTTAATCCGCGCCGATCCGTTTCCCCCTTGATAAAAGCCGCCGCGCGCGCGCCGCCCCCAAGATCCGCGGCGATGGTTTCCACCCGCACGCCGGGCGCGAGCGCACGGACGGCGTTTGCGACCCGCGCTAAGTCGCCTTCATTGCGGGCTGTGAGAACCAAACCGCGCACGCCTCGGCGCGCGAGCGCGAGCGCGATTCGCTCTCCAATACCGCGCGACGCCCCCGTGACCAGCGCAACGCTTTTGGCGTAGTCAAAATCATTCATCTTTCGGCTTTTCCTTTTCCATTTGGCTTCCTCATTTTAACGCCCATTTCTCGGACTCCGCGTCTGCGCTAAAGGGTCGCCTGACGCCGTTCATCTTTACACTCATCCTTATCCCCTCTTT
>CAXUMS010000019.1:40012-42502 GCA_964252165.1 uncultured Armatimonadaceae bacterium
AGGCCGTGGCCACAAGGCGAATACAACAAAATGTGTTACTCGGGTCCCCCTCGTTCGCTCGCGAGTGGCGCCTTCCGCGAGGCGAGGAAGGGGGTTACGGGTGAGAGTCCGAAGAAAACGACCCGAAAAAACTTTCAAAACTTTTGGGACAGTATGTGAAACTTGGCGGGGGGTATGGCAGAACCTTTATGTAAGCGGATTAGTCAAGTCCGAACCTTGTTGGAGGAAGAAAGTTTTATGTTGTCCAAGTCCCTGAAAGCCGCCAAGAACGCCCGACGCGGTTTCACCCTTATCGAGATTATGATCGTCGTCCTTATCATCGGCATCCTGCTTGCCATCGCGGTTCCGAACTTTGTCAAGGCCCGTGAGTCGAGCCGCGCCCGCGCCTGCGTCGCCAACCTCAAGCAGATTGACAGCGGCAAAGAGCAGTATGCGATGGATCAAAAAGTCTCCACCGCAACCATCGCGATGACCGATCTTGTCGGCGCCACGAACTACATCAAGTCGACTCCGGCCTGTCCGTCGTCCGGCACCTACACTATTGGCGCCATCGGCACGAGTCCTTCCTGCTCAATCGGTACGACCTCGGTCGGCAACCCGCACGTCCTTCCGTAGGCTCTGCGTCCGGCTGACAATAGCCCTTCGGCGTGGTTCAAACCGCGCTCTTCGCAAACCAGATGGCCCGCCTGATCATATCAGGCGGGCCATTTGGTTTTGTTTCGGTTGTACACTGCAGCGGAGCGCCTCGCGATGTTTACGACCTACGCTTAAAGCGCGAGCGTGGCGTGCGCGGCGGCGCGCAGAACCCCGCGCTCCTTCAAGTCCTCGATTAATGCGTCCACGTCTGGCGGCGAGCCGGTCACCATATAGGTCACGGCGTCGGGCGCGCCGTCGCCCGAAGCGGCCTGATCGCCAACCGTCGTGATGACAAGCCGCGCCCGGTTCGGCGGCGCGGTAGCACCAACGCCCTCGGACGATTTGAGGCGGATCAAGGCGGCTTTATAAACGCCGTTATCGTCCTCGGTATGCTCGGCAAGCGTCACCACGCGCGATAAGCGGGACAGCGCGCCCTTGAGCGCTTCCTTGCGCGCGGGCGTCGCGGAGAACGTGATAATCACCTGCGCGCGGGCGTCCGGGTCGAGCGCGCCGTCGTTACCGAGCGTCGAATGGATCGAAACGCCCCGGTGCGCGAAGGTCGCCGCGATTAACTCCATGCCGCCAGGACGGTCGGTAAGCGTCAGCGCGAACGTGTACCGGCGCAACGTCGTCAGAGGGACAACCGAAGCGGGCGCGCTCGCCTCCTTTTCCTCGTTCATCCTTTATCCCTCGTTTTCTTCAAACGTTTTTCATCCATTGCGCGACCTTTGCCGATAAATCGCCCGAAACGCGGCGGCACGCGGCAAGTTCGCCATTCGACAGCGGAATCGGCACGATTTGCATAATGCCGGTGTCCGATGCGATCAGCGGCACGCCGAACGGCCCGGATAGGTCGTAAAACTCCCCCTTCTCCAAAACGGCCTGCCCGGCGATCAGCACGTCCGAGCCGCCAATCAACGTTTGCAACAGGTCCACCGTAACATTCGCGGTCGCGTTAATCGTTTTCGCGCCCGATAAATGCGTCACAAACGGCTTGGTGACGACGCGCACATCGGGCGGCAGACTGTCCACATACGCGAGCGCGTCGGCGACCCGCCCCGCCGCCATCATTTCGGCGAGGTGAACGCGCTCGGATTGACAAAACTGGATAAAATCCCGCTCTTCCGTGCCTTTGCGAAGGCCCGCAATCGCCTCGGCCCGCTCCGCATCGGAATGCCCATACACGCGCACGCTGGACCACGCGGGAATTTGCCCATCGCCATGCTCGCCCAGCATGTACCCGGACACGCGCTGACGACGCACGCCCAAATCGGCGGCGATCTCGCGCCGGAAACGCAACGTGTCCTGGTACGCGCCGATGCCGATCACGCGGCTTTTGCCGATCGCGCGCGCGAACAAGGCGACACCCAACTCGACCGGGTTGGAAACCACAATCACAACTTCGGTTCCCTGCCCGCGCCGCGCGAGCGCGTCGGCGTACTCGCCAAAAATGGCGGCGTTGTACGTGGCGAGACTTGCCCGGTCCAGCACGCGCCCATCGGTCGGCGCGGTGCGCCCGCACGAGACAACCCATATATCGGCGACCACGTCCTCCGGGCGCAATGCGACATCCAAATCCGGCACATGCTCGGCGTGCGCATCGCTCAAGTCCGATACCAACCCGTGCAAAACGCGCGCCGATGGCCCGTCCGCCCGCCCCACCAACTGCAACCGCTCGGTCGGCGCCAGCAGCCGCGCGGCGACGATCTGCGCGGCAATCTGCCTCCCGCAATCCCCCGACGCTCCCAGTACCGCAACATCCATAGTTGTAGTGTATCGTTAGCGTCTGCGTTGTCGTTAGACTAAATCGCTCAAGCCGCGCGGCTCCCCTTCCGGGGAGGACCAGCCGGGCGC
>CAXUMS010000020.1:0-18411 GCA_964252165.1 uncultured Armatimonadaceae bacterium
GCGCACCCACAAAACGACAACCGCCCCACCTAACGAACCACAACTAACAAAAACGTCAAGCGGCGGTTGCGGTGCGGGGTATGGAGAAGAGGAACGTGCTACCGTGGCCGAGTTCGGACTCGACCCAGATGCGTCCCCCGTGCGCCTCGACCGCCATTTTGCAGAACGTCAGACCCAAACCCGTACTCATTTTGCGGCCCCCCTTGCGGTTTTCCACCTGTCCGAACTTCTCGAAGATCCGCCCGAACGATTCTTGGGGAATTCCCTCGCCCGTATCGCGCACGAAAAACAGGAGCGTGTCCGGGTCGCCGAGCGCGACATGCGCGCCGAGCGTCACGGTTCCGCCGGACGGCGTGAACTTCAGGGCGTTGCCGATCAAGTTGACCAGCGTTCGGCGCAGTTTATCCTCGTCGCCATCGAAGGCCGGGATACCGCCGGCGATCTCGCGGTGTAGCAGGATGTTTTTGTTTTGGGCGAGCAAAGCGACTTGGCGCAAGGAGCGGTCCACGAGCGATTCGGCATGGATACGGGCGTAGTCGAGTTTAAGCGAGCCGCCCTCCATCTTGTCAATATCTAAGAGGTCGTTGATCATCCCGAGCAGAGTTTGCCCGCCATCAATTGCGACCGTCAGCATTTCCTGCTGGCCCTCGTTCAAATCGCCCGCGAGTTCCACGGTCTGCATACCGGTCAGAACGCTGGTGAGCGGCGTTCGCAGATCGTGGACGATCATATGGGTGAGGTCGTCTTTAAGCGATTCCAACTCTTTGAGTTTACGGAAGTTATCTTCTAATCTCTCGTACAGGCGCGCTTCGCGGTCATGGGCGCGCTTGTCTCGCAGGCACGCATCTACGCGCGCTTTGAGCAAGATCGGGTCAAACGGCTTGGCGAGATAATCCGCCGCGCCCAGTTCGATACACCGCACCACGCTGTCCATCTCGTTCAGCGCCGACACCATAATCACCGGAACGGCCCGCAGGTTCATATCGGATTTGATACGCGACAGCGTCTCGTAGCCGTCCATTCCGGGCATCATCACATCTAAAAGAACCAGATCGAACGGCGCCTGGGCGAGATTTTCGAGGGCCTCGGTTCCGCTTTCCGCCAGCACGATGGTATGCCCTTGCCGGGTCAAGCGCCGGGCGAGCAGGTCACGGTTCTGCTCCACATCGTCCACGACCAGGATAATGCCGGGCGCATCGCGGACGCCCACGGCGGCCTCGTTGAAGGATAAGGGATAAGGGATAAGGGATGAAGGGGAGTTATCCTCATACGGTTTTTCCTCTTCTTCCTTTTTATCCTTTATCCTTTCGCCCTTATCCTTTGCGGTAAACGCTTCTTCGGTTAACCGGGTGTTGACGATTTCGAGAAGGCGTTTTCCGGCCTTTCGCACTTTCTCCAGATCCGTCACGAACGCGGGCAGTTTCTGGTCTTGCGCGTCCTCGATCAGCATGTCCGTGTAGCCGATTACCTGCCCGATAGGGTTCCGCAAATCGTGGCGCAGGGCGGCGATGGTGTCCGCGCCCGGCGCGTGACTGGGCGTACCGGCGACATTGGTCGCGTTTGGGGTGTCCGTCATTTCGCTCATGGCTGGGCGGTTTTTTCTTCACCGCCGCCGATTAAAGCCGCGATCTTTTGCAAAAGGCGCGGCAACTCCACCGGCTTGGTGTCATAGTCGTTGCAACCGACCTCGATAGTTTTCTCGCGGTCGCCCGCCATCGCGTGCGCGGTCAGGGCGATAATGGGGATATGCGCGGTTTGCGGATCGGCCTTGACGCGCCGGGTCGCCTCCCAGCCATCCAAAACCGGCAGGCTCATGTCCATCAAAATCAGGTCCGGCGCTTCCGCAAGCGACGCGGTTATCGCCTCCGCCCCGTCGTTCGCGGTCACGACATCGAACCCTTTGCGGCTCAGCCGCCGCGACAGCATATCGCGGTTGTCCTCGTTATCTTCCACCAGTAAAATTTTCGCCATACGTCGTTCTTGCTTGTTCGCCGCTTGTTCGTCGCTTGCGGTTCCGCCGCTCCGCGCTTTCTTGTTTAAGCCGCCTCATCGTTTTGCGTTATTTCGGTGACATTCATGGTCGCCGCGACGGTCTCGCCGCGTCCTTTGACCAGTTCGCGAATATCATGTAAAAGCGCGTCCCGGCTCCACGCCCCTTTTTGTAGCACTTTCTCCACATACCCATTTAAGCGCAAACGGTCGGCGTCGGTGATGTCTTTGGCGGTCAGCACGACCACGGGAATGTCGCGCCATTCGGGTTTTTCGCGCAAACATTCCGCGAACTCGAAGCCGTCCATCTCAGGCATCATCAGGTCCAGCAGGATCAGGTCGGGGACGGATTCCGCCACACGGTCGAGGGCGATTCTGCCGTTTTCCGCCGTGACCACCCGCCAGCCCTCGCGCACCAAAAGCGCCTCCATCATCTCGCGCGTCGCCTCGTCGTCCTCGACCAAGAGCGCGGAGCAAACGCCCCGCTCGCCGTTCTCGCCTACGCTCCGGCAGTCGCGCCGGAAGCGGTTCAATATGGTCGAAAGGCGACTTCGGTCAAGGGGCTTGACCAGGTAATCGGCGGCTCCGAGCGCGTAGCCCAGGTTTTTGTCGTCCACCATTGTCAGCATCACGACCGGAATATCCTGGGTTAGCGGCTCGGACTTCAGCGTTTGCAATACGGCCCAGCCGTCCATTCCGGGCATCATCACGTCGCACGTGATCGCGAGCGGATGCAGTTCACGGGCAAGTAGCACCCCCTCCTCGCCGGTGGAGGCGACTTTCACCCGGTAGCCTTCGCGGGTCAGGAAACGTTGCATCAGTTCCCGGTGCGCGGCGTCGTCGTCAATCACGAGCATCAGCGGTTTTTCCTGTTCGGCCCGGCTCAACCCGCCGAAATCGCCCGCCGCCGACACATTCATGCCGTTCATTTGCAGAGCGGCGGGCGGGGCGTCGCCCACCGCCCGCGCCGCCGCCGCTTCCGCCACGAGCGGGTCGTTTATATCCATCGTTTTCGGGTCGCGAACCCGGACGGGCAAACGAAGCGTAAAAGTCGAACCCGCGCCCGGCGCCGATTCCACCGAAACATCGCCGCCCATCATGCGGGCGAACCGCCGCGTGATCGCAAGACCTAAACCGGTCCCGCCGTACTTGCGCGTCGTGGATGCATCGGCCTGCGAGAACGCCTCGAACAAACGCCCCATCTGCTCATCCGTCATGCCGATACCGGTGTCGGTAACCGCAAACGTGATCGTGTCGCCATCGCGCCGCGACCGAAGCGTAATCACGCCGTTTTCCGTGAACTTCGCCGCATTGCTGAGAAGGTTGAAAAGGGCTTGACGAACCTTTGTCATGTCCGCGCGCAAAACGCCGATACCGGGATCGGTGTCCATTACCAGTTTGTTTTTGCGCCGGTCTACGAGCGTTTGCACGGTTCCCGATACCTCGGACAGAAGCGGCGCGACCGCGAACTCTTCGAGGTACAACTCCATCTTGCCCGCCTCGATCTTGGACAGGTCCAAAATATCGTTGATGAGGGCGAGCAGGTGCTTTCCGGCCCCGTTGATTTTCTTCAAGTCCGGCACGAAGGCGTCCATTCCCTCGTCCTCGGCCTCTTCTTGAAGCATCTCGGAATAGCCGATAATCGCGTTCAGCGGCGTTCGCAGCTCGTGGCTCATGTTCGCGAGGAACTGCGATTTGGTGCGCGACGCCATCTCGGCGGCGTCTTTGGCGCGCAGAATCTCGGTCTCGAACGCTTTGCGCTCGGAAATATCGCGGAACGCGAGCGCGACGCCCGCAACGGTGCGGTTTTCGTCCTCGATAGGCGCGGCGAACAAATCAATCGGCGCGGCGACCCCGTCCCGGCGCGACACGATAGCGTCCCGGCGCGCAAGGTCCACGGCCTCGCGGCGTCCCAGCACATCAAGCACGATGCTATCCGCCGACGAGGCGGCCCCGCCCGCGTCGGTGATTAACTTGAAAACCTCGGTGACATTTTTGCCTAAAGCCTCGGTTTGCGTCCAGCCGGTCATGGTTTCGGCCTGCCGGTTCAGGAACGTTATCTGCCCCCTCCGGTCGGCGGCGATAACGCCCTCGCCCAAGCTCCGCAAAACCGTTTGCAACCACGCCTCGCGTCGCTTCAGGGCCTGCGCCTGATCGCGCGCGGCGGCGGTCGCGTCGGCGTAGTCGCGCGCCAGATCGCTCAGGTTCCGCCGCGACAAAAACCCCAAACCCGCCCCGCCCGCGAATGTCAACAGAAGGGCGGAAATGATAGCGTTGCGCGCCGCGCGCTGGGTGGACTCGCTTCGCGCCCGGCGCAGGGCGACCTCGCTGGAGATAAGGGGGTCGAACTCGGCCCGGATACTATCCATAAGAGCCTTGCCGCGCCCCGATGCGTCCGGGGGCGTTGCGGGCAGGGACGCATCCATACGCGGCGTGATTTGCGTTTTCGCGACCGCGTTCCATTCGATCCACAGGTAGCGAATGGTGCGGATACGCGCGGACTGCGCGGGGTTCTCATCCACCAGGCTTCCCAAACCATCCAGCGCGGGCAAAATATCGCGCGCGGCGTCGTTGTACGGCTTGAGGTATGCGGGATCGTTGGTGAGCAGGTAACCCCGCTTGCCGGTTTCGCTGTCCAGCACCAACTTTTCGTTGGCGTACGCGCTCGCGATCACCTGATCGGTATGCTCGACCCACTGGAACGCGCGCAACAGATTGAAGATCTGCGCGATCAGGAGCAGGGACAAAAGCGCGGCGAACGCGAGCGGCAACAGCGCGGCGCGCGCGAGCAAGCGGTTAAACTTGGTTTGGTCAATCAACTGTCGCGAAGCGGCGGTATCCATCATTAAATGATACCCGATGAAGCAAAGGATAAGGGATAAAAGAGGGGCAAGCCCCTCCTCATCCCTCATCCTTCATCCTTTTCTTTCATCGGCGCGCGGGTCGCCTTTGAGGTAATGGCCGGTGACTTTGCGGAACGCGTCCGACGTGCGGGTTCCGGCTTTGCCGTCTACAAGAAGAAAAACGCCGGGGGTCTGGTTCAAAAAGCGTTGCAGGTTTTGGGCCGCCGCGCTGTAAACGAGCGGCGCGTAGCGGACGGTTGCGCCCATTTCGCTGGCGTCGAGAGCGGCGGTTTCCGGGAAGATAAGGTCGCCTTTTTCCGCCATACGGCGAAGCAGAAGCGCGCCGCCGCACTGGGCGGATACCGCCGATGCGGACCAAACGCCGTCCTTGACGTACTTGCCGCTTGCGTAATGGTTCGACATGCCCCACAGGTACGGGGAGCGCGTCGCGGGATGGTACAAACGGTAACCCCAGCCGTTGTAGCGCTCCATTTGGTACAGTGTGGACGCAATTCCCCAGTCTTCGATGTTTTGCAAGCCGTGCAGGGTCAGGGCGTCGCTCGCCGACGCTTCCCACGTAAACGGCGGGTTTCCTTTGGCGGGGCGGTTCGCGGGAACATGGCGCGTCCGGGCGGTGAGCGGGTCGCCATTGTGGAGGTGCCGGTCGAAGCGCAAGCCCGCCTCCAGACTATGGATCGCGCCGATAAACGTCCACGGGATTTTTCCGCCCAGCGCGTCGGATACCGCCTCATAGCGCGTGCGCGATTCGGTAATAAGTTCGATCAGCGTTTCCACATACGCCATCCGCGCAGGGCGGGGCGCGCACGTTTGAAACAAGCGCACATACTCAGAGCGCAAATCGGGCGACAGGGTGACATTGGGCATGGCGGGTACATCTCCTTACGCTTCGCGGCGCGTCGGCGGTAACCAGGCGACAACCGGCGCGCGGTCTATTGAACAACCCAGCGCCCTCAATAGTAGCACACGCTCACAGGCGACGAAAACTTTTGGCGCTTATTTCGCGCTACAGGCAAAAAACCGTGAACTTTTTAAGCCGTATTACGTTTATTATAGTGGGTAATTTCGCGTAATTTTCCGGCTCTTCTCCCCTTATTATTAAACGTTTAGAAGAGCGGACATGATAAACCTAAAGGTGCAATGCTGAACACGAACAAGATAATTTTGGGCGGCACGGTGGGCGTCCTCGCGCTCGGCCTCGGCGGCTGGGCGGTCACACGGCGCGGCGCGGGCGACGAGATCAAATACAAAACCGCAACCGTGGAAAAAGGCGATCTCAAGCAAACCGTATCCGCGACTGGTATTATTCAGCCGTTTACGGTCGTGGATATCAAGTCGCGCGCGGGCGGCGAGGTCAAGGAGTTGCCGGTCGAGATCGGCGACATTATCAAGCCGGGCCAACTCATCGCCCGTATTGACCCGACCGACTCGCTCGCCGCATACAATCAGGCGCAGGCCGATGTGTCCGGCGCCAACGCTCGCATATCGCAGGCGAAGCAAACCATGAGTTTGCAGGAACTCACTGCGCAAACCGCGATCGCCGACGCCGAAGCGCGGGTGCGCGTCGCCGAGTCCAATCTCGCGTCCGCCGAACAGCAGGCCCGTGTTCAGCCGACCCTGACCGAGGCCGCCATTCGGCAGGCCCGGGCAAGCCTGCGCACCGCAGAGCAATCGCTCGCGCAGATCCGAAAGGGCAGCGACCCGCAGGCCCGCGCCGACGCCCGTACGGCCCTTGCGGTCGCCAACGCGAACCTGAAAAACGCCGAACTGAATCTGACGCGCCAGCAAAATCTGGTCGCCAAAGGCTTTGTCGCGCAGTCGGCGGCGGATACGGCCCTTGCGGCCCGCGATGTCGCGCGCGCGCAGGCCGATGCGGCCCGAACCCGAGCGGAAACCGTGGGCGGCTCGCAGGACGCCGCGATCTCGGCGGCGGAATCACGGGTGCGCGAATCGCGCGAGAATTTGCAGACCGCGCTCGCCCAGCGCGTTCAGGTTGGCCTCCGCCAGCAAGATGTCGTGTCCGCCCGGGCCAGCGTTTCGCAGGCGCGCACCAGCCTTGCGACCGCGCGGGCGAACCTGGGGCAAGTCGGCATCCGGGCCGCCGATATCCAAACCGCCAAATCCCAGATTGCGCGCTCCGAAGCGGGTTTGCGGTCGGCTAAGGTGCAGTTGGATTCGACCACCATTCGCTCGCCGCGCTCAGGCGTCGTGTTGCAAAAATATGTAGAGCAAGGCACGATCATTGCGTCCGCGCAATCGTTCAGCGCGCAGGGGCAGTCGGTCGTGCAGATCGGCGACCTGACGCGCGTGATGGTGGACGTGGGCGTGGACGAGAGCGACATCGCGCAGATCAAAAAAGGGCAGAAGGTCAAAGTGACCCTCGATGCGTTCCCCGACGACGAGTTCGAGGGCCGCGTCCGCCGTATTGACCCGCGCGGCACCACCGACCAGAACGTGACCACGATCCGCACGCAGGTCGAGATTACCAAACCGGATGCGCGGTTGCGCCCCGGCCTGAACGCGGAATGCGAGTTTATCGTGTCCGAAAAAGGCGATGTTATCTCCGTCCCGTCCAAAGCGGTCCGGGGCGGCAAGGACGGCAAGAAAACCGTTCAAGTTCTGGGTAAGGACAACAAGCCGCAGTCGGTCGAAGTCGAAACCGGCATGGAAGCGGGCGATAACATCGAGATCGTCAAAGGTCTCAAAGGCGGCGAAAAGGTCGTCACCGGCATTCAAGCGCCCGGCAACGGGCGCGGCGGCGGTCCGGGAGGATCAGGCGGCGGCCCTGGTGGCGCAGGCGGCGGACGTCCCGGCGGCGGGGGCGGCGGTATGGGCGGCTTCGGCAGGTAAAACCGCCTGTACCGCAAAGACGTAGCACGCGGGTACAATAGAAAAGATTTGGGCGCTGTGGGAGAGGCCCCCTAA
Source organism: uncultured Armatimonadaceae bacterium (assembly GCA_964252165.1). GTDB lineage: Bacteria > Armatimonadota > Armatimonadia > Armatimonadales > Armatimonadaceae > CAXUMS01. The sequence continues at coordinate 7,776 of CAXUMS010000020.1, forward strand.
CCCCCGATAAGGGGGGGACAAGAATCTGCCGCTGAAGGCTAAACTGTGGGCCGAAAGGTAAAGCCTTCGCCGCTATATCTTTCCAGTCGCCCCATTATTGGGGGTTAGGGGGCCTCTCCCACAACAACTGTTACAGGTAATCGGTTCGGGCAAGAAACACACGCATGGCAACCAGCAACAATAATGACAACCGCGACAACCGAGCGAACTTCGCAGGCGATGTGATGGCGGCGGTGGCCCCGCCGCCGTCACGCCCGCGCGAGCGGCAACATCCCGTTCCGTCCGCGCGCCCTGAACGCCCACTGAATCCGCCTGTTCCGCCGCCGCCGCCTGCGCCCGAACCGGTGACAACAACAAACGAGCGAGACCATCGCATCGCCGGGACAATGCCGATATGGGAGAACGTCAGCGTCGCCCTACAGGGCCTCAGCGCGAATAAGTTGCGCGCCGCCCTGACTATGCTTGGCATTATTATCGGCGTCGGCTCGGTGATCGCCATGATCGCGCTCGGGCAAGGGGCGCGCGAAAAAACCCTCGCACAAATCAAAGCGCTTGGCACCAACCTGTTGCTGGTCGAGCCGGAACGCGCCCGTATCGGCGCGGTCCGGGGCGCGGCGGGTTCGTGGAACCGGATGAAAATCACCGACATCGAGGCCATCACGCTCGATTCGTGTCCCGCCATCGCCAATGTGTCGCCGGAAACCAAGGTGCAAACGCAGGTCAAGGCGGGTAACCAGAACACCGCCACCAACGTCTACGGCGTTTGGGAGGATTGGCCCGCGATCCGCAACCACAAAATTATGATGGGCCGCTTCTTCACGCAGGACGAGGTCAAGAAAAAGGCCAAAGTCGCGGTTCTCGGTTTTACCGTGTACCAGCAGTTATTCCCGAACGGCGGCGACCCGAGCGGAAAACTGATCCGCATTAAGAATGTCGGCGTTCGCTGTATCGGCGTGCTTGCGCCCAAAGGCCGTTCGGGCAGTTTGGACAACGATGACGTCGTTGCGGTTCCCGCGTCCACCGCGCAAAAGCGGTTGTTCTCGTGGTGGGAAGCGCGGCTTAGTTCGTTCGCGGCCCAGGCGGTTTCCGAGGACAAGATGGGCGAGGCGGCAAGCCAGATCGACGCCCTGTTCCGCAAGCGCTACCGCGTCAAGGAAGGCCAACCGGCGACCATCAAGATCAGCAACCAGAGCGAGGCCGCAAGCCTCGCCGCCGAGTCCCAGAACACGTTTACCGCCCTTCTCGCGGGTATCGCGGGCGTGTCGTTATTTGTCGGCGGCATCGGCATTATGAATATCATGCTGGTGTCTGTCACCGAGCGCACCCGCGAGATCGGGATTCGCAAGGCGATCGGGGCGAAACGCCGCGATATTCTCGCCCAGTTTCTGATCGAGGCGGTCACACTGTCTATCCTGGGCGGCATTATCGGGATCGGTCTGGGCGTTGCGGTCGCCCTGTTCGTGCCGCGCGTCGCGCCGGACACGGCGACCATTATCACGCTTTCGCCGATGTTGCTCTCGTTCGCATTCGCCGCAGGCGTCGGGATTTTCTTCGGCTTCTACCCCGCCCAAAAGGCGAGTAAATTGGATCCAATTGTGGCTCTCCGGTACGAATAGGCGCTGCGAGTAGGCGCGAACCACTATTGCGCCTTGTAACGAAACAAAGCCCGCGTCAGGTGACGCGGGCTTTTGCTTTGCGACGAATGCTGGCGATTCCCTATCCGCGATCCCCGTGGCGCGGGGCGACTTGCCCGTCGCCGCCGGTCGTAGTCGCCGCGCCGCCGCCTTTGCGGTCCGGGTCGTTTTTGCCCGCGCCTTTCGCGGGAACGTCCTCATAACGGTTGATGGTTTCGTTGGGCTGGGTCGCCTGCCTCACCATGAACGTAATCGCGAGCAGGACAACAAGCGCCGCCGTCGCCATAATCGCCATCTTCTTTTGCGCGTCGGTCATCAGAGGGTCACGTTCCTTTTACTTGTTGCAACAAGCCGTGGGCCATTTGCCCGGCTTGGTATAAACGTTGTCCGCGTCCACATCCCACACCAGCCCAGCGGCGTTGTAGTTGGCGTACTCAACATAGATGTCGGCGGAGGTGTCAATGGATTTCTGGCTCAAAATCGAGTTCGTTTTGTACCATTTGGCGTGACCATCCCAGAAACCGATATTGGTTCCGCCCTGATGCCGGTCTGAAACGCCGAATCGGACGCCTTTGCCGTAGCCGGGGTCTATAAAATAGCCGCGCGGGGTGACGCCATTTATGGTTCGGTCAAACCCGTCGCAGGTCATCACGGTGGCGGACGGGTACTTGACCAGACTATCGCTCACAGGCCGCGCGTTCTGCGGGGTCGCCACCTGACCGGTCGGCGTGAAAACGAAGTAGTCCCAGTAGTTGAAGTAAAAGCCGACGTAGGAGTTCATGCCAACGGACGCGGTCGTGCGCGCGGCGAAGGTGATGTCGAACGGGTCGGTCACCGCCGTATCCGGGCAAACGAAAATCCCCTTGTTCTTGACGTACGGTTGAAGCGTCGCCATCCAGATGCTCGGCTCGCCAATCGTTCCCGCGTTCCCGGTCCAGCCGCCCGGAAAGATTTCGGTGTTTTGCTCGTCGTAGTCCTGACGGTACATCGTAAACGCGACCGAGATTTGCTTTTGGTTCGACAAACACGAGATTTGCCGCGCCTTGCCGCGCGCCTGCGCGAACACCGGGAACAAGATCGCCGCCAAAATCTCGATGATAGCGATAACCACCAGCAACTCGATCAGGGTGAAGCCGGAGCGTTTACCCGGGGTAAAGCCGGATGCGCGAGCGGGCCGGGAACCGTCGCTTAGACGCCGATAAGGTAGAAGACAACATGAAACTACGCTCTTTAAGTCTGACGCGTCAGGGCGTCGGGGGAGTGAAGCCGAAGAAGTAATAGAAGAAGTAATAAAGGTATCGCCGCCGCCCGTGACCGAGCGGCGGCGATACAACATCGCCTGTTACGAATAGGTCTTACTTAAGGATTGCAGGGGAACCCAGCGGCGGCGGCGCGAGCGGCTTGATCCTTGCGCTCCTGGGCTTTGGCGCAGAAGTACGTCGCAAGACAGCAACGGCTTTTACCCAAGTCAGGATACCCGCCCGCAACGGTTGGTTCCGGGTAAAGCGTTTCGGCTTTGTACCATTTGGCGTGTCCATCACAAAACACATAGTTGGAGCCGCCGCTATGTCGGTAGGGTCGCTGGCGATCATTGGGACGCCCGCCCGGAGGCGCCTGACCTATATGCTCGTAATACCCCTGTCCATAGTAGGGGTGGCTGAGTTGACCGGAGGGGCCAGATTCACCCACGAAAACGCATTGAGCAGGTTTTTCAATATCAGGCAGGGCAAGGTAACGAAAGAAGCCGTTGTTGGGGCTACCGTCTATGTAGTCGGTGGAGTAGCCTATCCCAATACCGTAGGAGCGCGCCCCTTTAGGCATATTGCCCGCAACGGACTTGTCACCGGCGGCGGAAGGGCAGTTCCAAACACCGCCATAATCTACATCACTGTAGTTCGGAGTGTCTGTGTTGCCGCTTTTCACGTAGGGAAATAACTTCGCGTCCCAAAAATCTTGTGGCGTTTCCGGGCGACTGAGGTCGTGTATGTTGTTCTCATGCCACATATCGTTCCATGTCGGCAGGCCCTCGTCGTAATCTTGCGCGTACATCATCAAGGCAGTTCCCATTTGCTTTTCATTCGACAAACAGGCGATACCACGCGCTTTTTCGCGCGCCTGCGCGAAGACGGGGAACAAAATCGCGGCGAGAATCGCGATGATAGCGATGACGACGAGCAGTTCAATCAGCGTAAAGCCGGACGCGCGGCGACGCCCCAAACTGATAGGAGAAGAAATCATCTCAAACACGCTCCTTCCAAAAAAGCGAACAAAGCGGAAAAACGATTCCCCGGAAGCCGCTTCGCTTTCGGAGGCATAGGGTAGTTTAAGTAAAGGCCCGCGGGGGATGGCAACGCGAACAATGCGTAATGTTGCAATATATATCTATTCGCGAAAACTGTCAAGCAGGCGATGCAGAGGGCGGAGCGCTTACCGCTCCCGAAGACGCACGGCGAACCACGCGCCGGGCGGGTCGGCGGCGATACGCGCGAGCAATGCGGCAAGCGCCGGGTCGGTTCGAGCCGGGTCGCGAAGCCGAACCACGACTCCCACAACGCGCACGGGCGGCTCATCATCGCTCGCCCGGCTGAGGTCAATCGTGGGCGGTTGCGCGCCTGCTAAGCCGGTGTGACCGGTCCAATCTTCGTCCGCGTCGTTCGTTTCGTCAACAACAGGGAAAGCGGCGGCGCGCATTTGCGAAAGCGGCGCCGCCACAGCGGGTTTGGCGGCGGCGCGGTGAAACAAGACGATCACCTCAACCGGGCCGGTGAACTGGCGGGGGATTGCGGTTGCGGGAAGCGAAAACGCGCCCGCCGCGAACCACACGGGGTTTTGGGCGCCCGCAGGGGAGCGCGGCGATGCGTCCGCCGCGCCCGCGCCAGTCGGAATTTGCACAAGACAGGCTTCCCCCGCTTCGCGCGCGGTTAATTGCGCTTGATAGGTAAGGCCGATGGGCAAGCCATCCGGCCCGTTTTGCGGCGGAACCGGCGCGGGGGTAACCACAAGGCGCGCATCGAACGGCGGTTTGCGCCCGGTTTGCGCCGCGAGGGCGTCGAGGGCGATTTCAGGGTCGCGCGCCAACGTGGTTAAAACGGTCCCGATACGCCCGCCCATCTCGCCGACCAAACCCATCGGCGACACGCGGTTATCACGGCCCAGATTGCCGGTCAGGTAGCGCAAACTGTCGGCGGTCCCGGCCCACTGCCCGATCAACCGGCGCGGACGGCGGCGCGCTTTATCGTTCTCGTCGTACAAGCGGAGGTAACACAGGTAACCGCCGTCGCCCATGTCCGCGCCGGTTAAATCGCCTTCAAGGGTAAACCGGCGCACGGCGGTTTGCGATTTCGCGCCGGGTGTCACGACATCAAAAGCGTGGGCGGGAACGCTATCGCGCAAAAACTTCGCCAGCGCCTGCGTCAATCGCAGATGGAGCGCGGCGTCCCCTTTGACCGGCGCGGGCAACCCGCCGCCGTCCCGGAGCGTCCGCACCGTCACCGAAACCGGAAACGGCGCGGCGACGAGCGGCGCGGTCACGGCTCGGGCCGCCGCTCGTTCGTCCCTTGCTCTTTCTTCAGGCGTTCGTTGCCGGGCGTCGGCGGCGCGGGCGGTTATCAGCGCGGTCAGCAAAGTCGCCGCGCCGATCACGAGCGCGATCAAGAGTTTAAGCGTACGCGCGGACTGCGCGCGGGAGGCGAGGCGGCGACGATAGGCTTGGCGGTCCCCGCCCCGTCGCGGGGGAGCGCCACGGGGCAGGGACGGGTTCACTTTTCGACTACCTCGAAGATCAGGTCCGATGTGTAGAACGGGAAGTCGCCGCCGCCGTTGTCGGCGACTTTGGTCAGCATCCGCGCTTTCTTGCCCCGGAGGGCGTTGATGGACGAACCGTTCGCGGGCAGGGCTTTCAGCAACTCCTCGGCGGCCTCGCGGGTCGGGAAGAACAAGGCCTTGACCCGCTCGCTTCCCACAACGTCCGGGGTGTACTTTTTGCCGGGTTCGGGCAGGCCAATCGTTTGCCCCGCTGTTACTTTGGCGTCATCCACATTGCGCGATTCGGGGTACAGGACGGCCATCGTTTTGCTCGCATCGCGGTCCAGAATAACGAGGTAGCCGTCGGTTCCCGCCGTGACGGACAGCGCGAGTTTATCTTGTTTGAGCCGGAGCGTGGTCATGTTCGGGGCCATCGCGAGCCGGACGCGGGCCGGATCGGGATAATCCTTGTTGTACAACTCCCACAGATCATCGAGTTTCGGGGCCGGAGGGGGCGTAGGAGACGGCGGGGCGGGCGTAGGCGACGCGCCGCCGCCCGCGAAGACCACGGTTCCCGCATAGGCGGGGGACAGCGTGGGGTGCTGCGTATCCTCCATATAACTCGAAACGCTCGCGCCGACCGCGCTCTGGATATCGCCCCACAGGTCTTTGCCGCCCGTGAGTTTCGACGTCAGATAGTGCGTGAAAACGCCGTGTCGCGCGCCGTCGAAATCGTCCTCGCCCGCCTGCTCGTTGGCCCGCGCCGCCGAGAAGTAGCAGATCTTGCCGGTCGGGGCCGGATTGTCGGCATCATTGGTTTTGACCAGCATCTTGGTTCCGCCCGTCGCCGCGCCGCGACTAGCGCGCGTGTGCGAGCGGGTTTTAAGGCCCGGTCGTCCCAGACGCTTCAGCGAGCGGAGCATCCCGCCGGAAAAGCACGAATCCAACAGCGCGGTGCGCGAAACCGCATTGATGCTCTGGATCTCGCTCGCGAGCAAATCGGCCCGGAGATCGTTGGCTTCGCTCCCTTCCTGCGCATCGGACGGAAGCAACGTTGCGCCGCCATCGGATTCGACTGTGCCATGTCCGGCGAAGAAGAACACGAACTTCTCGGTCGGCTTGATCTTGCCCTTCACCCCCCGAATGGCGGCGATAATCTTGTCTTTGCTGGCCGCGCCATCGGTGATCGCCGTAACCTCGAAGCCGTACTTGTTTTTGAGCAGGGCCGCCATCTCGGTCGCATCGGCGACACAGCCGTTCAGGTCCGCGCCCTTCAGCGACGGGTACGTGTTGACGCCGACCACCACGGCCTGATCCGCGCGCGCGGCGGGCGCGGCGGCGGCAAACGTCAGGGCGGCAAGCGCGGCGACAGCGGCGCCGCTCGCGGCGGTTCCGAATTTGGTTTGTTTTTTCATTTTGAGTTATTTCTTTTTGCGTTTATACTCTCACCCCCTAACCCCCTCTCTCGCAAGCGAAAGACGGGGAAAAGACAGAGAGTGCTACGGCAAGAAAATTAGTAAATCGTGTTTGTTCGGGTCCCCCGTCTTTCGCTTGCGAGAGAGGGGGTTAGGGGGTGAGAGTCCGAAGGAACGGTGGTAGGGGAGTGAGGACGGAATAAGCCTACGGCTTGACCGGCGGCTCAATCGTGACATGTTTGGTCAGCGCAATCGGCTTTTTGAAGTTGCGTGCGACCGCCCCGCCCGGAACCTGGCTCCACGCCTCGCGCGAGTTTTTGGCGATGAAATCCTCCGACACCCACAAAAATCCCTTGTCGCCCCAGTCCTCGCCCCACGAGTTGAGCAAACGGAACGCTTTCAGGTTGTCGTCGTAGCCCACCACGCAGATCGCGTGCCGCCCTTCCAGCGTTTCGTCCGGGGTTGCGGGGCCGGGGTAGACGAAGTCCGGCGTGATCGTTTTGCCCCCTAACCAGAAACTGGTGAAAACTTTGATCGAAAGCGCGCACGGGCGCCGCGTTTCGGCAAGGTACGTTTTGAGTTTTTCGATATCCGGCTCCTCGGCGTAGATATAGCCCAGACCGCGCGCCTTGACCTTTACCGCGCGCCGGTTCGCCGCATCGGGGGGCGGCGAGGTGAAATCCTCCACGCTGTACGGCATTTCGGCGAGGCTCGCGCAACCGCGCTCTTCCAAAATTTTGAAGCCGCGCGAAATCGGCATCCCTTCGTTGATTCCGCCGTTGCCCAGATGGTACACATACGCTGGGCTGAACTGGAATTTTGGGTCTTTAAGTTGCTCGGGCGTGAACTTGCGCTGTTTGGCGACGCCGTACGTGCAAACATAATAGGCCGTGGACCAGCCGACGCACGAATTCTGCCTGCCTTGATCGCCCACAGGCGGCAGATAATCGGTGAGCAGAACGCGCGCGGGTCGCTCCCCGCGCGACGCCGCCGCGACCCGGATACGCGGGGCGGCCTCGAAATCGGCCTTGCTGGAGTCTTTCCCGCCCAGCCCGCGCCGGAAGTCCGAGGGAACGGTTTGCGGACCGCCGCCCTGCGCCCGCGCCGGGGACGGACCGCCGCCAAACGGCGCAAACAGCGCGCCGCCGCCGCGCGCCGCGATTACGCCCGCGCCGAGGACCAGCCCGCGCGCGAGAAAGCGACGCCGCGTTTCGGGGGCGGGTTGGTTGGAATCGGTTGAACTGTCGGATGAATTCTGCATTTTGATAAAGGTTCCTATAGGAAAAGCGAGTAGATGTAAATCCGTGTTAGGGGTTTGCGGAGATTGTTGAACGCGGGTTAAAACCCACGTCTGTGGGCGCGCGGACGCGCCGGGCGTCCTCGCGGACGCAAACCAATATGCTTTTTGATAGCGGCGTTGCAAAACCCATTTCACGTTCTTCGCGTCCGCGAGGACGCCCGGCGCGTCCGCGCGCCCACAGACGTGGGTTTTAACCCGCGTTCAATTTATTTAGGAAATTTGCGCTCCCTACTTCCCCGTCACGCCGAGCGGGAAGTCCTGACCGCGCGAGAAACCGGACGGGTACTGCGCCTGGCTCTGGTATTTCTTCGATAACTCCGGCACCCGGTCGGACACGAACGTTTTGAGTTCGCCCACCGTGATTTTGCCGTCCGGGTTTTTGCCGCCGTCCGCCTCGCCGCGCAGGCCCTGCATCAGCGCGTAGGTGAAAACGCCGTGCTTGAGTTCGGTCAGTTCGGTCGCCACCTGCTGAGACAGGGCCGCCGACAGCACCATCACGCCCGCCGAGCGCGCGAGTTGCGCGATGGCCTTTTCCTCCGGCACGCCCCGGGTAGCGAACACGTCCACGGCCCCGCCCGACTGGCACGCATCCAGAATAATTAACTGTTTTTGCGCCTTTACCGACAAGCACAGATCGCGCATTCGGGTCGCGGAAACGCCTTTCGCCTTTAGGTCGTCGTCGCTGGTGAACTGCGTCAGGTCGGCGCACGCGAGGAAAAATTCGGCGGGTTGCGCGATGGCGGTTCCGGTCGCGGCTTCGCCCTCGCTCATCACGCCGTGACCGCTGTAATACAGCACGAACGCGTCCTGCGGGCGGGCGGTTTTCGCGACTTTGGCTAACGCGGCCTCGATGTTGGCCCGGGTCGCATTCTCGTCGAACACCTCGGTTTTCACGATATGCCGGAAGATATTCTTGCCCGACGCTTCCACGGCCTCGGTGAACGCCTGCGCGTCCGGGGTCGCGTACGTCAGGCGGTACTTGGGGTTGGTGTAGCCGTTGATGCCGACCGCGACAATGTAAAGGTCCGCATCGGCGACCTCGGCAGCGCTTCCCGCAAGGTTCACGATCACCTCGGACGGCGCGGATTCCGTCCGGTCCCGGTTAAACGCGGTCGCGCGCAGAACATTAACGCCAGGCAGAAGCGTGACCGCGAACGTTTTGGTGAATGCGCCGGTTTTATTGTCCACCTTGACCAGGGCGCGCGTATCCCGATTGACAAGTTTGCCGTTCTGGTAAAGGAGCGTTTCCGCGATCCCGCCGCCCTGATCCGTCACCTCGACGTTTACGGTCACATCGGCGAGGACGGATTGCGCTCCGGGCTTGGGCGAGACGATCTCGACGCGCGGCGGCAGTTTGATGTCGGCGACCGGCGCGGGCGTGGGCAAGACGGGCTTGGCCCCGGTCAACACCTGCGCGAGCAAATGCGGCGTGAAGAACCGCTCGAAAAACGATTCCAGCGGGATGGGCCGGTTCGCGCGGACGTAATGGATTTGCTTAACCCCTTGCTCGGTTCCGTCGAAGCGCCCCTCCGGTGTGACCACGGCCCAGTCGGTGTCGGTCACGGCGAACCGCATGGCGCGCTGTTTGCCGTCCGCAAGCCCCCAGAATTTTAGCACGCGGTCCACGCCGCCCGAGGCGATAAACTTACCGTCCGGCGACACGGCGAGCGATAAAAGCCAGCCCTTGTGGGCGTAGATGCGCCGGATTTCCTTGCCGGTCGCGACATTCCACGTCGCCAGATCGCCGAAGATATTGGCGGAAACGAGTTGCGCGCTGTCCGGCGACCACGCGAAAAAGTCGGCGATCTCGGCCCCGTCCTCGACCTCGCCGGGCGGCGGGGAGAACGTGCGGACCTTTTTACCGGTCGCAACGTCCCACAATTCCAGCCGGATGGTTTTGTGGTTGCTGACCGCAAGGTACTTGCCGTCCGGCGACCACGAAACCGCAAGCGGTTCCATATCCAGCGATAAGCGCAAAAGGTTCAAAGCCGATTTGGCCGTGTTAATATCCCACGCGACCAGGTTGTTATCCACCTTACCCGCCCCGACAATACGGTTCTCGTCGGGCGAGAACGATAAACTCGTCAGGCTTTTTTTGTCGCCGGGCATCACGGCGACATCCTTACCCGTGGCGGTGTCCACGATATGGATTTCGCTATTCGCGCTGAGGCTGATGGTGTAGGCCATCAACTTGCCCGAAGGGGAAAACGCGACCGCCTCGGCCTCATCGGTTTCGCCGCCGGTCTTAATTGCGGGAAGCGCGGCGCCCGTTAAAACATCGTTGCGGCGAATCTCGCCCTTTTCGATAACGTACGAGATCAAGCGGGCGGCAGGGCCTTTTCCCGCGTAATAATAACGGTTCGCCGGTCCTTGTTTCGAGGTCATCGTCCGAACGCGCCCAAAGGTCGCGGCGTCCCACAGCCGCACCTCGCCGTCGAAGCCGCCGGTCGTGGCGAATTCACGACCGGACGGCAAAAACGCAATCGTCGTTCCGCCCAGCTCCTGCGCCAAAAACGCCTTGACGACCCTGACGGGCTTACCGG